>NZ_JALAZE010000003.1 GCF_022809095.1 Bacillus kexueae
CTTTGAATATAACAACGGATTTATAGAAGGATTAAACAATCAAACAAAAGTAATTAAACGGAATGCGTTTGGGTTTAAACGTTATGATCGCTTCCGATTAAAGATATTATTACATCATCAATTGAAATCGTATGATATTCAAGTGGGGTGAGGAGTAATAGGAAATACTCCTACCCCAACATTTGACGTAGAACCTTCTTTATAGAGACGTTTGGTTAACAATTGTTTAAACGAAATATAGTTTTCGTAACCTTCATCGGATTCCTCTACCCACATCATCTTACTTTTCCTTTTCATATAACGTATGAATTAAAAGAAGTAAAGAAGTTAAATTTATTATTACACACAACGTTTTTCCAAAAGTATTAATTCACATCCCAATCATGGTTTAGAATATTATATACTTATAGAAAGGCTCTTTTCTAAAAGATTGTTGTTTTTAGTATTAATAAAATACATTGTTCATGAGAATTTTTCCTCTAATTTATGTAATGGGGGACACTTGACTCCAGCAGGGTTTAGAGGAAAGTATGTGTCTACTAGGGAGTAATGCTAAGTCCTCAATATTAAAATGCTTGAAAAAGCAACAATGTATACGAAAACAGCCTATACAAAAGAAAAAATCTTTTAGGAGCGTTGAACATTGTGACTGATAGGGATTATTTGCAATTCATTGAAAACATTAAGCGTAAAACAGGTATCGACTTAAGTTTATATAAAGAAGCACAAATGAAAAGAAGACTCATTTCCCTCTATGAAAAGAAAGGATATCAATCTTTTCAATCGTTTTATCAAGGAATGGAAAAAGACCCAGATTTATTCAAGCAATTTTTGGACCGCATGACCATAAACGTTTCTGAATTTTTCCGTAATTTCAATCGATGGAAAGTATTTGAAGAAACGATTCTTTCGTCGTTTCTTAAGAAGCGAAATCAGTTAAAAATATGGAGTGCCGCCTGTTCTACAGGGGAAGAGCCTTATACGATTGCGATGATAGCATCAAAACATGTCCCTCTAAGCTCAGTTAAAATCTTAGCAACAGATATTGATGAAAATGCGATCGCTAAAGCAAAACAAGGACAATACGCTTCAAGGTCATTACAAGAAGTTCCTGCAGATATTAAGGCAAAATATTTTGATACTGAGGGAGATCATTTTGTTGTTAAAAAGGAAATAAAGCAAGCTGTTACGTTTAAAAGACATAACCTACTTGCTGATAAATTTGATGAAGGCTTTGATATTATTGTGTGCAGAAATGTACTAATCTATTTCACTGAAGAAGCTAAACAAGGATTGTATACTAAATTTGCGCGTTCTTTAAACGATGATGGAGTGTTGTTTGTAGGAAGTACTGAGCAAATTTTTAATGCTGAGCAATTTGGTTTGAAGTCCATTGAAACGTTTTTCTATCAAAAGAACACTTGATAAATTTTCTATTCAAGCGTATTATTTTATGATATATTTACTTAAAAGCGTTAAAGTGTTGAAGGGGGAAGTTAGTCGAGATGAGATATTTAACAGCAGGAGAATCACACGGACCACAATTAACAACGATTGTTGAAGGAGTTCCAGCTGGACTCCCTTTATTAGCAGAAGATATTAATGAGAACTTAGCGCGTCGTCAAAAAGGTTATGGCCGTGGTAGAAGGATGCAAATTGAAAAAGACCAAGTGCAAATTGTTGGTGGCGTTCGCCATGGAAAGACGTTAGGCTCTCCAATAGCACTCGTTGTAGAAAACCGTGATTGGAAACATTGGACAAATATTATGGGGATTGAACCGCTAGATGAAACTGAGGAAAAAGAAGTGAAAAGGCAAATTTCGCGACCTCGACCAGGACATGCCGATTTAAATGGGGCAATCAAGTATGGACATCGAGACATGCGAAATGTTTTAGAGCGATCATCAGCGCGTGAGACAACGGTTCGTGTGGCCGCTGGAGCCGTAGCGAAGAAGGTATTAGCAGAGTTAGGGATAAAAATTGTTGGGTATGTAAAAGAAATTGGAGGAGTCAAGGCACGAGATGTCAATTATCCAATTGAAGAAATTAGCGAATTGACAGAGCAATCAGAAGTAAGATGTGCAGACCCTGAAGTAGAACAAAAAATGAAAGATGCAATTGACGAAGCGAAGAAAAACGGTGACTCAATTGGAGGTATAGTAGAAGTTGTCGTAGAAGGGGTGCCAGCTGGTGTAGGCAGTTACGTCCATTATGATCGAAAACTTGACGCGAAAATTGCACAGGCCATTGTAAGCATTAACGCTTTTAAAGGCGTTGAATTTGGTATCGGCTTTGAAGCAGCAAGAAAATTTGGAAGTGAAGTACACGATGAGATTGCATGGAATGACCAGGAAGGCTACTATCGAAAAACGAACCGATTAGGAGGCTTCGAAGGTGGTATGACAACAGGTATGCCAATCGTCGTGAGAGGGGTCATGAAACCAATACCGACTTTATACAAACCTCTTCAAAGTGTAGATATTGAGACGAAAGAAACATTTGAAGCAAGTATTGAACGTTCAGATAGCTGTGCTGTTCCTGCTGCTGCAGTGGTTGCTGAAGCTGTAGTTGCTTGGGAAGTTGCAAATGCGATTGTTGAGCAGTTCGGGGTTGATCGAATGGACGTCATTAAAGAAAATATTGAACGGTTAAAAGCTTATGCGAGGGAATTTTAATGAAAACCTTAAAAGTTCGGACGAAAAGCCGTACATATCCTGTATATATTGGTGAGGGAATTACCGGTCAATTACATGATTTTCTAAAAGAAATTAATTTATCTCCCTCTCGTATAATGGTCATGACGGATGAAGTCGTGCTTTCTTATTACGAATCATATATTCAAGAGGCTTCGAAGCAATTGGATTGTCCTGTTCATTTTTTCGTCATACCAAACGGAGAATCACAAAAATCGTTTGAGCGATATTATGAAGCGCAAACTTTTGCTTTAGAAAAGGGATTGGATCGGAAGTCAGCCATTTTGGCAATCGGTGGTGGAGTAATTGGTGATCTTGCTGGGTTTGTTGCAGCAACTTACATGAGGGGAATTCCTTTTATTCAAATACCGACAACATTATTAGCTCATGATAGTGCAGTGGGTGGGAAAGTGGCGATTAACCATCCTTTAGGGAAGAATATGATCGGTGCGTTTCATCAGCCTCATGCTGTTCTTTTTGATGTGTCCTATTTAAAAACGCTTCCGCTAAAAGAATGGAGAAGTGGATTTGCCGAAGTGATAAAACATGGATTGATTCAAAATAAAAGCTTTGTTGAAGAGTTAGAAGAAGAGATCCATTCATTACAGACAATCACAATGAAACAGGCAATGTATTGTATTGAAATAGGAATTTCGATAAAAGCGCACATTGTAGAGCAGGATGAACAAGAAGAAGGAGTTCGTGCATTCTTAAATTTTGGTCATACGTTAGGGCATGCCATTGAAGCGAGCTTAGGGTATGGAAAAATAACACATGGTGAAGCGGTTACCATCGGTATGCTTTTTGCATTATATGTAAGTGAGAAAGTTTACGGTATAGACCTATGCTATGACAAATGGAAAAGTTGGTTTAATATCCTAGGTTATCCAACGACCATTCCGGCCCATATTACGAACGAACAACTCGTTACAAAAATGACGAGTGATAAAAAGGCAATTGAAGGTCAAATACGCTTTGTTTTATTAAAAGCGATAAGCGAGCCGATCGTAACACCGATTCAAACGAAAGAGATTTTAACTTTATTAGACGAGTGGAGAATGGAGGAGTCACAATGATTCGTGGAATTCGAGGCGCAATAACGGTAGAAGAAAACGAAGCGAATTCAATCATTGAGGCGACTGAGAAGCTTATTAAAAGAATGGTTAACGAAAATGAAATTAAGCCGGACTATATTGCTTCAGTTTTTATATCGGCTACAAATGATTTAAACGCTTCATTTCCGGCGAGGGCTTTACGTAACTTTTCGGGATGGTCTTTCGTACCTGTGACATGTATGCAAGAGATGGCCGTACCTGGAAGTTTGGAGAAGTGCGTTCGAGTTATGATGCATGTAGAAACGAATAAAGCTCAAAAAGATATTAAACATGTTTATTTAGAAGGTGCGAAAAATTTACGACCGGATTTAATTGACAATTAAAAAAATGTAGATTAAGATATTCAGTAAGTTTTAGTTACCTAATATTGGTTTAGTTGAGTAGAGATTAGATAGTTGAGAATGAGTCAGGAAGAGCAGAGGATTGATTTAATGATTAAAATTCACTGCCCAAAACAGACTGTTTTGGGCTTTTTTAACCTATCTTCATCTTTTTTCTTCAGATTTATCCTCTCTGAACTCATTCTCCATACTGAATGGAGGACTGAGCTTATGTTTGAAACTTCCTTTGAAGATTTCGCACAAGATCAAAAGCTATATAAAACGATACCAATTATTTCTCATGTGCATGTCGATACGTTAACTCCGATTGATATTTTTCATGCATTACAAGATGAGGCAGTTTTTATTTTGGAAAGTCATGACCAAGAATCAACATGGTCTAACTTTTCTTTTATCGGTTTAAATCCACTTTATTTCATTCGAGAAAAAATGAATCAGTTTGTGTTTGAAAATCGGCAAGAAGAGGTTCTTTTTACTAGCCATTCGATTTCTGAGCTGTTTCAACGAATCGAACAAACACTTCATGTAAAGAAACCGAAATTAAATATTCCATTCATCGGAGGAGCTGTCGGAAGTATAGGATATGAGGCGGTTACTCTATTTGAGAAAGTACCGAATCATTCTAAAAGTGATGTACAGCGAACGAAATGTGAGTTGCTCTTGTGTGAAACGATAATAGCTTTTGATCACCATAAGAAACAGATGACGATTATTCATTACGAAACGGTAGACGGGATAGAAACAAACGAAAAAATAAAAGAAATATATGCGGCTGCAACCGAAAAAGTTGTCAGCTTGCACAGGAAACTCAAACAGAGAACCCGCTTAGAACAACCGTTTATTCATACAGATACGTCACCTGTTTCATTCGAATCCTTTTCCTCTAATTATAAAAAAACTTCGTTTATGAATGATGTTGAGAAAATCAAAGAATACATTCGTAGCGGTGATATATTTCAAGCCGTATTGTCACAGCGATTTGAAAAAAAAGTGACCGTTTCTGCATTTCAACTATATCGTGCTTTGCGGATTGTAAATCCCTCACCGTACTTATTTTATATAAAACTATCAAATGAAGAATTAATCGGTAGTTCGCCGGAACGTCTTATTCATGTCCTAGGTGATCATTTAGAAATCCATCCGATTGCTGGTACTAGAAGAAGAGGCAATTCTAATGAAGAAGATCAACAGCTTGCAACGCAATTGATTCAAGATAAGAAGGAATTAGCTGAGCATTATATGCTCGTTGATTTAGCTCGAAATGATATCGGTAGAGTGGCCTCATATGGATCGGTACAAACACCGCAATTACTTGAGTTAACTTATTTTTCACACGTTATGCATTTAATATCGAAAGTTACTGGGCGGCTTAAAGAAGATATACATCCAATGGATGCGCTTATTTCCTCGTTTCCAGCAGGAACTGTATCTGGTGCACCAAAAGTAAGAGCAATGCAAATTTTACATGAGCTTGAACCGACTGCAAGGGGAAGCTATGCAGGGTGTGTAGCTTACATTGGTTTTGATGGAAATATTGATAGCTGTATTACCATTCGAACCATTTCCCTTCAAAACGGAGTTGCGTACGTTCAGGCTGGTGCTGGAATTGTTGCAGATTCAAAACCAGAATTAGAATGGAAAGAAACAATAAACAAGGCAAGCGCGCTTATTAAAACGATTGAAATCGCTGAGCAAACATTCAAGACGGAAGGAGAGGGTTCGAATGAAAAGCATTCTGAAAAAGTGTATTGAAGGTGATACGCTATCACAATTACAAGCCGAAGAGGCGATGGATGCCATGATGCAAGGGGAAGCAACGGATAGTCAAATTGCAAGTCTCGTATCGATTTTGCGTTTCCGTGGTGAAACCGTTGATGAGTTAATTGGATTCGCAAAAGCGATGAAAAAACATATGATTCAAATTGATGGAATGGAAAATGTTATTGATACCTGCGGAACGGGTGGTGATGGTGCAAATACATTTAACATATCTACTGCATCCGCCATTTTAACTTCTTCTTTAGGCGTAAAAGTGGCGAAACATGGAAATCGTTCGGTTTCTTCCAAAAGTGGTAGCGCAGATGTGCTGGAATATTTAAACATTCCTATACAGTCTTCACCTGAAGAAGCACGTGTCGCGATCGAGCAATCCAATATGAGCTTTTTATATGCGCCTCTTTATCACTCTTCAATGAGATATGTAGCGAAGACGAGAAAGGAAATAGGATTTCGAACATTTTTTAATTTATTAGGACCTCTAGTGAATCCTGCAAAGGCAAAAAAGCAAGTAATAGGTGTATATTCTCTTTCATACGCTCAAAAGCTCGCACATGCGTTGCAGCATTCTGACTCAGAGCATGTACTCTTTGTGACAGGAAACGACGGATTGGATGAAATGACTATTACAGGAAAGACAAATGTTATTGAAGTGCGGAACGGAACGATACAATCATACGAAATAACTCCTGAGCAAATGGGCTTATCGCGTGGGGAGTTAAAGGACATACAAGTTCAAAATGTTCAAGAAAGTGCCGAGCTAATTGAACGGATTTTCCGAAATGAAGCAAATGAAGCTGCACGTAACATCGTCTTGTTAAATGCGAGCGCTGCTCTATATGTTGCCGGGGCTGTACGCAATTTACATCAAGGAGTTGCAATGGCAAAGAAAGCACTCGAAGATGGGGTCGCCCTTCGCCACTTACAAGCATTACAAGTAAGAAAGGAAGAGAAATATGCTTGAAGAAATATTACGTGTGAAAGAAGAAGAAGTAAAACAGATTAAGCTCGAAAAACATGGGAATCATGTTCCGAAACGATCGTTTTACGATGCGTTAAAAAATCCGAAACGATTTATTGGTTTAATAGCAGAAATAAAAAAAGCATCTCCTTCCAAAGGGCTTATTCAGCAAAATTTTAACCATGAAACGACGGCTTTACAGTATGAAAAAGCTGGAGCAGATTGCTTGTCTGTTTTAACGGATGAACGTTTTTTTAAAGGGCATAAGACATATTTACAAGATGTAAAGCGATTGGTAAATATCCCTATTTTACGAAAGGACTTTATTATAGATGAAATTCAAATAGAAGAATCAAAGCAAATAGGAGCAGATGCGATTTTACTCATTGCAGAGGCTCTTTCGCCTAAAAAACTTAAAGCTTTGCATGAAGTGGCCATGTCATATGAGCTTGATGTATTAGTAGAAGTTCATTCGAATACATCATTACAACGTATTTTAGATCAATTCACTCCAAAAATCATTGGCATCAATAATCGAGATTTAACATCATTTCACACGACGGTGGAGCATACAGAGAAGATTATCTCAAATGTTCCGAAGGAGTCGATTGTCGTAAGTGAGAGCGGTATTTTTACAAAAGAAGATTTAGATTTCGTATTCAAATGTGGAGCAAATGCAGTGCTAGTTGGGGAATCGTTAATGAGAAAATCGAATCAATGTCAAGCTATCCACGAATTGTTTGGAGAGAATGTCAATGTCAAATAAAGTTGAAGTAAAAATTTGCGGGAATCAAAGTTTACAAGATGTTCAAAACGTAGTGGAGTTAGGCTTTGATTATGTAGGATTCGTTTTTGCCAAGAGCAAAAGGAGAGTACATCCATCTGAAGTGAAAAAGTGGATAAAAAATATACCCGAAGAAATTCAGACCGTTGGTGTTTTTGTAAACCCTACATTGGAGGATTTACAGAATTTTTTAGAAGAGGTTCCACTAGATATTGTTCAGTTACACGGCAAGGAAACACCATCATTTGTTCAAGAAGTAGTTCAAAATTTACCACAACGAGTTTGGAAGGCTCTTCATTATCATGAGCATATTCTTGAGGAGATGGAGCGTTTCAAAGATGTAGATGGATTTGTTATTGATAGTTCGGTAAAAGGACAATTTGGAGGAACGGGCAAAACCTTTAATTGGGATAATGTTCGTGAATATCAAGCCTTTGCAGATGAAAAACAGAAAAAGTTATTCATTGCAGGAGGGATTAATCCAGAAAATGTTCACGACTTACTACAAAAAGAGATATCGGGCATTGATTTAGCAAGTGGTGTAGAGGTGAACAGTCAAAAAAATAAATCCTTGTTACGATTGTTAAAAGAAAGGGTGGAAAAGACTCATGTATCCTGATACATTTGGACGATTTGGTGAATTCGGAGGAAAGTACGTACCTGAAACATTAATGCAACCTTTATTTGAAATCGAATTAGCATTAAAAGAGGCGTTGGAAGATGACTCTTTTCGAAAAGAATATCTAAAACTATTAAATGAGTATACAGGGCGCCCTACCGCTTTAACCTTTGCAAATGGATTAACAAACCATGTAGGTGGAGCAAAAATTTATTTAAAACGAGAAGATTTGAATCATACAGGAGCTCATAAAATAAACAATGCAATAGGGCAGGCCCTCCTTGCGAAACGTATGGGGAAAACGAAAATCATTGCAGAAACAGGAGCCGGTCAACACGGTGTGGCAGCGGCAACCGTTGCTGCAAAATTTGGCTTAGAATGCAAAGTTTTTATGGGAGAAGAAGATGTCAAACGTCAACGCTTGAATGTATTTAGAATGAAGTTGCTTGGAGCAGAAGTGATTTCCGTAACAAGTGGTAATAAGACATTAAAAGATGCCACTAATGAAGCGATTCGGTACTGGGTTGCTAATTGTGATGACCATTTTTATATGATTGGTTCAGTAGTTGGCCCACATCCATATCCTTATATGGTACGAGAATTTCAACGTGTAATTGGAGATGAAGCGAAAAAACAATTTACCGAACGAACGGGTACGTTACCTACGAAAGTCATTGCATGTGTTGGAGGAGGAAGTAATGCGATTGGAATGTTTTCTAGTTTTATCGATGAAAATGTAGAATTAATTGGCGTTGAGGCGAGCGGAAAAGGAATCAACACTCCTGAACATGCTGCGACCATTACAAAAGGTTCTAAAGGTGTTATCCATGGATCCTTAACATATTTACTGCAAGATGAATTTGGGCAAATCATTGAACCATATTCCATTTCAGCTGGTTTAGATTATCCAGGTGTAGGGCCGGAACATGCGTATTTAGCTTCAATAAATCGAGTCCAATATGAGCATGCATCAGACGAAGAGGCGCTAGAAGCATTAAAATTACTAAATCGAACAGAAGGAATTTTATGTGCGATTGAATCGGCTCATGCTGTAGCAAAAGCAATCGAAATGGCTAAAAATATGAACGAAGAAGAAGCGATATTAATTTGTTTATCTGGACGGGGAGATAAAGATGTTCATACTTTAATGGATTATGTTGAAGGGGGAGAGTTTCATGTTGAACAAATATAAAAAGGAAGAAAAGCATTTTATTCCATTCATTATGGCAGGAGACCCATCAGAATCAATTACGATAGACTTAGCCCTTCAACTTCAAAAGAAAGGTGCATCTGTATTGGAACTAGGGGTTCCGTATTCAGATCCATTAGCCGATGGTCCAGTTATTCAGCGTGCATCTTTACGAGCAAGAAAAAATGGCATGAACATTGTCAAAGCAATAGAACTTGGTAAAAAATTAAAAGAAAATGGTTTGAAAATTCCGATTATCCTCTTTACTTATTTTAATCCTGTGTTAAAATTAGGAACAAATCGCTTTTTTGCTTTAATGCAACAAAATGATATTGATGGATTGTTAATTCCAGATTTACCTTTTGAAGAGAGTGAAGAAGTACGTAGAAATTGTGAAGTCAATGGCATTGATTTTATTTCTATGGTGGCACCAACTTCCGAAAAAAGGATTGAAATGATAGCCCAAAACGCAACTGGCTTTTTATATTGTGTATCTTCTTTAGGTGTTACGGGTGAGCGTTCTCAATTCAATCATGAAATACAGTCATTTTTACAGAAGGTGAAGACAATAACAAGTATTCCGGTTGTTGTCGGGTTTGGTGTATCCAATCGTAAACAAGTGGAATCATTTTATCGAATGAGCGATGGAGTGGTCGTTGGAAGTGCCATCATCCGAAAAATAGAGGAGCTTCTTCCATTACTTCAAGATGAGGATACGAAGCAAAAAGGCCTCTTACAGTTTGAACTATTTTTAGATGATCTCCTAAACATAAAGGGTAGAAGAGGTGTCTCGCATGAAAGTGAAAGAACAGTTAACGAAGTTGAACCCTTACCAACCGGGAAAGCCGATTGATGAAGTAAAACAACAATTTAACTTGCAAAAAGTAGTGAAATTAGCTTCGAATGAGAATCCATTCGGTTGTTCAGAGAAAGTAAAGGAATCGTTACAGCAAGCCGTGAATCAAATGGCTATTTATCCCGATGGATATGCGGCGAAATTACGTAAAAAACTTGCAAAAATGTTGAATGTTGAAGAGAATCAATTAATCTTCGGAAATGGTTCAGATGAAATCGTTCAGATTATTTGCCGTGCCTATTTAATGCCAGGGGTAAATACTGTTATGGCAACTCCTACATTTCCTCAATATAAGCACAATGCTGTTATTGAAGGCGCAGAGATTCGTGAGATCCCTTTAACTGAAGGAGCCCACGATCTTGAAAAGATGCTTGAAGCAATCGATGAACAAACAAGGGTAGTATGGGTATGTAACCCAAATAACCCTACTGGAGTTTATATTGATAAAGAATCATTAGATGTATTCATTGAGCGTGTACCTAAAACGACTCTAATTGTTTTGGATGAGGCTTATTATGAATATGTCACCCAAAACAATTATCCGAATTCGCTTTCGTATCTATCAACATATGAAAATGTGATAGTGTTACGAACTTTTTCGAAGGCATATGGGCTTGCTTCATTACGAATAGGATATGGAATTAGTAATCCAGCGTTAATACGAGAAATGGAGCCAGCTCGTGAACCCTTTAACACGAATGTATTTGCACAAGTGGCAGCCGAGGCTGCTCTTGATGATCAAGCGTTTATTCAATCTTGCCGTAAACAAAATGAAGAAGGTTTAAAGCAATTCTATCAATTTTGTGAGGACTATAATCTTCAATACTACCCATCTCAAGGGAATTTTATTTTAATTGACTTTCAAAAAGACGGTCAAAAGCTTTTTGAAGACCTTTTACAAAGAGGGTTTATCGTTCGTTCTGGTAAAGCTTTAGGATTTCCTACTTCGTTACGAATTACAATCGGTTCAAAAGAGGAAAATGAAGCAATCATCGAAGAATTGAAACAGTTAATAAGTTGAATAAAACAACAAAAACAGATTTGAGGGCGATTAAAAAGGAGAAAGGGTCCTTTTTGGTCACCCTCCTTTTATACAAGGCTCTTTTCTAAAAGGTTGTTGTTCTTTGAACAAGTATAATACTTTTAAATATTTAATCTATATAATGAAGCGACTTGACTCCCATGGGATGTAGAGGAACGGTCGAGACCCCACAGGCGCATGCCGAGGAGGATTTTCTCCCCGAGGAAAGCAAATGTCTGGAGAGTCATATAAGTATTCATTACAGAAATAGTTATAAAAGAAACAATGTATACAAATACAGCCAAACTGAAAAACTCAAATGAAATCGTAGGTGAAACCATGCAAAATGTGCTAATCATTGGATTAGGGTTGATAGGTGGTTCGATTGCATTAGCGATAAAAAAAGAACATCCAACCTACCGCGTTGTAGGGTTCGATGTCGATGAAAAGCAGCGGAAAATGGCCAAGTTATTAAATGTAATTGATGAGGCTACAAATGATTTAAATAAAAGTGTAAAAGAAGCGGATTTTATTTTCATTTCTACGCCTGTAGAACAATCCATTAAAATTATTTCTCATTTAAGTGATATTCCAATTAAGAAAAATACCATCATTACCGATGTAGGTAGTACGAAGAAAAAAATCATTCAATATGCTTTGAAGCAGCTTCCTGATGATGTTATTTTTATTGGTGGGCACCCTATGGCAGGTAGTCACAAATCTGGCGTGGTGGCTGCTAAACCACATTTGTTTGAAAATGCGTTCTATATCTTATCTCCAGCGAAAACGAGCGACATAGAACATGTAGACCGCTTAAAAGAGTTATTAAAAGGATCGAAGGCACAATTTATTCTCCTAGATCCCGAAGAACATGATGAAATTACAGGGATTATCAGTCACTTTCCGCACATTATTGCGGCTAGTCTTGTTCATCAAGCGGATCGAAACGAAGAAAAACTCCCATTGTTAAAACGAATGGCTGCTGGCGGATTCAGAGATATTACAAGAATTGCTTCGAGCAATCCAATGATGTGGCGGGATATTCTGATACAAAATGACAAGGTTATCGCACAATTGTTTGATGATTGGATTGCTGAAATGAATAAATTAAAGCAACTAGTTGAGGAGAAAAATCGGGATGAATTGTATACATATTTCTCAGTAGCGAAAGAATACCGAGATGGTTTACCTGATAAACAAAAAGGAGCCATACCGTCTTTTTATGATTTGTATGTGGATGTGCCTGATTACCCAGGGATTATATCTGAAGTGACAGGATACTTAGCTAAACAACAAATCAGTATAACGAACATACGGATTATTGAAACGAGAGAAGAAATTTACGGTGTTCTTCGCATTAGTTTCCAAACGGATGAAGACCGAAAGCGAGCGAAGCAATGTATTGAAATGTATTCAAAGTATGAATGCTACATCGATTAAATGAGGTGACATAATGAGCGATAAACGAATTTTATCTAAGAAGACGACTTTACGAGGTGAAATCGATGTTCCGGGAGACAAATCGATTTCTCACCGTGCAGTTATGTTTGGTGCTTTAGCAGAAGGAAAAACGACGATTGAACACTTTTTAACGGGAGAAGACTGTTTAAGCACGATTTCATGTTTTAAAAAGATGGGCGTAGATATTCAGTTAGATGGAGATACCGTTACAGTTAACGGGAAGGGTATTAACGGATTAGAAGAACCATCCGACATTTTAGATGTTGGAAACTCAGGAACGACAACTCGTTTAATGCTTGGAATATTAGCAGGTCGCCCATTCCATACATGCATCATCGGGGACGAATCGATAGCAAAACGTCCAATGGATCGTGTGACCATTCCTTTAAAAATGATGGGAGCGTATATTGATGGGCGACATGAAGGTAGGTTCACTCCAATTTCTACACGTGGTGGCAAGCTAAAGGGCATCGAATATCATTCACCAGTAGCTAGTGCCCAAGTAAAATCTGCTATTCTTTTAGCAGGGTTGCAAGCTGACGGAACGACATCTGTTACTGAACCGCATAAATCACGTGACCATACAGAAAGAATGCTTCAAAAATTTGGGGTGAAAGTAGTAGAAGACGGTAATACAGTTCGTATTGAAGGTGGACAAAAGTTAAAAGGTCAACATGTGTATGTACCAGGAGATATCTCTTCTGCAGCTTTCTTTCTTGTAGCAGGGGCTATTACACCAAACAGTGAAATAACCTTAACAAATGTTGGCATTAACCCAACTCGAACTGGAATTTTAGAGGTACTTCAACGAATGGGAGCAGAAATTGAGATCATTGAAAAATCGAATGAAGCAGAACCAATCGCAGACATCATAGTAAAAACATCCGAGTTAAAAGCAACTCAAATTGATGGAGAGCTCATTCCGAGGCTGATTGATGAAATTCCTATTATCGCTTTATTGGCTACTCAAGCTAAAGGAACCACGGTGATTAAGGATGCCGCCGAATTGAAAGTGAAAGAGACCAATCGGATTGATACTGTTGTTCGTGAGTTACGAAAGTTAGGAGCAAACATAGAGGCAACAGATGATGGAATGATTATTCATGGAGATACACAGTTAACAGGAGGCGTTACCGTTTCCAGTCATGGTGACCATCGAATTGGCATGATGTTGGCCATTGCTAGTTTAATTTGTGAACATTCAATCGAATTAGAAGGTTACGAAGCGATTTCTGTATCATACCCTTCATTCTTTGATCATTTAAATAAGTTAGTAACTTCTCAGTAACATAATTAAAAACACCGTATATTCCTCGATAGGGGAAATGATAAGGTGGAGGACCAGACAATGTGAGATAGTCGGTAAGCGGAATGAAAAAAATGACCGTAAGAGTGTTCGTTTGACTGCACTCTTACGGTCTTCCTTTTATTGTTACAGAAAGTTTAAGTTCAATAAAGTGTTAAAGTATTCTCTTTACAGTTTTTTTGGTGTCTAGCGCAAAGCGCTATCAGCTCGAGTCGCTTCGACCCTGCTGTGACGACGGAAGCCTCCTCGCAGGTCCTCCAGCGCCCTTCGCCTAAGGACTTGCGCTTTGCGCTTTTTTTATTAAGGTATATTCATTGTTGCTTTTTTGTCATGAACTGATTAAATTCTAGGAGCGAAAGTCGGCGACTTTGGTGGGAATAGCTTGAGCCTAAGACCCCGTAGACGAGCTTGTAAGTTGAGAAGACTGCGGCGTCCATCCAGTGGCGTAGAAATTACAGATTCTCCCGCACGGAGATAAAGGAGATACTAAAAAATGAGCAAATATCCACTTATCGCCTGTTCGCTAGACGCTAGGAGCTGGAATTAGACAGACCCTTCCTAAAGAAAACGTCAGCATTTGCATTTATGTAAAACTAAAAAGCATTACTTGTTCAGGATATATTATATCAATTGACTCAACTAATGTGAGATATAGTTAAAAGGTTAACCTCTACAGAGAACAAATGCTTTTATATGGTTGTAAAAGAAAAAACGCATAAGAAAACTGCGAAGGAATAAAAGAATATCTTGTCCACTTCAAACATACCTTTTTATAAGACTTTTTAGAAAAAGGGTGTGGAGAAATGCCTTATATTATAGACCAAGTTAGAACTTGGGAGCATGAACAAGTCAAAGTTTGTTCCATCCTCATTGAAAACAATGAAATCAGGAGGATTGAACCTTCCTTAAATAATTTAAAATTTGTTCGGATGGACGGACGAGGATATTATCTTACTCCTGGACTTGTATTTTTTGATCAGACCCTCCATCGTCATAATAATTTCCATGAATTTAAGCGCGAGGTAACAAGCGGAATGTTAGAACGTGGTTGTACAACCATCGTTCATATCGTTGATATTCTGTATGAACGGGAGACGCTCGTGAAATTAAAGGAGCACCGTCGAAAATTATTAAATGCCCCCATCGATTATGTGTTTGTTATTCGCATTCCTCTTAAGAAATTAACCCCTTCACTCATACGTTCCTGTAAAAAATGGAATATTCCTGCTTTGATTTTAACCATAAATTCACATGAAGAATTGACGAAAATGCCGTGGGGATGGATTAAAGAATCACTCTTTCCAAGACCGATTTGTTTAATTCCTGAAATCAACACATCTTCAAACTATTCATTAATCGAGAAGGAGTGGAAAAATACCGTTCAAGGATTTCGCTTGTTAAGTAGTGAGAAACCTGTTAAAGAGCGAACGCCTCTATCAAAAGATTTGTTAATGAAGCTTGGGTTATATCCTGAGAGAGGTGTTATTCACCAAGGGGCACGTGTCACTTATAATCTTTACAGGTGGGCAAATAAAAGCGATTTAGTTGAAGAAATTGATATTGTAGATTATGATAATCATATTCCTGAAATCATTGTTCACAATGGGATTGTCATGAAAGCAGGTGAGCGTTTTTATTTTCAGCCTGGACAAGGCCAAGAAATACAAAATGTTTATCCTGGGCGATTCCAAATGTATATACCATCTATAATGAAATAAAACGAAGAAAGGGTCGTTCGGTTTTGAATCAAGAAATACAAAAGGTCATTGAATACGTTGAAGCGGGAAGAACGGAGGAGGGGCTTGCTCAATTAAAGAAAATAGAAAAAAGCGCGCACGATGAAGAGAAGTTTTTAATCGCAGACTTGTATTATCAATGGGGAATGGTCGAAGATGCGCTAAGAATTGCTGAAGATTTACAATTACTATACCCTGAGGAAGCCGATATCACACTTTTATTATCAGAAATTTATATGGAACTTGACGAAGAAGAAAAAGTCATCCAGTTATTATCAACGATACCATCTTCACACCCATCTTATCCTCGAAGTCTCATCCTGCTCGCAGATTTATATCAACTCCAGGGCTTACCAGAAGTGAGCGAGCAAAAATTATTAGAAGCAAAATCGTTATTACCGGATGAAAAGATTATTGACTTTGCATTAGGAGAATTATACTTCCATTTAGCTCAATATAAAAAAGCGATCTCCGCATATGAACTGGTACTTAAAGAAGTAGAGGAAATCACGAATATAAATGTCCACAGTCGCTTAGCTGAATGCTTAAGTTTAAATGGGCAATTTGAAGAAGCGCTTGAACATTATCAGAAAGGTATTCAGTCTCATGCTGATCTTCACACATTTTTTGGTTATGGCATTACAGCGATGCAGGCAGAATATTACCAAACGGCGATTACTCAGCTAGAAAAGGTAAAAGAAATGGACCCGGAATACACATCAGTTTACTTGCCGTTAGCGCGTAGCTATGAGCATGAAGGCATGCTTAAAGAGAGCTTAGATGCTGTTAAATCTGGAATCCAATATGATGAGTTTAATAAGGAACTTTATTATTACGGAGGAAAGATTGCATTAAAGATGCAATCAGTTCAGCAAGCAGAACAATTAATGCAAGAAGCTCTAGCACTTGATCCAGGTTATATTGAAGCCGCTATAACACTGACAGATGTATACAATGAAGACGAACGTTACGAAGAAACGGTAGAACTATTGACGGATCTCATAAACAAATTCGATGAATTTGACCCTAAATTTGATTGGAACTTAGCAAAAGCATATAACGGAATTGAACAATATTCGGATGCATTAAAACATTATGAACGTGCATATACTTTCTTCAAAGAAGACATCGACTTTTTACAAGAGTTCGCCTATTTTGCTTTAGAGGAAGGGGATCGGAAAAGAGCGAAAAGCTTATTTGAAGAAGCGGCAAAGTTAGACAGCACCAATGTCGAAATTCAAGATATGATTTTGCAGTTGGAAGACAACTTTTCGTAAGAGGAATTAAAGGGTTTTAAGAGGTCTTTGTTGAATTAAAGAAGTAAGGAATAAATGAGAAAGCAGAGGAGGGATTACGCATGACAACCCCTGTATCTGTTCATGAGAAGAAAGATTTCATCAGATGGTTTTTAAATCACTATCAGCTGAAGAGAAGAGAGTGCGTATGGATTCTTAATTATTTAATGAGTCACGATTCGTTAATGGAGAAGGTACATTTTGTTGAACACGCCCAATATTGTCCAAGGGGAATTATCATGTCCACCCACTGCGTTGATGAAGTACCGTTTCGCTTTTATAAAGAAAACGTTATGACAACGGATGCAGAAAAGTCATTTCATGATATTCGCTTGAACAAAGATGAAGCTCTATTTATTCAGTTAAATTTCCGACTTGCTTATAACTCTCCTGAATACGCAGCGGTGTTAGAAGAAAATCCGTTTAAACCTCGTCATTTAAACGTGAACGAAAAAGATCGTGTGATTGCTGAGAAGGTTCTTGAAGAGTCCATTCGAATTTTTCAAAAAGAGCGTCTGTTAAAAGAAATCGATCAAGCATTAGACCGTCAAGATAAGGAAGCTTTTCAGAAGTTAACTGAACAACTTCAATTGTTAAAGCTTTAAAAGGATTTTCAGCCATTTAGAAAGTGAGGGTGTCCCAAAAGTAGTTTGGGACACCCATTCTTCTTACCTATAGTCAAGAGCTTTACCTAATTTTTTAAAGATGAAAATGAATACTTTCATGTGGGGGGATATCCACTCTCTTATAAATATATTTGAACATACCAAAAAGACCTGGAGGAAATGACGTTTTTTCACAAGGTCAAAGTATAGTGGTAGTAACCATTTAGGAACAGGTTGATGCTGTTTCGTAATCATAAGTTATGTTGTGTGTAATAAGGTGGAATGCGACTTTCAAGAACTTATTCACACAAGCGATGGACGCAACTTTATGGGGCTTTCCTTGAGGTTGCGTTTTTTAATTTATCGTAACAATCCACAATGTGATTATTCGTTTTGTTACGTAAGGTAATCATCGTTTGCATGACATAGTACAATATTTTTCGTAGTTTCTTATTTCCTCGTTTATTCAATATCGACATATGTATTTAATTGTGTCTTAAATCACCAATCCCTCCAAGTACAGCTGTTGTTTCACCGATTCCAGGAAAAGACAATAACATTTGTTATTCAATCCGTCCTTCTGATAGTGCGACTTTTTGTTTCACGAGCTGTTGTTTTTTCTCTTTTAAATCCGAGATCCGTTTGTTGATTCCTTTAAGCACTGTAGGCCAATGATTATTCTAAGTGTAATGAAGCGACGTAACTTCTTCTTCCTAGTAGAAAGCAAGTGCCATAATCATCATAATAAGTATTCTTATTCAAAATTTGTTAAAGTAACATTGTTAACCCTTCTGCTCAAAATTAAGGGCCTATGAACGAAGGTGAAACATCAATACTTACAATTTTAACTACAAACAATTATAATGAAAACAGTTTAGAAATATTGCTAGGAGTGTTGACGGTGAAATGGGAAGGAAAAGAAATTGATCAATATTTACAATCAAAAGATTATGTAGATACTGTTGTTATACCACTAGTTCCGGTTGGGTTTGATCATCAGCTGAAACAAATCGTTTCAAAAGGAGAGTTTGTTTTAACCCTTGCTAATGAATTAGAACGACAATTAAAGGGGAGAATTTTATTACTTCCACCCATTACCTATTTGGTAAATTCAGAAGAAAATAAGGATAATCATTTACAGAAGTGGAAAGCTACAATTAAACCGCATTTTAAACATGTAATATTTCTCACAAGCGATGAAAATTGGCGAACAGAAGGGGATGATGAAATCATTTGGGTCCCGACGGTACCACTGGAACATATGGATACGAACTTAAAACGGAAGCTTTTACAAGACCAAATTGAACAAATTTTGAACATTTTATTACAATCTTGGAATAAATGATAAAAACCCTTTCATTACAATGTTTTACAGTCAGGATAATATTGACCAATGTATCAGATTGATATATCATGAGTATGTCCTAGTTTTATATGTATTTCGTATGTCCGTAGGGACTAGCCTAAGATAGAGGGGGGAAAAAGAGATGAGCGAGAAAAAACACCGTGTGTCAAGACGTCAATTTTTAAACTATACCCTAACTGGTGTAGGCGGTTTCATGGCTGCGGGGATTTTTATGCCTTTAGTCCGCTTTGCTGTTGACCCTGTGTTACAACCATCAGGTGGCGGGGAATTCGTTAATACGAAAGTAAAAGTCGACGATTTGACGTCAGAGCCTTTACGTGTTGACTTTACTGTAAAACAAAAAGACGCTTGGTATGAATCTGAGGAGCCAAAGTCTGCTTGGGTTTATAAAACAGAAAGCGGTGACATTGTAGCGCTTTCACCAATTTGTAAACATTTAGGGTGTACAGTCAACTGGAACAGTGACCCAGCAAACCCGAACAAATTCTTCTGTCCGTGTCACAACGGATTGTATCACAAAGATGGGCAAAATGTACAAGGTACACCACCTCCATCACCGTTAGATCGATATGAACTTCAAGTGAAAGACGGTTTCTTATACTTAGGTAAAGCAAAACCAAAAGGGGAGGCGTAATAAATGCTTAACAAGATTTATGATTGGGTAGACGAGCGTTTAGATATTACGCCTTTATGGCGAGATATTGCCGACCATGAAGTACCAGAGCACGTTAACCCAGCTCATCATTTTTCAGCATTTGTATATTGCTTTGGCGGCTTAACTTTCTTCGTAACAGTTATCCAAGTGTTATCGGGGATGTTTTTAACGATGTACTATGTTCCGGATATTAAAAACGCTTGGGAATCCGTTTATTATCTTCAAAACGAAGTAGCTTTCGGACAAATTGTACGCGGAATGCATCACTGGGGAGCTAGTCTTGTAATCGTTATGATGTTCTTACATACATTGCGCGTATTCTTCCAAGGTGCTTATAAAAAACCTCGTGAGTTAAACTGGATTGTCGGAGTATTAATTTTCTTCGTTATGTTAGGTTTAGGATTCACAGGTTATTTATTACCTTGGGATATGAAAGCGTTATTCGCAACAAAAGTAGGTCTTCAAATTGCCGAAGCAACACCATTAATTGGTACTCAAGTAAAAATTCTTTTAGCAGGACATGAAGAAATTGTCGGTGCTCAAACATTAGCTCGTTTCTTTGCTATTCACGTATTCTTTTTACCGGCAGCTTTATTTGGTTTAATGGCTGCTCACTTCTTAATGATTCGTAAACAAGGTATTTCGGGTCCTCTGTAAGATGTAGGATCATACGAACGGTAACCACCTTATAAAGGAGGGGAAACTATGCATCGCGGAAAAGGTATGAAATTCGTTGGAGACTCGCGAGTTTCCGCAGAAAGAAAGCCAAATATTCCTAAGGATTATTCTGAATTTCCAGGGAAAACGGAAGCGTTCTGGCCAAACTTCTTATTAAAAGAGTGGATGGTTGGTGCGGTATTCTTAATTGGGTATTTATGTTTAACGATCGCTCATCCATCACCGTTAGAGCGTGTTGCTGACCCAACAGATACAGGATATATTCCTTTACCTGACTGGTACTTCTTATTCTTATATCAGTTATTAAAGTATTACTACGCTGCAGGTCCTTACACAGTAATTGGAGCGATTATTATGCCAGGTTTAGCCTTTGGTGCACTGTTATTTGCTCCGTTTTTAGATCGTGGTCCAGAGCGTCGTCCTCATAAGCGTCCAGTTGCTGTTGGTATGATGCTTTTAGCGCTCGCAGCTTCTGTTTATTTAACTTGGGAATCAGTTGTTCAGCATGACTGGGAAAAGGCTGCTGAGCAAGGAAAGATTCAAGCGGAAGCAGAAATTGATACAGAATCGGAAGGATACCAAATTTATTCTGATCAAGGCTGTCTATCTTGTCACGGTGAGACATTGCAAGGAGGAGCTGCTGCTCCATCTTTAGTTGACACTGGTCTTACAGCTGAAGAGATTGCAAAGATTGCTGTAGAAGGACAAGGTGGAATGCCTGGGGGAATCTTCAAAGGTACTGATGAAGAATTACAAGTCCTTTCAGAATTTATTGCTAATGTAACTTCCAAATAAAAGCTGACATTTTGTCAGCTTTTTTTACTAATTTTATTATTCTAAACGATTGATAAATTGGAACATTTATACTAAATGTCGAATAGCGCATGGTAGGAATAAGAACATGTGGAATTACATTGATATTGATTGTCAATCACTTTTGGAAGTCTTGTGAGCTTTTTGATTCCGAAAATCCATAGACATATGAATCGTACTTCTACCTAATACGATGGAGCGTGTATTTTATGAATTGGATCAACTTTGTTCTTAAACAAAAAACATTTCTATACATAATGCTAGTGATTAATATGGTAGGGACAGTTTACGGGTATATTTGGTATGGATATCAGTTAAAAGAGACGCCTGCTTATTTTCTCCCCTTTGTCCCAGATAGTCCAACCGCAAGTTTATTTTTTGTTTTTGTACTTATCGCATTTCTGTTTAAGAAAAATGCCAAGTGGTTCGAAGCGTTAGCAATTGTTACGCTGTTTAAATACGGAATTTGGGCAGTGTTGATGAACTTCTTCGTCTTGATTGAAACTGGCCATTTATCTACTGCAGGATGGATGCTCATTTGTTCTCATTTAGGCATGGCTATTCAAGGAATTCTCTATAGTCCCTATTATCGTTTCACCACTAAACACCTTGTTGTAGCAAGTATATGGACAATGCATAACGAAATTATTGACTATGTGTTCGGAATGATGCCGAGATATAGTGTATTAACACAATATATGCACCAAATCGGATATTTTACCTTCTGGCTTAGCATCCTTTCAATCTTCATAGCTTATTTTCTTGTTCTTTCACCAAAAGCTAAAAAGTGGCCACTTTGAAAATCTTTTCATTTGAGGGCGCATGGCCATTCAAGTGCCATGACCTCCCTTGATCGAATGTACGACCTCTCTTTTATCGCCCCGATTAATACATATCGAAAATCTTTCTTATAGTAACCTGTTTAGAGGAAGGCTCACTCAAAAAAGTTTTGGTCTACTCTTGTCCACTTTCTCATAGTTATTACTAGAAGTAATGGGAGGGACGAGTATGAAAAAGCTCTTTTGTATTGTGCTTTCGGTTTTTATGTTTTTTTTATTTTCTCATACAGGAGAAGCAAACGAGGGATTGGATGAACTGAATCATATATCGGATATGGCGTGGCAACTTTCCAAGCAAAATCGATTTGAAGAAACCGCTCAACTACTCACATATTTTGATCAAAAGTTTGAGGAGCTAGCGTTTTTTCAAGAGGAATTTACGACTGACCAATTAAAAACGATTTATTCTACAAAAGAGAAAGCATATGAAAAAGTGTTGGACGAAACCATCCCAACAGAGGAACGTGTAAAAGCAGTTACCCAATTTCGTTTAGTTGTGGACGCTCTTTCATCCGAGCATCAGCCCCTATGGGGGACGATGGAAGAGCCAATTATGACAACTTTTTCTAACTTGAAAGAAAATATTGAAAGTGGGGATTACGATTCATTCGAAGAAGAGTGGGGACATTTTCGATTCCTTTATAGTATGATTTATCCTAGCTTGACGATTGATGCAAATGAGCAGCATATAAAAAGAGTGGAAACTCACATATCTGCCATTGAGAGCAACTTATACGAGAATATGACTGAGCATACTAAGTTCGAACAACTCGTTGCTATAGAAGAGGCGCTTGAAGATTTATTTCATCAAGCAGAACAAGACGATGCTGACCCGTCTCTACTTTGGGTTATGATTTCAACGGGAAGTATAATCTTTCTCGCATTATCGTATGCAGGTTGGAGGAAGTATAGAGGGGAAGTATCTAAACTCCCTTCAAAACAAAACAGTAAACATTATTAAATCTTGTCCACCCTATACAAAATGGGTGGACTGTTTTCTTTCATAAGAAAGCATACTTTTACAATGGTTCTCCATTTATTGTTACGTCAAAGTGCTCTTCTTAAATATTGTTGTTTTAGTACGCAATATACTGTTCAAGGTAATTTTTATCTATGTAAAGGAGTGACTTTACTCCGCATGTGCATGCTGAAGGGATTTGTAGAAAATGGTGGTAACTGTCCAAAGGCGGTTCACTAGACAGAAGGAGCCGATATGATACAAACTTCCCCGTGGAAAGCATGTGTTTAAAACGGCATCTTTATATAAAAGAAAAGAGGTTGTTAAAAAGAAACAACAAAGTATTAGCTGGAATCTCCACCTAATACTTTGTTGTTGCTAGACGCCTATTAATTTGCATGAAATACTCCATTGTTTATCTTTCTATCGGGTTTTTATTTTCATCTAGGGTGAACCCTTCCCCTAAAACATCATGAACATCACTAACCGCAACAAATGCATGAGGATCAACGGACGTAATAACTTGTTTTAATTTAAATAATTCGTTTTTACTTACTACGCAATATAAGACGTTACGGTCTTTTTTTGTAAACGACCCTTGTCCTTTTAGGATGGTGACCCCTCGGTCCATGTTCTTTAATATTTTATCTGCAATTGCTTCATTTTTTTCGGAAATAATTGTGGCACCTTTTGCTGCATATGCCCCTTCTTGCATTAAATCGATCACACGGGCTCCTACGAAAACTGCTACGAGAGTATACATGGCCTCACGATATGTTAAGTAAGTAATTAACGATAGTAAAATGACACATCCATCAAAAAGGAGCATCGTTTTACCCATACTCCACCCAACGTATTTATGAACGAGTCGTGCGATGATATCAACTCCACCGGTCGTCCCACCATATCGAAAAATTATACCTAGGCCAACACCGATGAAAACACCGGCAAACAATGCCGCCAATGTCATATCTTCATTTAGCGGAATATGAAATTGGTTTTCTTGAAAAATCCATAAAAAAATAGAGAGAGCAACTGTGCCTATTATCGTATAAATAAATGTAGTTCTACCGAGTAACTTCCATCCAATAATGAAAATAGGAATATTTAATAATAAGTTCGTGATGGACGGATCCATGTTAAAAGTAAAATAGAGTAGAAGTGTTATACCTGTAAATCCACCTTCAGCTAAATTATTTTGCATGTTAAAATGCACAAGTCCGAAGGCAAAGATAGCAGACCCTAGTAGTATGAAGAGAATATTTTTAACTTTGACTTGTAACATGTGAACCTCCTTAGTTTAATATTTTTCATAGGCTGTCTTGGTTTACATTGTTGCTTTTTCGTCATGAAATAATGTAATAATTGAAGCGAAAGGTGACAACTCAAATTGACAGGCATGAGTCGAAGATTACGAGTCAAAGAAGCCATTAGAAAAATCAAGCTGAAACGAAACAGACCTTCCATGAGGAAAGCGTCCAATTATATTACCAAATTGAAAAAAGCTTTTACATAAGAAACAGCTACCGCTTCAGACGATAACTGTGTTATGAATAGTAGATAGAATTTTATTTTTTTCTATAGCTCCTGGCTTCGTATCGAAGCATGCTTAAACTCGGGTGATCATTTCCCTAAGTTGAGTCCCGAGCATGAGAGT
The DNA here is from genome assembly GCF_022809095.1 of Bacillus kexueae. Classification (GTDB taxonomy): domain Bacteria; phylum Bacillota; class Bacilli; order Bacillales; family Aeribacillaceae; genus Bacillus_BZ; species Bacillus_BZ kexueae. The sequence continues at coordinate 24,725 of NZ_JALAZE010000003.1, forward strand.
TCCGCCTATTTCACGGCAAAAAGAAGCAATGTTATTGAAACAGCCATTGCATAAAATGAAAACTGTGTAAAATTTTGAAGTTTCACTTTATTATAGATGATAATGAGTCGGAAAACAAACAGACAAATTAAACTCTTTGTGAGATTTTTGATTTGTCAAATGGAATGCAATTATATAACATTGAAGAGTAGACAAGGAGTGAGCGATATGTCAAATAAAACGATGAAGCAATTACAAGAGGAAGTAGATGCTTATATTGGGCAATTTAAAGAAGGATATTTTAGCCCGTTAGCTATGCTTGCTCGGTTAACAGAAGAGTTAGGCGAATTGGCACGTGAAATTAATCATCATTATGGTGAGAAACCAAAAAAGAAAACCGAAAAAGAAAAAGCAATTGAAGAAGAAGTAGGGGACTTACTATTTGTACTTATTTGTTTAGCTAACTCACTTCAAATAGATTTGGAGCAAGCACATGACTTAGTCATGAACAAATTCCAAACGCGTGATAAAGATCGTTGGACGAAAAAAGAAGAGGTGGAATGAAATGAGCAAAGTAAGAATTGTAATTGCAGGACCTAGAGGCCGAATGGGAATAGAAGCTGTAAAACTTGTAGATGAAACAGAACAGTTTGAATTAGTCGGTGTTATTGATCGTTTGAATGATGGTGAACCATTTCAAGGTCGAGATATTTACACATACACAAATATAGAGCAATGTTTTCAAGAGACAAAACCAGATGTACTCATCGATTTGACGACACCTGAGTCTGGAAAAATACATACTCGAATCGCCCTTGAATATGGGGTTCGTCCTGTCGTTGGAACTACAGGTTTCTCGGAAGAAGACTTAAAAGAATTAACACAGTTAGCTGAAGAAAAACAAATTGGTGCTATTATTGCTCCGAACTTTGCCGTAGGAGCAGTATTAATGATGAAATTTGCTCAGATGGCAGCTAAGTATTTTCAAGATGTTGAAATTATTGAAATGCATCATGATCAAAAGCTAGATGCTCCTTCAGGTACAGGTGTTAAAACAGCTGAGATGATTTCAGAAGTGAGGGAATCGAAGAAGCAAGGACACCCGAATGAAAAAGAAACGATGACGGGAGCACGCGGAGCTGAAATGGATGGTATTCGAATTCATAGCGTACGATTACCAGGCCTTGTTGCTCATCAAGAAGTAATGTTTGGAGGAGAAGGACAAACGTTAAAAATCCGACACGATTCCTACAATCGTGCATCCTTTATGTCTGGAGTAAAACTATGTGTTGAAACAGTTATGAAGCTAGATATGCTTGTATATGGTTTAGAAAATATTATGGAGTAAGGAGAGGCATATGATGAAAATCGCTTTGATTGCACATGATAAGAAAAAAAATGACATGGTTCAATTTTCTATTGCTTATAAGCATGTACTTGAACATCATGAACTCTTCGCAACTGGTACCACTGGAATGAGAATTATGGAGGCGACAGGCTTACCTATCCATCGTTTCCAATCCGGCCCATTAGGCGGAGATCAACAGATTGGTGCAATGATTGCGAATAATGAAATGGATATGGTTATTTTCTTTCGTGATCCATTAACAGCACAGCCTCATGAGCCAGATGTTTCGGCTTTACTCCGTTTATCAGATGTATATGGTATTCCCCTTGCCACGAATATGGGAACAGCTGAAATGCTTATTCGTGGACTGGAACGCGGAGATTTAAATTGGAGAGAGATTATACATGACTTGGACGAAGAATAAGTGTGACATTTTAGCATTTGGAGCCCATGCAGACGATGTTGAAATTGGTATGGGTGGCACCATTGCAAAATATACAAAACAAGGAAAATCGGTCATCATCTGTGATTTGACCGACGCAGAACTTTCCTCAAATGGCACAGTTGAAATACGCCAAAATGAAGCGAAAGCTGCTGCTAAAATATTAGGAGTATCAGAGCGGATTAATCTCCATTTACCCGATCGAGGACTTTTCATGAAAGAAGAGTATATTCGGAAAATCGTTTCCGTTATTCGGAAGTATCAACCGAAGATTGTGTTCGCTCCATATGAATTAGACCGACACCCTGATCATGGAAATTGTATGAAGCTTGTAGACGAAGCTGTTTTCTCGAGTGGAATTCATAAATACGAGGACGAGGATAAACAGCCGAGACATCGAATCCATGCTGTGTATTATTACATGATTAATGGGTTTCATCGTCCCCATTTTGTAATGGATATCAGTGATACGATGGAAGAAAAGCGTAAGAGTTTACTTGCTTATGAAAGTCAGTTTATTAAAACGGATAATTCAGTGGATACCCCTTTAACGAATGGATATATCGAAACGGTAGAATCGAGGGAACGATTGTTTGGAAAGGACTGGGGTATTCGATATGCGGAAGGGTTTATGAGCCGTAATCCGCTTTTAATGGATAAAGACATATTTGGTGATGACAGATGAGAAAATTAAAAATCGGAATTACTTGCTACCCTTCTGTTGGAGGATCTGGAATTGTAGCGACGGAACTAGGAAAATTACTTGCTGAAAAAGGGCATGAAATACATTTCATTTCCTCCAGTATGCCCTTTCGTTTAAATAAAGTGTATTGCAATATTTATTTTCATGAGGTAGAAGTTAATCAATATTCAGTGTTTAAATATCCACCATACGACATAGCATTAGCAAGTAAAATGGCGGACGTCATTGAAAACGAACAACTTGATATTTTACACGTTCATTACGCTGTCCCACATGCAGTATGTGCTTCTTTAGCCAAGCAGATGGCAAAGCGTGATATTAAAATTGTTACGACTCTGCACGGAACAGATATTACGGTATTAGGACAAGATTTATCACTTTCAAATGCTATTAAGTATGGCATTGAATCGAGTGATTTAGTCACCGCTGTTTCAAATGCTCTTGTGAAACAAACATATGATTTACTTAACCCGAATCAACAGATTAATACCGTTTATAATTTTATCGATGAACGCGTTTATTACCCGCGGAATGCTCATCATTTAAAAGAGCAATATGGTATAAAAGAAAACGAAAAAGTAATGATACATGTCTCGAATTTTCGAAAAGTTAAACGAGTTCCTGATGTCGTCAAAACGTTTCAACGCCTAAGAGAAGAGATGCCAGCTAAACTTTTATTAGTTGGCGACGGACCGGAAATGACGGCAGTCTTACAATTAGTAAAAGGTCTTCAATTACAAGAAGACGTATTGTTTTTAGGGAAACAAGAAAACTTAGCGGAAATTTATTCCATTAGCGATTGTATGATTCTCCCTTCGGAGAAAGAAAGCTTCGGCCTAGTACTATTGGAAGCAATGGCATGTGGCGTTCCTTGTATTGGGTCTGATATTGGAGGAATTCCCGAAGTAATAGAAGATGGCAAGACTGGTTTCATTTGTGAAGTCGGAAACGTAGAAGAAATGGGCAGAAAAGCGATTGAACTATTGTCGAATAATACGCTTTATAACGAGATGGTTGAGAATGGTAAAAAAGTTGTAGCTGAAAAATTTCACTCTGAAGCGATTGTCAATCAATATGAAAATTTGTATTTTGAGCTACTCGGTGAGGGAGTTAGTTATGGAAGAACTATTTCACAAAGCTAAAAAGGTGATTGATTGCTTGGAATCGCATGGGTATGAAGCTTATTTTGTTGGCGGGTCTGTTCGAGATTTAACTATGGGAAGGGAAATTGGTGATGTGGATATAGCAACTTCCGCTGAACCATCTGATATTCAATCCATATTTCAAAAAACGGTCGATGTGGGCGCAGAGCATGGAACGATTATTGTTCTTGATTTCGAGATTCCTTTTGAAGTAACGACTTTCCGCCAAGAGGGAGAATATGAAGATTTTAGAAGGCCTTCAAGTGTAAAATTTATCAAATCTTTAAAAGAGGACCTTAAGCGGCGTGATTTTACGATGAATGCAATGGCAATGACAAAAGATGGGGATTTGATTGATTATTTCGGCGGTAATGAAGCAATCTGGCAGAAGAGCATTCAGACTGTAGGAAATCCTTTCGACCGTTTCCATGAAGATGCCTTACGAATGTTGAGAGCTATTAGGTTTATGTCTCAACTATCATTTACTTTGCATCCTGAAACGAAAGAAGCTATATGTAAAAACTATCACCTGCTTGAAAAAGTATCTGTCGAACGAAAAACCGTTGAATTTGAAAAATTAATGAAGGGACCAAACGTTTCGCGTTCTTTAGAAGAATTACTAAACACAATGTTATATAAGCATTTGCCTAAGTGGGAGCATTGTAAAGATCGGATTTTGGAATTGAGCCAATTCCCCATACGCGTTCACACATCAAATGAAGTGTGGCTGTTAGTTACATACGTATTTGCTGTAGAAGACGTTGAAGACTTTTTAAGGGCATGGAAATTACCAGGAAAGGTTATTCGATTTGTGCTTCAATCCTATTCAATTTTGACCGAAGTGTTAAATAGCAATTGGTCTCCTTTTCTTCTTTATCAAACAGGACTGGAAAATGCCATTCAAATTGAACGGGTTCGACAAGTGTTAACGAAACATCACGATGAAGGAAAACTTGAGGAGCTAAAAGAAAGCTATGAAACTTTGCCGATAAAAAATAGAAAAGAGCTTGTCATGAACGGTCAAGATGTAATGAAGCTACTCAATTTAAAGCCGGGACCGAAAGTAAAAGAAATCATTGAGTATATGGAACGAGCTGTAATAAATGGTATTGTGCAAAACGTGGAAGATGAACTGAAGGGGTGGCTCATAACATGCAATCAGAGATTAGAAGAAAATTGTTAGAAGCTTTTTCTGAAGCGAAAGGAGATTATGTTTCGGGTCAAAAAATTAGCGACGTACTTGGATGCTCGAGAACAGCTGTCTGGAAGCATATTGAGGAGTTGAGAAAAGAAGGATACGAGCTCGAAGCGGTTCGAAAGAAAGGATACAAAATAATCAAAATGCCTGAAAAGATTTCAGCTAATGAAATTCGCATCGGATTAGAGACGGAAACACTCGGGCAAGTAATTCATCATTATGAAAGTGTAGAATCTACTCAAACGATTGCACAACAGCTAGCGACTCAAGGAGCAGTTGAAGGAACGTTAGTTGTTGCTGAAGAACAAGTTGGAGGGCGTGGCCGGATGGCGAGAGTCTGGCATTCACCAAAGGAAACGGGAATATGGATGAGCTTAATTCTAAAGCCGAAAATCCCAATCCAACAAACTCCTCAATTAACGTTGCTCGCTGCGGTTGCGATTGTTCAAGCAATTGAAGAAGAAACCGGACTTTCTCCTACCATAAAATGGCCAAATGACATTTTAATGAATGGGAAAAAAATTGTTGGAATTTTAACCGAATTACAAGCGGAGCCTGACCATGTTCATTCGGTTATTATCGGAATAGGCATTAATGTGAATCAAGATCTTAACCATTTTCCAGAACATTTACAATCCATCGCGACATCGTTAAAGTTGGAAAAAGGAGAACCTATTGTTAGAGCGCATATCATCCAAAAGTTTTTAACATCTTTTGAAAAGCTTTATCATCAATATTTAATTCATGGGTTTAAGCCGATTAAACTTTTATGGGAAAGTTATTCCATAAGCTTGAATAAACAAATAACAGCACGGACATTATCTGGAACACTCACAGGTCGAGCGCTCGGAATTAGCGATGAAGGAGTTTTACTTTTAGAAACGGAAGATGGAAAAATTGAACGTATTTATTCTGCTGATATAGAAATAAACGCATAATATTTTATGAACTTCTTATTTCAATATGCTTTCAATATGTTCCTTTCCTTATTTTCTGTTATACTAATGTTGGGTAGTATCCATTTGAGGAACTACACCTTGTGAGAACAGATTGTTTGTAGGCTCTGTAGAGATTGTCTATAAGAAATAACGTTGTGATATTCTGAATGAATGAAACAACTATACACGAAAACAGAACCTAAATAAATGGATTCTGCCTTGATCCAAATGGACTGGGACAGAGGGATGAAAAGCCGATGGGATACGTATGTCTAAAATCCTTCTTCCTTCCGAAGAAGGATTTTTTCGTTACCGGTTATTATTCATCTCCTCTAAGTTACAATTGAGGGGGAGTTAAGATGTTAACAAGAACAGATTTTATGAAAATGAAAAGGGAAAAAGAACCGATTGTTATGATGACAGCATATGATTATCCGTCAGCAAAGCTTGTCGAAAAAGCGAATGCCGATATGATTTTAGTTGGAGACTCTTTAGGTATGGTTGTATTAGGATACGATTCCACAATACCGGTTACAGTTGATGACATGATCCATCATACAAAAGCCGTAAAAAGAGGGGCAAAAGACACATTCGTTGTAACAGATATGCCTTTTATGTCTTATCATATATCGGTTGAGACGGCGTTACAAAATGCGATGAGAATCATGCAAGAAAGCCGAGCAGATGCAGTAAAGGTTGAAGGAGCAGAAGATGTATTACATGTTATCCGAGCCTTAACGAATGCGGGGGTCCCTGTAGTGGCTCACTTAGGTTTAACTCCACAAGCAGTTGGCGTTTTAGGTGGCTATAAAGTTCAAGGAAAAGATGTGGAAAGTGCAAAGAAGTTGATGGATGATGCCAGAAAGGTAGAAGAGGCTGGTGCCATCGCACTTGTGTTGGAGTGCGTACCACATCAACTTGCGAAAGAAATTACAGATAGACTATCCATCCCAACAATTGGTATTGGAGCTGGGAAGGATACGGATGGACAAGTCCTCGTATATCATGATGTAATTGGTTACGGGGTAGATCGAACACCAAAATTTGTGAAGCAATACGCACAGCTGAATGAACCGATAACAACTGCGCTTGAACAATATGTTGAAGAAGTGAAAGAGCGATCTTTTCCGAAAGAAGAGCACAGCTTTTCCATGAAGGAAGAAACGGTAACGGCATTATATGGGGGAGTCACAAAATGATAGTCATCAAATCTAAAAACGAATTGCAGCAAACAATACAGAAATGGAAAAAACAAAACAAATCAATAGGTTTTGTTCCAACAATGGGCTACCTACATGAAGGACATCTCACGTTAATCAAAAACGCAAGAAAAGAAAATGATATTGTCGTGTTAAGTATATTTGTTAATCCGTTACAATTTGGCGTTAATGAAGATTTTGGGACGTATCCAAGAGATTTAATGCGTGATCTTGATTTAGCAAAGAATGTAGGAGTAGATGTGGTATTTGCACCTACTACTGAAGAAATGTATCCGAATAAGCCATCTGTTACTGTACAAGTGCATAGTAGAATTCATGTTCTTTGCGGCAAATCTAGAGAAGGCCACTTTGATGGTGTTGCTACAATATTAACGAAGTTATTTCATTTAGTTCAGCCGAATCGAGCGTATTTTGGCATGAAAGATGCTCAGCAAGTTGCGGTCGTGGAGGGCTTAATTGACGATTTCCATTTTCCAATAGAGCTTGTACGGGTTGAAACTGTACGAGAAGAAGATGGTTTAGCGAAAAGCTCTCGCAATGTGAGGCTTTTACCTCATGAACGGGAAGAAGCAAAATATTTATACGCTTCACTTTTAAAGGCTAAACAAACCATTGAAAAAGGAGAGCGCAATCCTAAGGTTGTCACCAAGCATGTTCGTGATTTTCTTACTGAACATATTTCAGGAGAAATTGATTATATTGAACTTTATTCATATCCTGAATTGGAAGAAGTAGAAACGGTAACAGGCGAAGTGATTATTGCCTTAGCTGTAAAGTATTCTCAAGCACGCCTAATTGATAATATAACAATTGAAGTGAACTAGGAGGAAAATACAATGTTCCGTACAATGATGAGTGCAAAAATCCATCGTGCTCGCGTAACTGAGGCAAATTTAAACTATGTGGGAAGTATTACGATCGATCAAAATATTTTGGATGCAGTTGGGATCTTACCGAATGAAAAGGTACAAATCGTAAACAATAATAATGGTGCACGTTTAGAAACATATGTTATTTCTGGAGAGCGCGGTAGCGGCGTTATATGTCTAAATGGTGCGGCAGCAAGACTTGTTCAAGAAGGTGATGTCGTTATCATTATTTCATATAAAATGATCAGTGAAGATCGTCTTTTAGAACATAAGCCAAAAATTGCAATAATGAATGAGAACAATGAAATTGTCGAATTAATCGAAGAAGAACAACCGCTTACGATTGGATAATGTGCGAAAAAATCCCCTTTCTTGTTTGAAGAAGGGGATTTTCGTATTTTAAAGTGATACAATGGAGTTGTTATTTTTCAATTGAGGTGTCAAGCATGAAGGAAAGATTTGCAGTTGTAGATATTGAAACAACAGGGAATTCAGTGAAAAACGGAGATCGAATTATTCAAATTGCGATTGTCCTAATGGAAGGGAAAGACATTGTTGAAACGTATGCTACGTTTATCAATCCGTTAAATACAATTCCTTCATTTATCGAACAATTAACGGGGATAAGTGATGAAATGGTAGAAGATGCTCCTGTATTTGAAGAAGTTGCACCAATTATTTTAGACAAATTAAAAGGTTGTTATTTTGTTGCTCATAATATTCATTTTGATTTGTCGTTTTTAAGGGAAGAATTAAAACGGGTACAGTTGCCAATTTTTGATGGTCCAGTTATTGACACGGTCGAAATGGCCAGAATCCTATTTCCAACGATAAAAAGTTACAAACTTCAAGATTTAGCCATGTCATTACAGATAGAGCATAAAAATCCTCATCGAGCAGATAGTGATGCACATGTAACGGCTCTAATTTGGAAAAAGCTTCAAGAGAAATTAGCCTTTGTTCCTGCGCGAACCCTTCGTCAACTACATGCAATCAGTCATGATTTTGTAAGTGATGTTGAGCCTTTAATTCATAACGAAATTAAAAGGAAAGAAAAAGTAGCTAATGAAGTAACTGCACCATTTCTACAAACACATTCTTTTTCAATAAGAAAGCATACCCCAGTTAAAATAGAAAAAGAGCAAAAAACAATGGGTGAAATGGAGTCATTTGATGCATTCCTTGAAGCAGAAACAAATAATTGGACTTATCCATTTAAACTAGTCTCAAACAAAATATTAGAAGCATTTGAAACGAACCAACACGGTTTAATAGAAGTTGAAGAAAATCATTCGAACGATCTTCAAGCTTTTTTATTCCCAGCTATATATCATGTGAATTCAAGACAGCAGTCCGTTACAATAGCCTGTTCTTCGAGTGAACGGATTTATCAGTTCTTTGAAGCATGGGAAAAAAACTTTAAGCAACGATATTCTAATGTGACAGCATCAATACTAAAAGGAAGAAAAAAATATTTATCTATCCAGCGATTTGAGCGCTTTTTACAGGAAGACGAGACAAATTATGACACCGCCTTAACGAAAGCACAAATTTTAATATGGTTACTTGAAACAGAATCAGGGGATGTCGATGAATTAAATTTATCATCTGGTGGGATTCGAATTTGGGAAAGATTATGTGAAGGAGTTAATAACCCATCTCATCCAACAAATAATTTTTCGTTTTATCAACGGGCTATTGAAAAAGCGAAGCATGCTTCCATCATCTTTACGACTCATGCGATGCTATTGGCAGATGATACTTTCGGAAAGAAGCACTTGTCTCAAAATGCGTTTGTTTTAGTTGATCAAGCTCATTATTTTGAAGCGAACGGCCGAAAATTTTTTGGTCAGCGGATAGAATATTCTCATATAGCTCAAAAGATTCAACGAGCGGAAAAAAAATTCGGAAAGCTATCAGAGACCGTGAAGCAAAAGCTTATCCTATTACACGAACAGCTCAATGAGTTGTTTCGCTATATTCACTTTTATGTCAAAGGGAAAAACAACTCAGATCAATTAAACCTTTTTCGCTATCGTTACCATCAAGACCGAGAAAAGGGTCCGATATGGAATGAGATTATAGAGCTTGTAAGAAAAAATCAATTTTTACTACTAGACATCATTCAATTCATGAATAAAGAGTCTAGCCGTGAAGTAAAACTAATTCATAACCAAATGGATGAGGATGAAATTATTTCTTTCGTAGACTTTTGCCAAGAACTTCGCTTGCAGTTGAATTATTTCTTTTTTGATACTTCATCTGAAGAAGTGTTTTGGATAGAAATTGAGGCAAAAGGGGCTAAAAATGCGGTTGCTTTATATTCAGAACCGGTTCGAATTGCCACTTTCTTAGCGGACAAATTTTTCTCGAAGAAAAAGAGTGTCGTGCTCATCAGTCACGCTCTTACCGTAAAAGATAGTTTTCATCATTGGATTGAGCGGCTAGGGTTAACGGATTTTTATCCAATGACAACGAGCTTGATATCTCCTTTAACCGATGAAAGTACAATGAATGTTTATGTAGCGGATAATTTAACATTTAGCCGTTTAACGTCTAAAGAAGATTATTCAAGACAATTAGCGATTGATTTAACCTATCTATTGAAAAGAATTAAAGGGAAAGTCATCGTGTTATTCTCATCAGTTGAATTACTAAAGTTAACTTACGAACAAATGAAAGAAATAATTGATAGAGAAGAGTTGTTTATTTTCGGACAAGGAATTAGCGGTGGTAACCCTGCGAAAGTTTTGAAAACGATGCAGCAGCTTGAAGAAGGCTGTCTCTTTTGTACAGTGAAGTTTTGGAACAGAATAGAATCTCATAAAACGTTCTTTCAAACACTTGTTGTTACGAAATTGCCATTTTCGTCACTTCAAGACCCAATTGTATCCGCAAACGTCGAGTGGTTAGAACAAGAAGGAAAAAGTTCATTTTACGATTATTCCTTACCTGAATCGGTAATTGCTTTGAAAGATGCGGTATTTAATTTTCGCCATTCAACAGAAACACAAGCCTTATTTCTACTCGATCATCGAATTCAGACGAGTCATTACGGGTCCTATTTTAAAAATTCGTTGAAGGTTGGAAAGTGGAAATATGGTAACTTCATCAACCTCATACAAGATGCGATTCAACAAGAGCGCTAGTCGTTGGAGGGAAATATATTGTATAAAATTTGGTTCGGCTTTCTAATTCTACTGGCGTTATTTGGTTTTGACCATTTAGAGTCAGAGCAACCAATCATTGAAAAGGTCGACTTAAAACTAGAACAAAACGAACTCGGTGTAACCTTTATTGATTTGACTTCTGGAGAAGCCATTTTAATTCAACACGGCACAGGGAAAAATGTCCTGATAAATACTGGAGGCCCTAAGTCTGATAGAGAATTATACGATACATTAAAGATGTTTGATGTATCGAGTTTAGATGCGGTCATCATAACGAGTGCTAACGAGCAGTACACGGGAAATTTAATCGAATTAAAGGAAAAATTAAATGTAAAGAAGTTTATTACCGGTGAACATATTTTATTGAATAGTTCATTGAATCAAATTAAGGTAGTCGATCATTGGGGAATTTGGAAGAAAAATGAATCATACGAAATCCTACCAGGACTTAAAGTGCAAGTTTTACATGAAAATTATAATGAATCCAACTTGCAGGGAATGGACCTTCGGCTAATTTTTCATCACCATCAGTGGCTTTTGATGAGTTCGTCAAACGAACAAGTAGAAAAACAGTTAATGAAAAAGGATCTACAAGAAATAAATTTATTAAAAGTCGCTCATTTCGGGCAAGGGACAGGATCAACGAAAGAATTTCTAGATTACTTAAACCCACAGGTTGCTATTATTTTTCGGAAGAACGATGAATGGCCTAGCCAGGATGTGATGGAGCGTCTTTACCAGTCTTGGATGGATATTTATCCATTAAAACAATTCGGAAGTATTTCCATTAAATTGAATGAAAACAAGTATGAAGTGATTCCTATCGCTTTTGAAAACAGATAAAAGTGTAAAAAAACCTGTGCGTTAGCACAGGTTCTATCAGGTGTGGATAAGGAGAAATTTTTTTAATGAACGCCCAAAAAGCTGTTATAATGGGACTTATACAACAAATCAAGTTGTTGTAATAATATTTTTTCCGAAACAAAAGGAACTATTAGTTACAAATAATGTTTGTTGTGGGGAGGATTTAAAGGTGGAAAGTAAGATTGAAATTATTTCTTCTGTGACGGTAGACCATTCAAGTGATCTTTATAAAATGGTTGATTTATTAAACCGTACACTAAAAAGAGAAAATTTAATGTTCGGCCTTGCATTAGATAAGGAAAATCCCAACAAAGCAGTTTTTACGATTTACCGAACATAACTAGGTGAGGAAACGATGAATCGAAAAGGAATAATAACGTTAAGTATCATCATAATTATTACACTTATTACGACTACGGTTGCGCTCATTTTAAGGTCCGCGCTGGAACATAGAACGGACGGCCATGCATATGCAGAACAGAAAGCAATAGAAAACGGCATAAAAAATATTGAGGAAGTCTCGACTTATCGTAGCGACAGCGTTTATTATGTTGTAAAAGGAAAAAACAAAAATGATGAACAAGTGGTTGCTTTCGTGCCAAAAGAGGAAAAAGAGCAGGTTCACATTTTTTTAGAGAAAGATGGTTTGACAAAGGAAGAGGTATTAGAGCTTGTTCATCGATATGATGAAGAGAAAAGGCCAAACGAGATTATTTCCATTCAATTAGGCTTTGACAATTCGCAAACCCCAAAATGGGATATACCGGTTTGGGAGGTACGTTACAAGGACCAAAAAAACCGTTATACATATTTTATTGTGAGCTTTACAGATCCAAAAGTTTACAAATCCTATAGTATACAACAATAAAGGGGGATGTTGACATGAAATTAGCAAAACGTGTTTCAACGCTTACACCGTCTACCACTTTAGCCATTACAGCTAAAGCTAAACAATTAAAAGCGGAAGGTCATGATGTCATTGGATTAGGGGCAGGAGAACCAGACTTTAATACGCCAAAACATATTATTGAGGAGGCGTATAAAGCAATGGAAGAAGGACATACGAAATATACGCCGTCTGGTGGCTTAGTGTCTTTGAAAGAAGCAATCATTGAAAAATTTCAAGTTGACCAGCAAATTACGTATCGTCCATCTGAAATTATAGTTTGTTCAGGTGCGAAACATGCCCTCTATACTTTATTCCAAGTGTTGTTAGATGAGGGGGATGAAGTAATTATCCCAACACCATATTGGGTAAGCTATCCAGAACAAGTTAAATTAGCTGGTGGTACACCGAAGTTTATCGAAGGTCAAGAATCCAATTCGTTTAAAATTACACCTGATCAGTTAAAAGAAGCGATTACGGATCGAACGAAAGCGGTCATTATAAACTCACCGAGCAACCCTACCGGAATGCTTTACTCAGCTGATGAGTTAAGAGCATTAGGAGACATTTGCCTAGAGTATGACATTTTAATCGTGTCAGATGAAATTTATGAGAAGTTAATTTACGGTGAAAATAAACACGTCTCCATTGCTCAGCTATCACCTGCGTTAAAAGAGCAAACAATTATTATCAATGGTGTGTCAAAATCCCATTCAATGACTGGTTGGCGTATTGGTTACGCAGCGGGAAATGAGACGATTATTAAAGCAATGACAAATTTAGCAAGTCATAGTACATCCAATCCTACGTCGATAGCACAGTTTGCAACGATTGCAGCATATAAGGGTTCGCAACAACCAGTTGAAGAAATGCGCCAAGCATTCGAGTCAAGATTAAATACCATTTATGAACAATTAGTTCAAATTCCTGGCTTCAGTTGCATTAAACCTCAAGGGGCATTTTATCTTTTCCCAAATGTAAAAGAGGCTGCAACGTTAACAGGATTTAACCATGTAGATGAATTTGCAAAAGCGTTGTTAGAGGAAGAAAAAGTGGCGATTGTACCAGGTTCCGGTTTTGGGGCACCAGACAATGTACGATTGTCTTATGCAACTTCTCTGGAGCTCTTGGAAGAAGCCGTTAGCCGTATGAAACGATTCGTTGAAAAGAAAATAACTCATTAAACCATTTTAAATTTGTGGCTATCTAAAGCAATTAAGCTTAGATAGCCTTTTCATTTGGCTCTTTCCTAAAGGATTGTTGCTTTTAGTTGAGAATTGTTTTTCCTCTTTGTAATGGAGCGACTTGACTCACAGGATGCAGAGGAGACGGCGAGACCCCACAGGCCGAATGCGGAGGATGCTCGTAGAAAAGTAGAGGCTGCCCAGTGGACGTACAAACGAGAGGATTCTGCACGGAGATACTGCGAGTGAATCGAGCAGGTATTGACTTATTGTAGGGGAGGACTAGAATCGTTCGCTATTCGCTAGGAGCCGAAACTAGACAGCCCTATCCACGGAAAGAAAGTGTACGAAGCGAAATGTTCAGAATTCATTTTAAAAATGACTGAAAAAGCAACAATTTATATGAAAACAGCCTTTCATTGAAATCAAAAATCCGACGAAGTCCTATAAGGAATATTTGAATGAATGATGAGACAGATGTATAATAGAAAAGTATGTATATGCACATATCTAATAGCAGTATTTAGATGTTGGAGGGACAAATAAACGTGAAAACAACGATTTCTCAAGTACATAAATACGTTGGACAAGAAGTCACGATTGGCGCTTGGCTAGCGAATAAGCGTTCTAGTGGAAAAATTGCGTTTTTACAACTTCGTGATGGAACAGGGTTTATTCAAGGCGTAGTTGTGAAAGCTGAAGTGGAAGAAGAAGTTTTCCAAAAGGCAAAGTCAATTACGCAAGAAACATCTTTGTATGTAAAGGGAGTAATCAGAGAAGACGAACGTTCTCCATTCGGTTACGAGCTAGGGGTAACAGGAATTGAAGTCATTCATGAAGCAGTTGATTATCCTATTACTCCAAAAGAACATGGAACTGAATTTTTAATGGATCATCGCCATTTATGGCTCCGTTCTAAGCGTCAACACGCTGTTATGAAGATCCGTAACGAAATTATTCGAGCAACGTATGAGTTCTTCAATGAACAAGGTTTTGTAAAGGTTGATCCACCAATCTTAACAGGAAGTGCACCGGAAGGAACGACTGAGCTTTTCCATACGAAATATTTCGATGAAGATGCTTATTTATCACAAAGTGGTCAGCTTTATATGGAAGCAGCTGCAATGGCTTTAGGAAAAGTATTCTCGTTCGGCCCAACATTCCGTGCTGAAAAGTCGAAAACACGCCGTCATTTAATTGAATTCTGGATGATTGAACCAGAGATGGCATTTTATGAATTTGAAGACAACTTAAAAGTACAAGAGGAGTATGTGTCACACATCGTTCAATCTGTACTGAAAAATTGTGCGCTTGAGCTGAAAGTGCTTGGAAGAGATACATCCGCTCTTGAAAAGATTTCTGCTCCATTCCCTCGTATTACGTATGATGATGCAATTAAGTTGCTTCATGAAAAAGGGTTTGACGACATTCAGTGGGGAGATGATTTTGGTGCTCCACATGAGACTGCGATTGCGGAATCTTTTGATAAACCAGTATTTATTACGCACTATCCAACGTCATTAAAACCGTTCTATATGCAGCCAGATCCGAATCGCGATGATGTCGTTTTATGTGCCGATTTAATTGCCCCTGAAGGCTATGGAGAAATTATCGGTGGATCTGAACGTATTCATGATTTTGATTTACTTAAACAACGATTAGAAGAGCATGATTTAGATGAAGAAGCCTATAAATGGTATTTAGAGCTTCGTCAATACGGTTCTGTTCCACATTCAGGGTTTGGATTAGGCCTTGAGCGTACAGTTGCATGGATTAGTGGTGTCGAGCACGTCCGTGAAACCATTCCATTCCCACGTCTATTAAATCGCTTATATCCATAATAATAAAAGGTCTCCTTTTAACAGGAGACCTTCATATTTTTACCGGAAAGAGGATATCGAAAAGGAAAACTGTACGTGGTATACTTACAAATGAGGTGTTCCAAAGGATGAAAAAAGAGGAGTTTGTTGCCTATCAGGAGCAAGGAACGGTATCCATTCCGAATGCCTTGCTATGGAATTATCATAAAATTGGACTGAATGAACAGGAGTTAGCGATTTTATTATTAGTTCATTCTTATTTAATCAAGGGAAAACTATTTCCTACACCAACTGAAATTGCTGAACATATGTCAATTTCGACGGAAGAATGTACAAATCTTCTAAGAAGATTGTTACAACGAAATTATATTTTTATTGAAGAACTAGAAGAGAATGCTATTATTTTTGAAAAATACTCATTGCGTCCGCTATGGGAGAAGGTCTATGACTTCCTTCAAAAAGAGAATAAACCAGTTCAACAACCTGTAACCGAGAAGAACTTATATTCTATCTTTGAACAAGAATTTGGGCGTCCGCTTTCTCCTTTTGAATGTGAAACATTGTCCATTTGGTTGGACCAAGATCATCATGACCCAGACATCATAATGGCAGCTTTAAGGGAAGCAGTTATGAGTGGCAAATTAAACTTCCGATACATTGATCGAATTTTGTTTGAATGGAAAAAGAATGGGATTAAAACGATTGAGCAAGCTAGAAAGCATTCAAAAAAGTTCCGAGAGTCAATGAATCGTAAAACAACACAAAATCAAGCTAATTCTGACTATAAACGTATTGTTCCATTTTATAATTGGTTAGAAGGGGAGTGATGTCTATCACTCGCTTTTTTATTGTTACTTCAAATACTTAGTATAAAACTTGGTAGAAGAATATCAATATTGGAAGTAAGGTGATAAGACATGTTAAATAAAAAACAAATTCGAGAATGTTTAGACCAAATGGCAGAAATGTTTCCTGATGCCCATTGTGAACTGAATCACCGAAATCCATTTGAACTTGTGATTGCGGTTGCTCTTTCTGCCCAATGCACAGATGCACTCGTCAATAAAGTGACGAAAGATTTATTCCAAAAATACACAAAGCCAGAAGACTATTTGTCCGTATCATTAGAGGAATTACAACAAGATATCCGTTCCATTGGGTTATATCGGAATAAAGCAAAAAATATACAAAAGCTTTGTCGAATGTTACTTGATGAGTTCAACGGTGAAGTACCGAAAGAGCGAGAGGAGCTCGTCAAGTTACCAGGGGTCGGAAGAAAAACAGCAAATGTCGTGATGTCAGTAGCGTTTAATAAACCGGCAATTGCAGTCGACACTCATGTTGAACGGGTGAGTAAACGATTAGGGATATGTCGATATAAAGATAGCGTTTTAGAAGTTGAAAAGACGCTAATGAGGAAAGTGCCAGAAGAAGAGTGGGGAATTACTCACCATCGACTTATTTTCTTCGGTCGTTATCACTGTAAGGCTCAATCTCCAAAATGTTTAGAATGTCCCCTGTTATATTTGTGTAGGGAAGGGAAGAAGCGGACGAAAGGTATGGAGACAGTGAATGCAAAGTAAAGTGCTTTTGAAAGTTCCTTCTTCATATTTAGCGAACTCATATCTCATACGTGAAGACGAGATTGAGTTGGACCTTCGCTTGTCCTTTTCTGAACGAATTCGCTCATTTCCTTTCTTTTATGATCTCTTATATAGAATAGAGGATGGAGGCAAAAAGGAAGCACCTTGGATTTTTTGGGAAGAAAATATACATTCAGTTCTTGGTTGTTGGAAAGAGGTTGAGCGAGACATACAGGAGAGCTTCCAATCTAAAGACAAAAGTTTAATTAACAAGAAGATGGTTGAAGGGATTAGTTTATTTCTTGTAACGCTTCACTGGTTAAATGAGAGTCCAGTGAAGTCATTGGAAATTCCGACCTCGTATCCTTTCCAATTTAAGCCAGTGAATGTAGAAGAACGGTTATTATTTTGTATGAGCCATATCACTCTTTTCCATAGCTATCGACAGTTGAAGGAATTGTTTTCCGAATTAGAAAAGATCTACTACAAAAAAAGAGTCATTCAAAAGAAAAAGACATGAAAAGGTGCGAGATTTTTCTCGCACCTTTTTAATTGTTACAGAAAGTTTACGTTCAATAAAGTGTTAAAGTATTCTCTTTACCGTTTTTTTGGTGTCTAGCGCAAAGCGCCATCAGCTCGGGTCGCTTCGGCCCTGCTGTGGCGACGGAAGCCTCCTCGCAGGTCCTCCAGCGCCCTTCGCCGATATGCGGGCGTTATGCGCTTTTCTTATAGGGGTATTAAAGATCGTCCATAGGTTGTCCATCTTCGACTACTGGTTGTTCGTTCTCATTATTTCCACTACCGTTTGAAGAATTAGAGTCTTTTGGTTTCTTGTCTTTTTTGTCTTCGGTGTTTTCATCTAAACCAGGTGGTAATAACTCTTCTAAATCTTCTTCATCTGGTTCATTTTCTTCGTCTTCTTCTTCCTCTTCTAGCTTTGGAATCTCAATCATGGCAGCGCCAGGATCACTACGGTTATCACTATTTTCATCGCTAACGGCAAATACTTGGAATTTATAAACAGAGCCTGGTTTTACGCCAGTTACGACAAATGAAAAATCCTTTGTTGTCGTAACTGGTTCGTATGGCCCTTCATCTACTGACATTTGCACTTCAAATGATGTAGATTCCATAAATTCTTCTGAATAATTCCACGATAAGGTAACATCGTTTGTTTCTTCGTTATAAGCAATTTTTACGTCGCCAGGTTTCTCAAGCTTTTGATATTTATCTGAGACTTTCGTCGGTTGAGCACCTTTTACGAAGTATTCATATGTGATTTGGTCAGAAGGTGTCCATTCGCTTGCTAACTTTGCTGGATTCGAACCTTTTTCAATAGCAACTTTTACAACACTTTTCGGTTGTTTAAAATCTGAAGAGTCTCCTTTTGATACATGAACGATAATATCTTTAAAGATATCTTTTGCAAGTTTTTGGTCTTTATTATCCAAATACATTTTTTCATCGTTCGTTTCCATTCCAGTCCAAACAGCTGCTGTATACTTTGGTGTATAGCCGACAAACCAGCTATCCTTTGCACCACCTTTAGGAACGTTATAGGTTGCTTTTTCATTTGTTGTAAAGTTTGTTGTCCCAGTCTTACCGGCAATGTTTAAACCAGAAACTTTCGCTCTCGTACCTGTTCCATATTGCACGACGGATTTTAGCATATCGGTAATCATGAATGCTGTATAATCACTCATCGCTTCTTCAGGTTCAGGTGAAAGTTCAATAACTGTTCCATCTGCTAGCTCTACTTTTGTAACGGTATGAGGTTCAATGTAAAAGCCATTGTTACCGAACGCACTGTATGCCCCCGCCATTTCTAACGGAGATACACCGACCGTTTTGCCTCCAAATCCACCAATCGAGTAGGATTCATAAATTTCCTGTAGCTCAATGCCGATTCCTTCTGCAAAGGCTTTTGCTCGATCAAGTCCTGCTGCTTGCATCGCCTTTAAGGCAGGAATATTTCGGGAAAAGGCTAAGGCATCACGCATCGACATCCAACCGCGATAGCTATTATCCCAGTTGTTAATTGGTGATCCGTCGGAATAGGAATATGGTTCGTCATTAATTTGTTCGTACGTTGACCACTTTAAATGTTCAATCGCAGGACCGTAGTCCAACACAGGTTTGATTGTTGAGCCCGGCTGTCTTTTCGCATCAGTGGCGTAGTTGAATCCACCAATTGGTTGATTTCGGCCTCCACCAAGGGCGCGAATTTCTCCGGTTTGTGTATCAAGGAGCGCAACACCTGCTTGCATATGTTCTGAAAATGATAATGAATCACCATTTAATAAATTTTCGACATAACTTTGAGCATCTTGGTCCAGAGTCGTATAAATCTTTAAACCGGAAGTGCTGGGATCAATGTCTAGTTCTTCCCGAACTTCATCAATGACTTCTTCAATAAAAGCATAGTATTGGTTAGACTTTTCTTTCAGTTCTACAATTGAGTCCGTAATAGGAATTTGTTTAGCTTCTTCCGCTTCTTGAGAAGAAATAAATCCGTGTTGCTCCATAAGCATTAAAACCACATTCCGTCTATTTTCAGCATCTTCAGGGTTTGTTCTTGGATTATATCGACTTGGGTTTTTTATCATACCAGCCAACATGGCAGCTTCGCCAATCGTCACATCATTAAGATCTTCTTTCCCAAAGAAAGCTTCTGAGGCACGAGCAACTCCATAGTAATTTCCTGGATAATAAATTCGGTTTAAATACATTTCTAAGATTTGGTCTTTGGAATAGTTTTGTTCGATTTGAATGGCTAGCCACGCTTCTTGCACTTTTCGTTTTATCGTTTTTTCTGGTGTTAAAAACGATAGTTTGACAAGTTGTTGTGTAATCGTACTAGCTCCTTCAGCACCAAAACCTTCTTGTAAGTTAGCTAATACTGCGCCTCCAAATCGTATCACATCAATTCCGCTATGTTCATAAAATCGGATATCTTCCGTTGCTATAAAAGCGTTTTTAATATGATCTGGAATTTCATCAATCGGCACGTAAGTTGCTTTTTCTGTACCGATTTCATAAAACTGTTCTCCATTCATATCAAATACTTTTGAAGATAAATTTCCTTTTAACTGATCTTCGTTAAATGTAGGTGCATCGGAAACATAATAGGCGACAGTGACACCTCCGCCAATCATACCGAGAATTCCCATCACCATTATCGCAATAAATATTTTTTTCCACACGTTTGATTTTTTTGCTTTTTTCTTTTTCTTCTGAGACTGTTGTGCTTTCCTTCGTTGTTCTCTCGATTTATATTCTCCACTCATACTCATTCCAACCTTTCATGAAGAATGACATAAATTATTTAAAATACAATTTGTCTATTATTTTAATATAATCAATTCGAGGTTGATAGCCAAGAGGAATTTGGTGACCGAATGTTTCAATTTCACTTTTTGCAATGGATTTACGGCCTCCTTGTTCCTTGCGATTCCAAAATTCCAATACTCTTTTCGCATCTAATAAGAATATTTCTTCAGAATTGGTAAACCGTATGATTAAGAAGCAAATGCCTTCTTGTTTCATGACAGCTTCCATATGAGAAATTTGGTGTTCATGAATATTTTGTAGCGGAAAAGATGAAGTATACCGTGTTTCTTTCGCTTCAAAATCAATATACTTTCCTTTATAAACTCCGTTATAGTCAGTTGTTGAAGCTTGTTTAAAGTATGCTTCTTTAATGACTGCAGCACTTCGTTTCGGATAATCTACCGAAACAATTTGCACAGGAGTTGGCTTTTTATGTATGACAGCTATACCTCTTTCACGATAATATTCATTCGTTTCATTTAAGTCCGCTTCGAGGGTCATCCCACGATTACTGTATTGAATTTCTTTTTTCTTAGCTGGAGCCTTCTTCTGTACTTCTTGTTTCCGATAAGGCTTGCCATTTGGATAGTTGAAAATCAAGACTGTCCCTCCTTTATCAAGAAGCACTTATTATATCATATCAAATTTTTCATCCTAACAGTTATGAAAGAGTAAGCAGGTGATTTGGATGAATGAACGACTGATGATTCGTCGCATTCAACATGAAATGGAATCATGTAATATCGATAATATTTCTAGAACGATTAGTTATGCAAAATTTTATGAACGGAACCCAGAAATTAAGTGGGCCTTTTTAGCAAGCATGGTATCAAGAAATGCAGGCTGGTGTATGACAGACTTGCTTGGAACATGGTGCCAAAAAGCATTAAGCGATGAATTTCGCTACTGGCTCTTTTTAACATACGAAAAAGCAAATTGGCTTATTTTTCGCGATGCATTTCCTCAATTGCTTATTTATGAACTATCTAAAAAGAAAGGAAAACCTTTATTTCATCTAGTAGAAGCTTTTTCCGTCTCTTCTTTTATGAAAAGGGAATGGGAAATATTTTTCAAGAATCGAAATGAAAAACGTTTATTACTTTCCCTCATTATTAACGAACAGCATTTAATCCAACTTCCAGTTATTGAAGATCGATACTTTAACAAATATGTATTTAAAAGCTTTCCCTACCGATTTCAAGATTTATTTCATTTTAATACAGTACTATTTCCCACTTTAGATGGACAATTGTATGGATGTACCGTTAAGGGATTCCGAAAGGTTCATGCTCGAATTCAATTAGGAAAATGCTTAGCGGCCATTCTGTTCCACCCGCTATATTATGAAAAGTTCCACTTATTTTCAAATATTGTACCACATACAGGGTCTCGGTATGATTTCGAAAGATATTTACCCATTCATAAAACACGAGAAACACCTTTTTTGCGGACTGCTTACCCAATTGTTTCTCATCATATAGACGAACGAGAAAGCAATTGGTTTCATGGACAACGACTAAACCATTTTTATGGAGTGGTAAAAACTCCAAAGCAAGTCCATTTAACCGATTGGTATTTGAAAAAACAAGAGCAATTGAGAGTCATTTGTTTAGTTGAGGAATATTTAAAAGGGAGGAAAGGGTAAACGCTACGTAAAAATGGATGAAGGTAGATAACTATTCTACGAAGTATTCCTTCCGATGAAACATTAAACTGGATATGGGCTAACATGATGAAATGCTAGCCCAAGCTCTATTCTTAAAGACTTTTATTTTTCGTATGTGTCAAGACCTTTGTTCTATCTATTTTGTCCTCTATGCAATAGAAGAGAATGCGTGACTCTGGGGGATGTAGAGGAAAGCTTAAAACCCCACAGCCTGGCTATTGGGGAGGGTCTGCTTCCTCTCCGAGGAAAGCAAGAATTTCCAAGTACTTACGGAAAAGCACAATGTATACGAAAACTTCTTTTTATTAAGTAGATGGACGATTCGGTCCTTCGAGTTTTTTATCTCCATACCCAGTTTTCGGTTTTGTTTTTTGGTGACCTGACTTACCTTTTATTTGTTTTGTCAATTTCAACACCTCCTAGCGGTATTCTGTCCTTATATTTCAAAATAATGTGCTTGTCGAAAATGGGAAATGTTAGAACAATTTAAATTTCTTTGACGAATGAAGACTAGTTTTGTCATAGGGGAAGGAAATGGGTGGGAAGACACGAATTTGTACCGTAAAAGGAGGCTATAAAATGAAAACAATGATAGCGAAGGTGGTCGCTTTACGGAAACTTGAAGAATTAGAATTACAGCTTCAGCAGATAGAAAAAGGAATGACGGAGCGAACGGCTCTTGAAAGAAGTACTTCTTCTGCTGAGTTTCATGCTCATTTAGATCATTTAACCAACTCAATGGTTGAATTGAATTCTTGTATTCAAAACCTGCCAACTAAATTTAAAAATGAAATAAATCCCTCTCAGTCCGTTTCTTTTAATCCGAGCTATTAATTCTCCACTATTCTTTTCTCATCATGAGGTTGTGTGCTATCATACGTTCGAGGTGAATATACGTGCACGAACATTCCATTATCCCACTGACTATTTGGTTATTAGACAAAGTAGAGGAAAGTAAATTACGATTTGAACATACGAAACGAGAAGAGAAATCTTTTTCGTTTTATGAAGAAGTGAAGCCTTATTGTGACGAAGTTCATCAAACGTTACAGGAATGGGAAGTATTAGCTTATCAATTTATTAAGCAGTATCATCCGAAGTATGTGACAAAAACACAAATTGAAATGTGTAAAGAGCATATCGAACAAATATCCGTTCAATCTTTTTATTACCAAACCAGTTTAAAGCGGTTTAAGGATGCGACACAATCAGCCATTTTTATATTAGAAACTCTTATAGAAAGAGCAAAAGAGAAAGAGCCGACCGGTAAGTAGGGTCGGCTTAATTTTTTTGTTACAGTAAGTTTAAGTGCAATAAAGTGTTAAAGTATGCTCTTTACAGTATTTTTGGTGTCTAGCTCCAAGCTCCATCGGCTCGGGTCGCTTCGGCCCTGCTGTGGCGACGGAAGCCTCCTCGCAGGTCCTCCAGCGCCCTTCGCCTAAGGACTTGCGCTTTGCACTTTTTCTGTGAAAATAAAAATTACCTATGAGCTGAATGATCATTCATGATAGGTAGATGGTAGAAAGGAAACCCCGGGGAGAATAAATTTTCATGTCCGGGGTGTGAGTGTAAAATCATGTATGTTTCTTATTCGTGTGTGGTTCGAGTGGTAACTGGTCTAGCTTCTTCAGATGCAACCGTATTGATATCATATGTGACTTCCTCATTATGTTTAGGTGCAGCGTCAAATCCGTGTTTAGGCGGAGTTGGGGTATGTCCTTTTTTCTTATGTTGAAAACTTTTTCCTCGGCTCATATTAACCTCCCGTTGGAATACTTTGATGACAACTTTAGTTTGTCCAGAAAATCTAAAAAGTTATTCGAGATATTTCAGGGAGGGATATGTAAGTTAACTTATTCGGAGAAATAAATAAGGAGTGCTCCAAAGGTACAACCCATACTTCGTCTTGAATTAATCTCCAATTTTTCATGAGGTGGTGGACGCTTTCCGCAGGAACAACCTTTCTCGTATCCGCTCCTAGCGTCTGGTGAATTGCCAAGTCGATTTTTTCCTTAGTTTTCCTCGCAATATTCCTTTATTTCAATTCGTGACAGTCATTCGTTTGTACAATCCTGGACAGTCGTCATCACCTATTCTTCTCTCTACTTATACAATTTAAGGAGCTGACCAGAGACAGCTCCTTCTTATACCTTTAATATATAAACTTCTTTGGATGGAGTATCTAAGGATTATCCTGCAGATTGTCCCTCGCTATCCAGCACTTTCATTAGTTCTCGGTACTCGCAAATGTTCATTTCATTCTGTAAATAAAGCTTTTTGGCATAAACGAGTAACTCATTTCGTGATGATGCATCATAGTTGTTTTCAAACTTAAACTTTTCTTTTAATAATGTAAAGTTCATTTAACCATCCCCTTTGCCCCTTTAGTTTAATCGTAACATAGAATTTTGAAAGGGCATTTTTTTATAAAATTGTGACTTTCGACAAATTTTTACAATTCCTTCACCAATGGAACGAAAGTAGCATAGAGTAAGTATGGATGAGAATGAATTAAGGGGGAATGTATCTTGTACCCAAAACAATCGAATTATTATCAGAGACCCATACCGTATTATCCTTCGGCGGTTTCTTATCAACCGCTTCAACAACAGGTTCAACCGTATTGGTTGCAACAAAACCATATGCCAAATCAAATGGTTTACAACCCATACCCAACGCCATATCCAAAAGCATCATCGTTCACGCCACCACAAACTAGCGGGATGAGTTCAGTGATGAATTCATTTAAGAAAACAGATGGAAATTTGGATTTTAATAAAATGGTTGATACTGCTGGTCAATTAATGGGTACGATGAATCAATTAAGCTCTTTATTTAAAGGTGTGACATCTTTCATAAAATAATTTAAAGATGGAGGAATGTTGGATGGTTGATGAACTTTTTAATCAAGTTGCGGTCCATCCACAATTGATGATCGTTGTTCCTGCGTTAATGGTTTTAGGGTTAGCCATGAAAAGTACTCCATTCATCGATAGTTGGATGATCGGCTGGTTTATTATATTTGCCGGTGTGTTAGCAAGTGTATTTACGATCGGTTTTTCCATAAATGGTATCGCCAACGGTATTATAGCCGGAGGCGCTGCGATTACGTCACATCAAATGATCAAACAAACAGTTTTCGGTAGGAAGAAAGACGATTGTGAATAATGATGAATTGGGTGCACAATAGTCATGAGTTTTCGTGACATTGAGCACTCTTTTTTGATTGTGAATAAGGCTATTTTTATTAAGTATTTTCTAAAGGGATTGTTGCTGTTTAGAATCGTTTTTACTCTATAAATGTAGTGGGGATTAATGGAAAGAACAAGCCTCCACAAGCGCTTTATGAAAAGTAAAAAGTGGAATTTGATGGAGAAGGTTGATAAATAAAAATAAATCTTTCTAATTCGAACTGTGCCGAAACGTTGGGCGTATTGTTTAGAGTAATGGAATCTATTTGTTGGCATGGTTGAGTAGGAGAAATAAGAGGCAACATTTCTCACGTTTTTATGTGCCTCTTTTGGTCTTAATTATCTAGGTATTAATAAAAATCTTTTATGAAAGAAAATGCGAAGCATATCATTTAGACCAATCGATGCAAAGTTTTTAAGGTCGATTTTTATTTTCAACCCTCTCTCTTCGGTGGTGGAGTGCATATTGGGCATTGGCCAAATTATTAATGGCGAGTGAATTTTCCATACAAGAAAACGGACCACTTTGGTATGATTTCAATTTATTAATGAGTACAGCCAGAACATCCTCTACCTGGCAGCCATTTATGCCTACTTCATCAATGGCTCCTTCTTGAAATTTAATATGGATATAACGATTTATATCATTTTCAGATGGCACGATCATAACCTCCTTGTCCTTTTATGCGTCAATAGTTTATGTAAAATAAAGAAATACATACGGATAGTTCAGGCAAACTGTAGGTAAACTATTGATGAAGTTTAAAAGGAGGGATTGAAAGTGACTAATCGAAATGACAATCGAGAAAGAAAAAATAAATATCCAAAAAATAATTCGACCACCATTCAAAAGGATTCAACACCTGAAGAAAATAATTCATATGGGACAAAATCTCATAAAAATTAAAGTCCAGAAATTACTCTGGACCTTTTTTATTTAATGGAATAACAATTTTTAATTCATCGTTTTGAAAAGATGCGCGTAAGTCTGATTCTTCAATTGCTATTGGGAGAAGAAATGTTTTTGAGAAATTCCCAATCTGTGAAATTTTTTGGAAAAAGTTATGGTCATCTAGTTGGGATGTAGACGTTTCGTGATGGTCAACTTTCACTGTCAAATATCGTTCAAAAATGTCAATTACGATTTGCTCTTTTCGGATGCCTGGTAATGTCCCGATAATTACATATTCGTTGGTCGTTTCATAAGAATCGATTGAAATATGAGGTATTGAGAGAGTTTCTTGAAATAATTGTTCAACTTGATCAAATATCGGCTTTAAAGTTGACGGTTGAAATAAATAATCTAAAAAAACATCGAGCTGATTAAAAGTCTCTGTAAGGGGATTCTTATTTTGAAGTGATTCATCTTTTTCTTTACTCATAAATTGGTCCTCCTATTTGATCAATCTAATGGTGTCAATATATAAGATATGCACATTGCCTGTTTATCGTTTCAATCTGACGGAGTGTATGAATTGAAAATACTCGCCAAATATGGTAATGTAACTACAAACTAAAATGTCACGTGTTACTGATTCGATCAGGCATGAGTGAATAAACCCCAACAGTACAGGGTTTTTCGCCATGCCTTCTTTTAGCTCATATAGAAGGAGTTTGAAAAGCCAATAGAGTTGGGGAAAAATAAAAACATTGGGAGGAATATAAAATGTTTAAAAAATTATTCGGCTTAAAAAAAGAAAAAGAATTAAAAAAGGATGAAACGATCTTCGCTCCGCTTTCTGGGAAAATGATCGCCTTAGAAGAAGTACCAGATCCTGTTTTCTCTCAAAAAATGATGGGGGATGGAATTGCTATTGAGCCAGCTGAAGGTGTTGTTGTTTCACCAGTGGAAGGTGAGGTAATTCAGTTGTTCCATACAAAACATGCGATTGGAATTCGTTCTATAACGGGAGCTGAAATCTTAATTCACATTGGCTTAGAAACAGTGAGCATGAATGGTGAAGGTTTTGAAGCTCATGTAAAAGAGGGCGACAAAGTAAACGTAGGAGATAAGTTAATCTCATGTGATTTAGAATTAATTAAAGAAAAAGCAGCAAGCACTATTACACCAATGGTCGTAACAAATGGAGATATTTTAGAAAGTATGGAAAAATCTCCTTCAGGAGAAGTGACACGCGGAAGCTCTAAAGTATTTGAAATTCGAGTGAAATAAGATTGAATGAGCAGATGTTAAGGGGAGACCTTTACATCTGCTTTTTTATTTGAGCTACAAAAAATGGGGGGCAAATACCAAAAAGGCAGGAGATCATGTAAACTAATGGGAATACTTTCGTAACGAACGTTTATTCGATAAAATAAAAGACAGGAGGAGGAAGCGGGAATGAAAAAGCGTCAATCAATTAACCAAGTTTTAGAAACGATTAAAACGGACGAACGATTTCGTGATCAAATTGTCCATTGGCATACGATACCGGAAAAAGAAGCGCATTACGAGCCTTTTCCATCATCTTTACATACTGAAATTCAATTAGCTTTAAACAAACGTGGAGTTGATCAACTTTACTCACATCAAGCAGAAGCTTTTCGCTTAGCTGAGAATGGAAATCATTTTGTTGCTGTTACTCCAACGGCTTCAGGAAAAACGCTTTGTTATAATTTACCTGTTTTGCAGAAGATTGTGTCGAATCCTGAGGCGAGAGCTCTTTATATTTTTCCGACAAAGGCTCTTGCGCAAGATCAAAAGGCCGAGTTAAATGAAATGATTGCCGAGATGGGAATGGGGCCAATCCATTGTTATACGTATGATGGAGATACTTCACCAACCATTCGACAAAAAATTAGAAAAGCAGGGCATATTGTAATTACTAATCCTGACATGCTTCATTCAGGAATATTGCCACATCATACGAAGTGGGTATCACTCTTTGAAAATTTACAGTATATCGTAATCGATGAATTACATACGTATAGAGGGGTATTTGGAAGTCATGTTGCAAATGTCATAAGACGATTAAAGCGGATTTGCTCCTTTTATGGGAGTTCACCTCAATTTATCTGTACTTCTGCGACGATACAAAATCCTCGAGAATTAGGGGAAAGGCTTACAGGTGTTAATATGGAGGTTATTAGTCGCAATGGGGCGCCAAGCAGTCGAAAACATTTTATATTTTACAATCCTCCGATTGTAAACAAACCATTGAATATTCGCCGAAGTGCCACACTAGAAGTACGTGATTTGGCAAAAATGTTCTTAACACATGATATTCAAACAATCGTTTTTGCTAAAAGTCGCGTAAGGGTAGAAGTGATTCTTACTTATTTAAAGGAACTGTTTAAAAAAGATCTGCTAAATAATTCCGTCCAAGGATATCGCGGCGGGTACTTACCAAAACAACGGAGAGAAATTGAAAGGGGATTAAGGGAAGGGAACATTAAAGGTGTTGTGAGTACGAATGCTTTGGAATTAGGGGTGGATATTGGCCAATTGGAAGTGTGTATCATGACCGGTTATCCCGGTACAATTGCGAGTGCTTGGCAACAAGCGGGTAGAGCAGGAAGAAGGAAAAGCGAAGCGGCTATTTTTATCGTTGGAAGCTCTAGCCCAATGGATCAATATGTTATGCAACATCCTGATTACTTATTGCAAAAAAATCCTGAAAACGCGATCATTAATCCGGATAACCTTATCGTCCTTGTCGACCATATTAAATGTGCTGCATTTGAAATACCGTTTCAAAAGGGTGAAACTTTTGATGGTGTGGAGGTAGATGAAATTCTTCAATTTTTACAGGAAGAACAAGTTCTCCACTATCAAAATACGAAATGGTATTGGATGAATGATTCGTTTCCTGCTTCGACGATAAGTTTAAGGTCTGCTTCACAAGAAAATGCCGTCATTATTGACATTACCCAACGTGGAAATGTGAAGGTCATCGGAGAAATGGATCGTTTTAGTGCGATGACACTTCTTCATGAAGAAGCTATTTATTTACACCAAGGGATTCAATATCAAGTGGAAACGTTGGACTGGGAAGAGAAAAAAGCATTCGTTCGAGAAGTTGAAGTGGATTATTTTACGGACGCCAATTTAGCTGTAGAGTTAAAGGTTTTGGAAGAGGACCAACAGCTACATACTGTAAATGGAACGAAAGGTTACGGCGATGTAATGGTTTTAGCTCGTGCAACCATCTTTAAGAAAATCAAGTTTGATACACATGAAAATATTGGTTCAGGCCCGATTTACCTTCCGGAAGAAGAATTACATACTTCTTCCTGTTGGATTAGTCTAGACCCTTCATCTTTGACGAATCTAAACGATGCAACTGTTGAGCAAACGTTACTTGGGATTTCACATGCCTTGAGATACGTTGCTTCTTTACATGTAATGTGTGACCCAAGTGATTTACACGTCACCTCACAAATGAAATCGGTTCATAATGAAAAACCAACCATCTTTTTATATGATCGGTACCCTGGAGGTGTAGGTTTGTCCAAAAAGGTGTATGAAGATATGAGCAACATATTAAATGATACTTATGCATTTATCCAACAGTGTCCTTGTGAGGATGGATGCCCATCTTGCATTGGAACTGATGTTCAGCTTCCAAAAATAAAAGATAAAACCTTGAAAATGATTCGAATTTTGAAAGAGGAATGAGTATGTCCATCACAAATAAATTAAAGCGGCTAAAGAAACATATTGTTACCAACGAAAAAGAACCCGAACAAAACTCGGTAGAGCCGGAACAAAAGACTCAGATTCCTTATTTAATTCAGTGGGAAGAACTTGGGATCAAACCATTCTATTTTGAAGACCAGTATGCACTTGTTCGTACGGTTGAATATCCGGTCACTCATCAACATGGTCTATATAAACTTAAGGAATTTGAAGAGGTTGTTCGAAGTTGGAATCGTAAAAAAGTAATTCATCCTTTATCTGCAGAGGGGCATGATCCGCATCATCTATTTTTCTTTGACACAGAAACGACTGGTTTAAAAGGTGGAGCAGGGAACATGATTTTTCTACTTGGTCATGCCCGATTAAATGAGAACCGAATCGTTATTAAGCAACATTTTCTACCTGGACCAGGTCATGAAGTTGCATTATATAAAAGCTTTTTAAGTGAAGTTAATATTGAAAAATTAGTTACTTATAATGGAAAAGCTTTTGACTGGCCTCAAGTGAAATCTCGTCATGCTTTTATTCGTGAAAAAGTTCCGAAATTGCCGTCCTTCGGGCATTTTGATTTATACCATGCTTCGAGAAGACTTTGGAAGGATCGATTAGAATCTGTAAGGTTAACCATCGTTGAAAAAGAAATTTTAAATATTAATCGGAATGAAGATACACCTGGATATTTAGCGCCAATGTTATATTTTCATTTCTTAAAAACACAAGACCCGAAAGTGCTCGAAGGGGTTTTTAAGCATAACGAATTAGATGTTTTATCGCTCATAACCCTTTATACGCACATTTCAAAAAAACTTTTAAATGCAGATCAGTTTCAAGAAGAGTCATATTATTTAGCTAAGTGGTTTCAGGCTGCTGGGAATAAATCGCAAGCCTTGGAGACGTACAAGCATGTGGAAAAGGACGACCATATAAATATATGGAAAGCGAAGTTTGAACAGTCTATTTTGTATAAACAAGAAAAGAATGATGAAAATGCGGTATTGCTTTGGAAAGAAATCGTATCGAGCTCTCCTTTATTTAAAGAAAGAGTCCTATCCTATATTGAGTTAGCGAAATATTACGAGCATCGCAAAAAGGATTTGAATAGGGCGATCAAAGTTGTTACCGAGGCTTATCAGTATTTAATAAATGAGGAAATGAAAGCGCAAACGAAACGAGACAAATATTTGTCAGATATTTTAAAGCGTGAAACACGTCTGAAGAAAAAAATAGAAAGGTTGCTGTCGAAATGATTCCTGTTCCTTATGATTTTTTAATAGAATCAAAAGGTTTAGAGGGATTAAGTATGTTGCCAGGTGCCACCAACACTGTCTATCACCAATTATTTGAAATGCTCTTTACATGTGTATAAAAACATTGTTCAGAACCATTATTACCCCTAATATGAGAACAGCCGTTTGAACAGATTTTTAAAAAAGGCTCTTTTCTAAAGGATTGTTGCTTTATGTGTGTAAATATACATGGTTGAAAATCGTTTTTCCTCCTTTGTAATGAAGCGGAGGGCACTTGACTCCTGCGGGATACAGAGGAAAGGGCGAGACCCCACAGGCACATGCCGAGGAGGCTCGACTTCCTCCCCGCGGAAAGCAAGTGTCCGTAGCGCAATGTCCAGAATTCATTTGAAAAATGTTTGAAAAAGCAACAATCTATACGAAAACAGCCTTAAAAAAAGAGGAAATTCTAATCGGCGTACTTCTCCCCATTAAACGGATAAAATTTTTTGTTTTTTTTTTGAAAATGAGGAATGACAAATAACCAAACTCATACTAAAATGATATTTGTGTGAAAAATTCAGTAAAGTAGGGAGTAAGCGTGTATAAAGGAATATTTTACTTGTTTTTTGTCATTTTATTTGTTACGGCTTTCATTTTTTCGAATTTTAAAGAAGCCTTTTACGCATTCCTTTAAAAATAGGTATTTACATTAGTACATGTACACTCTTTTCATCATAGGCTGTTATTGTAAGACAGATAAAAGATGGAAAGGAGTTTTAGTTTATGCACTGTAGACCAAATATGATGGCACCAATTGTCCATCCTACAAAATGCTGTGTTAACAACAATTATTCGACAACAATCGTTCCACACATCCATCCAACACATACAACAAACGTAAATCACCAAATGTATAAGCATATGCATTATTATCCGCAAACACAGTCTGTTGCGAACGAAACGTACCATCAACATTTCAATTGTGGCGGTCCTGGACCAATGCCTAGATAGTTAAATGGAGGGGCTGATTTTTTTGGCTCCTCTTTTTTATACCATTAAAGTCGTAATAGTTAGATTACATAATCTTTGAGAGGGAGAAAATTTCCTCTTTACATGTTAAAGAAATTCAATCATCCTTTGCCTAATTAATATTGGAGGAAGTGAATGAATTGAAAGTTGTGGCAGTGACGGGTTACAAACCTTATGAGCTAGGGATTTTTAAACGAGAGGAACCAGCAATTTCATATATTAAAAAAGCGATTAAAAAAAGCTTAATTCCATTACTAGATGAGGGTCTTGAATGGGTCGTAATTAGCGGACAGCAAGGGGTGGAACTGTGGACGGCTGAAGTAGTATTTGAGCTACAACTGGAATATCCCTCTTTACAACTAGCTGTTCTTGCTCCTTTTGTAAACCAACATAAAAATTGGAAAGAGGATCAGCAAGAGTATTTTGAAATGATTATGTCTCAAGCTGACTTTTTCGACAGTATCTCCAAAAAGGAATACGAGGGCCCTTTTCAATTTCGAATGAAGAATGAATTTATTACTGAAAAGACGGACGGATTAATTATATTATATGACGAAGAAAAAGAAGGTACACCAAAATATCAGCTTCAAATCGCCAAAAAGAAACAAGAGTTTAAAGGTTACGAAATTTATCCCATTACATTTTATGATTTACAGCTGATTGTCGAAGAAGAGATGGAAGAATAAATTGACATTAGACAAGAAGTTTGAAAAAATATGAAATAGGATATTTCACGTGGTAATGAGGTGAATCATTTGATTTCAGATAAAATTAGATTAACGGCAAAGGAAATATTGGAAAAAGAATTCAAATCGTCAATGCGCGGATATAGACAAGAGGAAGTAGATAAATTTCTTGATACTATCATCAAGGATTATGAGTCCTTTCATCAAATCATTGAAGATTTGCAGCAAGAGAATATGCGCTTGAAAAAGCAAATGGAAGATATGCAAAAGAAACAAACAAGTCCACAGGCAAACACGACGAATTTTGATATATTAAAACGTCTTTCTCATTTGGAAAAACATGTGTTTGGAAGTAAATTATACGATTGATCACAAAAATTACTCTTGAAACATACCTTAATCTTTACTATACTACTAAATGCAGGTCAATAACGTTCGGGTAATCGCTGCAAGGAATCCGTTCCTTGTAGAGGAAAGTCCATGCTCGCACGGTGCTGAGATGCCCGTAGTGATCGTGCCTAGCGAAGTCATAAGCTAGGGCAGCTAGTAATGGCTGACGGCGAAGAACATACCTAAGTTGCTTTGCGATATGGTATAAGTATTCTGAAAGTGCCACAGTGACGGAGTCTTATGAGAAATCATAAGAGTGGAACGAGGTAAACCCCACGAGCGAGAAACCCAAATGATGGTAGGGGCACCTTCTTGGAGGAAATGAACGACAAGAAGGACAGAAGGGATAACCTTCTGTAGATAGATGATTACCACCGGAGTACGAGGTGCAATTCCGTTTGGAGTACGAAGGAACAAAACATGGCTTATAGAACGTTATGGAGTAAACTGCATGACAGAATGAAACAGCACTCTCCTATTGAAGGAGAGTTTTTTATTTGCATTAAGATATCAACTGTAAACATGACTCATTAGAATATGAGCCATACATACATCTTAGACAAGGCTTGCTCAATTTTTTGTCAAATTGACTTTTCGTTTGAAAAACGACAAAATGGAAGTGAATGAACGAAGATAGGGTGAAATTATGTCAGAAAAACTAACTTTAATTGCCACAGCTGCGATGGGGCTTGAGTCGATTGTAGCAAAAGAGGTAAGAGATCTTGGATATGAATGTCAAGTCGATAATGGAAAAGTTACGTTCGAAGCGGAACCGTTAGCAATATGTCGTGCTAATCTTTGGCTTAGAACAGCCGACAGAATAAAGTTAAAAGTGGCGGAATTTAAAGCGACTTCGTTTGAAGAACTTTATGAAAAAACAAAAGCAATCGATTGGGCTCGATTTATTCCTGAAACAGGAGAATTTCCTGTCATCGGAAAATCAGTAAAATCGAAATTAGCGAGTGTACCGGATTGTCAACGAATCGTTAAAAAAGCGGTGGTTGATAAATTAAAGAAACAATACAAAAAGGCGACAGAGTGGCTTGATGAGACGGGTTCGCTCTATCGAATTGAAGTAGCTTTACATAAAGATGTTGCTACTTTAACCATTGATACGAGTGGAAGTGGATTACATAAACGCGGATTTCGTGTTGGCCAGGGAGATGCTCCATTAAAAGAGACGATGGCGGCAGCACTCGTATTATTAACAAATTGGAACGCAGATCGACCGTTTGTCGATCCATTTTGCGGATCAGGTACAATTCCGATTGAGGCAGCCATGATTGGTCAAAATATTGCTCCAGGTTTTAACCGTGAATTTGTCTCAGAATCTTGGGAATGGATGGGGGCTTCATTATGGGATGAAGCAAGGAATGAGGTTGAACAATTAGCAAAATATGATCAACCACTCGATATTCTCGGAACAGACATTGACCATCGGATGATTCACATCGCAAAGGAAAATGCATTAGAAGCTGGATTTGGGGATATGATTCAGTTTAAACAGATGCAAGTAAAAGATTTTACGACTGCGAAAGAATATGGGGTCATTGTAGGGAATCCACCTTATGGTGAGCGTCTTGGTGAGCGAAAAGAAGTTGAAATGATGTACCGTGATATGGGAATCGCCTTTGATTCGTTAGATACATGGTCTATTTACATGTTGACATCTTATCAGCAATTTGAAGAAGCGTATGGAAAAAAAGCGACAAAAAAGCGTAAGCTTTTCAATGGTTTTATTCGTACAGACTACTATCAATATTGGGGGAAGCGTCCGCCGAAACCTTCCAAAGTAGAATAATTTACATTTCAGTTGCATAAACTATAATCACTCTGAGTTTTTTTGGATGGAGTGGTTATGATGTTAACAAATGATGATTTTCAAAGAATTACGAAAGCGATAACCTATGCGTATGAACAATTATCAGTACAAATGAGTGATGAAAATTTAATACACTTAATTGAAGCGCAACAAAATGTACGGCATGCAATGGGTCTCGCTTTATCGGATGATTCAATGCGATTTACTTCCTTGTTGAATATCGAAAATAAATAACACGGGCTTCCTTAAGGGAAGCCTTGTTTTTTGTCTAGACAATTGAATTTATCAGAGAATCGTATAAAAACATGTACTTTTTAAACGAAATATAAGAATATAGTATCGAAAAACATGAATAGGCATGAAAGAAAGATAGAATTGTTATATTGGAGGAAAATTTAATGGTACAAGCTCGACTTCCTTTTACCGTTTCAAAAGACGAAACTTTTTATGAAGCTTTAAGTGGGTGGGTAGGGGATGTATTTTATGATATTTTACCACAGAAAGGTTTTGAAGAACGTGATGAGCAGATTTTTATGGCCTTTCAATTAGATAGAGCATTTAAAGAAAAGAAAGTAATGTTTGCTGAAGCTGGTGTAGGGACAGGTAAGACACTCGTTTATTTATTGTATGCTATTAGCTACGCTCGATACGTAGGAAAGCCTGTTATCATTGCATGTGCTGACGAAGCACTGATTGAACAATTAGTGAAGAAAGAAGGAGATATTCAAAAGATTCAAGAAGCATTAGGACTCAACGTTGATGTCCGACTTGCTAAATCAAATGCTCAATATTTATGTTTACAGAAACTGGAAAAATCATTAGGGAAACGTGAAGGGCTGTTTGAAGACCTATTTGACGAACTTCCACCGTTTGTACATGAACATAAAGGAATGCAGTCATTTTATCCATACGGTGATCGAAAGGAGTACCCACATTTAACGGATGAAGAGTGGAATGAGATTAATTGGGACTCCTTCCAAGATTGCTTATCATGTACGAAAAGGAATCGTTGTGGTTTAACATTGACAAGAGACTATTACCGTAAGTCGTCGGATTTAATTATTTGTTCGCATGATTTTTATATGGAACATGTGTGGACATATGAAGCGAGAAAACGAGAGGGGCAATTACCTTTATTGCCGGACCATAGTGCGGTTATATTTGATGAAGGACATCTCCTCGAATATGCGGCGCAAAAAGCACTCACATACCGAGTGAAAAGAGGAATGTTGCAACAATTTTTAGAACGTTTATTAGCGAATGATGTACGTGAAGAATTTGCACTTCTCGTAGAAGATGCTCTATCTGTTCAAGATGAATTTTTTGATGAGTTAATTGAAGCTTCCGTTCGTATTGAAGGTTCCAATCGAAAGGAAATTCGTCGTACAACTCAATTGAACAATGTGGCTCAACAATTACATGAGTTACTTGTAAAGTTAGGTGATGCACTTGTATTTGAAAGTGAAATGTACACCATTGATTCGTACGAATTAACGATAGTGGAAGAGTATTTAGATCAAATGGAACACTCCTTAAAATTATTTGTCCAAGATAAAGAAGCGATTGATTGGTTGGAAGGTGAAGAGGATGTAACACTCGTCATCATGCCTCGGACCGTTAAAGAAATTTTAGGGAAACAAGTGTTTTCTAAAAAAATACCTTATATTTTTTCTTCTGCTACCCTATCTGATAATGAGGGCTCGTTTGATTATATTGCGAATAGTTTAGGAATTGATCAAGCCTTGACATTTACAGTGAACTCACCATTTAATTACGAAGAGCAAATGGAAGTTCAATTAATTGAGGCGCATGAACAAGAAAAGAAAGCAATGGTTGAACAAATCATTCATGAAAATGGTGGACGAGCACTCATTTTATTCCGAAGTGAAGAAGAAATGAAACAATTTCAACGAGAAGAAATCAATCATACGTATCCCTTGATGTTTGAAGGAGAAAGAGAAGTCAGTGATTTAATTAAAGATTTTCAACAAAACGAATCGAGTGTATTAAGTGCTGTACATCTATGGGAAGGCCTTGACGTACCTGGGGATTCTTTAACACATGTCATTATTTGGTCACTTCCTTTCCCACCTAATGACCCTGTATTTGAAGCAAAACGAAATGCATCCGCTCGACCGTTTCACGAAGTAGACATGCCTTATATGATTTTAAGATTAAAACAAGGTATTGGTCGTCTTATTCGTTCGAAGTCAGATTGTGGGAAAGTCACCATTTTTCTCAACCCTTCCTTAGAGGATACGACTCTAAAAGAAGTGAAAAAAGTGTTACCTGTTGAGCCGAAAATGTTCAATGCAATAAAGAGAGCATAATTGACAGTCGCACAAGTGAAAGACTTGATTTTTGAACGACGAATATGAGTAGAAATTCGGCGTGTCTATTCTATAGAAAGAACCTCCAGAAGAGCTTGCTAGTTGAGGAGAGAATAATAGAAGGGCCACGTCCTGTGCAAATTCTGTAAGTGTCTGGCACCAAAATGGCATTAAAAGAATTTTATATTCGAATAAAAAGGCTGTTCGTTTTGAACAGCCTTTTTACTATTGGGGTTTATTTTGTTGACATATCATTTCTATGTTGAGTAATCTGAATTTGAAGGAATTTTCAAACTCGTAGTTGAATATTTTAACCGGAAGTGATAGTGAATAATTGTAAAAGATCAAGAGGTGATTCGATGACAAACAAAAATGAAAAAGCATTTTTGTCGTATGTACAGAAGATGAAGCAATATGAAGAAGCCATCAATGTCCTATATTGGGATTTACGGACAGGTGCACCGAAAAAAGGAGTGGACAGCCGTTCGGATGTAATCGGTATGCTATCTACAGAGCTTTTCAAAATGTCAACGTCGGAAGAAATGGCTTCCTATTTAGAAGGGGTAGAGCAAGAAGCTAGGGATGGTGAACTATCCGAGATTACGAGAAAATCACTGGAAGAATGTCGGAAAGACTACGAAAAAAATAAAAAAATCCCTCAAGATGAGTATAAAGAATATGTCGTACTCCAGTCAAAAGCTGAATCAGTATGGGAAGAAGCAAAAGAAAAAGCTGACTTTCAAATGTTTTCACCATATCTGAAAAAATTAGTTGAGTTTAATAAGAAATTTATAGAATATTGGGGTTATGAAGGACATCCTTATAATACGTTATTAGATATGTATGAGCCGGGAATAACAGTTGAAATACTAGATGAGGTTTTTGCGCAGTTAAAGGAGAAGATTGTCCCACTTGTACATAAAATAAATAATGCTTCAAACAAACCAAAAACAGAATTTTTATTTCAACCGTTCCCGAAAGATAAGCAAGAGGCGTTTTCTCACTTCATTTTGCATGAATTAGGATATGATTTTGAGGCTGGACGATTAGACGAGACAGTGCACCCTTTTGCGATTGAACTGAATCAAGGTGACGTTCGAATCACGACAAAATATGATGAGAATGACTTCCGCACAGCTATCTTTGGAACAATTCATGAATGTGGACATGCGATTTATGAACAAAATATATCAAGTGATTTGGCCAATACTCCTCTTTCGTCTGGGACGTCAATGGGTATTCATGAATCGCAATCATTATTCTATGAAAACTTTATCGGGCGACACGAAGGTTTTTGGGAGCGATACTTTGAACAATTAAAGTCATATTCTCCCGAACAATTTAACCATGTGTCATTAGAGGATTTTTACCGGGCAATCAATGAGTCAAAACCGTCCCTCATTCGAATTGAAGCGGATGAGTTAACTTATCCACTCCATGTAATGATTCGATACGAGATTGAAAAAGGCCTTTTCTCAGGTGAATTAGAAGTGGATCATCTACCAGAGATTTGGAACAGCAAGTATGAAGAATATTTAGGAATTCGGCCGAGAAATGATGCAGAAGGAGTGCTTCAAGATGTACACTGGGCAGGCGGAAGTTTTGGGTATTTCCCATCCTATGCACTCGGCTATATGTATGCAGCTCAATTTAAACATCAAATGTTAAAAGATTTACCGAATTTCGATGAACTCGTAAAAGAAGGTCGTTTTAATGAAATTAAAAGGTGGTTGACAAAACATATTCATCAATATGGTAAAATGAAAAAACCGCTTGAAATTGTTCAAGAAGTAACGGGAGAGTCGTTAAATCCAGCTTATTTAATTCGTTATTTAGAAGATAAATATCGTACCATTTACAAGTTAGATTAAATAAAGGGTCCAATAGATCAGGATTTCCTGACATTGGACCCTTTATTTTTGTTACAGAAAGTTTAAGTTCAATAAAGTGTTAAAGTATTCTCTTTACCGTTTTTTTGGTGTCTAGCGCAAAGCGCCATCAGCTCGGGTCGCTTCGGCCCTGCTGTGGCGACGGAAGCCTCCTCGCAGGTCCTCCAGCGCCCTTCGCCAAAGGACTTGCCCTTTTTCTGCGAAAATAAAAATTACCTATGAGCCGAATGAGCGATCATGATAGGTAGATGGTAGAAAGAAAAAACCCCGGGGAGAATAAATTTTCATGTCCGGGGTGTCAGTGTAAAATCATGTATGTTTCTTATATATAATACTATCCTGTCTTTTATGTTTGTAATTTTCTAATGGCTCTTTTCTAAAGGATTGGAGCTTTTAGTGTGTGTAAAATATATTGTTGAGAATCGTTTTTCCCCTTTGTGAAGGAGCGACTTGACTCGCGGGGTTCAGAGGAAAGGGCAAGACCACACACTCTTTCTAGTTAACGTCTAACGAACTGACTATAAATTGATACCTGCTTGATTTACTTTCATCACAGTGCGGGAGGCCCTCTCGTGCTTACATAAAAAACTTTCTACTTCGCCCAATACATCTTTAGTAACTAAAAAAACATTTTTTACTTAACTTTTTTTCCTTGTCTAGATATTAACAAGACAAAATAACTTAGAACACCAAATAGTAATGAAATGAATAGAGCGTGCATTAGGGCTAAAGATAAATTTAAGTTCGTGTAAACAACTAACATACCTGAAGCGGCTTGTAAAACGACTAAAATAAACGCTACAATCCATCCCCAATACATAATTCGTTGGTCTTTATAATGTTTTATTGCGTGAACTAGAGCGATAAATATCCAAATAAAAATAATGGATGCCGCTAAGCGATGACCCATTTGAACTAGTTGATGGAAGTTGGAAGGTAATAATTGATCGTCAGTACAAAATGGAACATTTGGGCATGCTAAGCTTGAACCTGTATGGCGCACATATGCACCTGTATAAACGACGATGTAACTATAAACGATAATTCCTATCGTATGAAAACGCATGGTCTTCCCGATTTTTAATGTACTTGCATCGAATTTTCGGTCTACTTCAAAAACAAGTAAAGTTAATAGAAACACAGTAGCAAATGAAATAAGTGAAATGCCAAAGTGTAAAGCTAACACAGCATCAGATTGTCCCCATACGACAGCAGCAGCTCCGATTAAGGCTTGGAGTACTAAGAAGAATAAAGATAAAATAGCTAATAGCTTTGTTTCTCGTTTATGTCCGATTAGTCTCCAAGATAAGATGGAAAGAGCCAATACTAGGATACCAGCCGTACCACTTACGAGACGGTGAGATAGCTCAATGACAGTTTCAAGTGTTAGAGGGTCAGGGATAATTTGTCCGTGACATAGTGGCCATGAACGTCCACACCCCATTCCTGAAC
The DNA here is from genome assembly GCF_022809095.1 of Bacillus kexueae. Taxonomy (GTDB): domain Bacteria; phylum Bacillota; class Bacilli; order Bacillales; family Aeribacillaceae; genus Bacillus_BZ; species Bacillus_BZ kexueae. Next base: position 65,724 of record NZ_JALAZE010000003.1, read on the forward strand.
CTGTTTTTGTTACAAGTGCTCCTCCTAATAAAACGAAAAGCATCACAATAGATGTGATGACTGATAGAATTTTTAGTACACGATACATTCGTGAGTCACCTTCTTTGTTAAAATTTTATTTATACCTTTTTTCGGTAGTTTTAATAACTATGTTGTTTTCCTTCACTCATCCTATTATAGTGAAAGAGAAGGAAATGAAAAAGTTATTTGAAAAAACTTGAATATTTACATAGAGTTTGCTAGAAATAGTAAGGGGACAATTCGTATTAGGACTTACTGATATTATTATAATGCTATATTTTTTTTATTTCAGTCCCTTCACAATTTCGACAAACTTTATTCATGAATTGTACACAAAAGTTTGACGAAATATGGTTTAATTACAAGTGTACATTTATTTATTATAGCCATTAATATAAGATGGCTATGAATTGGGTTTGTTTGTTGGAACCGCCTTCAAATGGAACCAACTTTACGATAGAGGAGGAAACTAGATGGCGAATACACAAGGTGAGATGGCAATCCAGAACGATCAATCGCATGGAATTGAAAAAACAACCTCCGCTTGGAAAGATTTTCTTTCATTGATCAAAATTGGGATTGTAAATTCCAACTTAATTACGACTTTTACAGGATTGTGGTTGGCTCTTTACTTTACTGGAGAGAGCTTTATCGTTCATATAGACAAAGTTATCTTTGCATTATTAGGCTCGGCACTGATTATTGCTGGTTCTTGTGCTATTAATAATTATTACGATCGTGATATCGACCACATCATGCAACGAACAAAATCACGTCCGACCGTTACGGGAAGAATCACACCAGCCCAAGTACTTGCTTTAGGACTGGGCTTTATCCTATTAGGAACGGTTCTTCTTGGTTTGACTTCCATTACTGCTGCCGTCATTGGATTAATTGGTGTTTTTACCTACGTGGTTCTTTATACAATGTGGACGAAAAGGCAGTACACGATTAATACGGTTGTGGGGAGTATTTCAGGAGCAGTTCCCCCATTAATTGGATGGGCTGCAATTACTGAGTTAAATACGGTTGCATGGGTTCTGTTTTTTATTATGTTTATTTGGCAACCCCCACACTTCTTAGCACTTGCGATGAAGCGCTGTGAAGAATACCGCGAGGCAGGTATCCCGATGTTACCTGTTGTTCATGGTTTTGGTATTACGAAGAGACAAATGATGGTATGGGTAGCTTGTCTACTTCCATTACCGTTTTATTTATATAGTTTAGGTATTGGATTCATCATTCTAGCAACACTATTAAATATTGGATGGTTAATTCTTGCCTTATCAGGCTTGAAGATAAAAGATGATCTTAAATGGGCAAAATGGATGTTTATTTACTCTTTAAATTACTTAACCATTTTGTTTGTAGCTATGGTGATTTTTGCGATTTAGGTTGTAATTCTTTCTAATAAGAATTTCAATATAGAAGGAATTATCATTTTCTTCATCACAACTTTACGGACATTAAGGTAGAAAGAGGGGTTTGATTTAGCTATGAAAAAGTGGCTGACAAAATGGCGTCAATTTTCTCTATTTGCAATCATGGCGCTGATTTTAGCTGGCTGCGGTGAACCGTTTATTTCCACGTTAACACCTGCAGGTGAAGTGGCGGATGAGCAGTACTCTCTTATGATGTTAAGTACGCTTATCATGGTGGTTGTCGTTGCAGTCGTAACTGTTATTTTCATTTACGTTATCGTGAAATTCCGTCGGTCTAAAGTAGGCGACAAAATCCCAGTACAGGTTGAGGGAAGTCACAAGCTAGAGATTATTTGGACAGTAATTCCAATTCTACTTCTCATTGTGCTTGCAGTTCCTACTGTTTCTGCTACTTATAAACTTGCAGATGTAGATCCGATGGAACAAGCGCTTGCTGACGCTGAAAACGGCGGTAAAGACCCGCTTGTTGTCAACGTTCGTGCCAACCTTTATTGGTGGGAATTTGAATATCCAGGCTATGGAGTAATTACTGGTCAGGATTTAATGATGCCAACAGATGAAAAAGTATACTTTAACATCGTAGCATCTGATGTAAAACACTCATTCTGGATTCCAGCTGTTGGCGGTAAAATGGACACAAATACCGACAATACAAACAAGTTCTGGTTAGAAATTGATTCTGAGCGTGCGGAAGAAGCAGGCAACGTATTTTATGGTAAATGTGCTGAGCTTTGCGGTCCTTCCCATGCACTAATGGACTTTAAAGTTCAAGCGGTATCTCGCGCTGAGTTTGATCAATGGATTGCAGAAATGCAAAACTATGATGTAGAAACGAAAGCTCAAACAGCTTCAGCTAAGCAGGGTGAACAACTATTCCAAGAAAAAGGATGTATCGGTTGTCATGCTATTTCACCTGCGGATACACGTCCTGAAGCAGCACGTACAGCTCCGAACTTAGCGAACTTTGGAGATCGTGAGCGTGTTGCAGGTATCTTAGAAAATAATGAAGAAAACGTAAGAGCATGGTTAGCGGATCCAGAGACAATTAAGCCTGGAAATAAAATGACTGATACGTATGACAAGTTATCAGATGAAGAATTGGATGCGTTAACAGAGTATTTATTTAACCTTTCTGTAGAAAACAAATAAGCGCAGATAAAAGGGAGGTAGCAAAGTGAGTACGTTAGCAAAGAAAAAGGGGTTAGGCGCAACCTTATGGGACTACTTAACAACCGTAGACCATAAGAAAATTGCGATCCTTTATTTAATTGCTGGCGGATTTTTCTTCATTTTAGGTGGACTTGAGGCGCTTGCGATGCGCATTCAGTTAATCGTCCCAGAAAATGATTTCGTCAGTGCTGGAAAGTTTAATGAATTTATGACAATGCACGGTACAACTATGATCTTCTTAGCTGCAATGCCGTTATTATTTGCGTATATGAACGCAGTTGTACCGATTCAAATTGGTGCGCGCGACGTTGCGTTCCCATTCTTAAACTCTTTAGGTTTTTGGTTATTCTTTTTTGGTGGACTATTCTTAAACTTAAGTTGGTTTTTAGGTGGAGCACCAGATGCAGGATGGACTTCTTATGCTTCTATTGCATTGGATTCTCCAGGGCATGGTGTTGATTTCTATATCTTAGGTTTACAGATTTCAGGTTTAGGAACATTAATCGCAGGCATTAACTTCCTAGTTACCATTATTAACATGCGTGCGCCAGGAATGACGTACATGCGCATGCCGCTATTTACTTGGACGACATTCGTAGCGTCTGCACTTATTTTATTCGCGTTCCCACCTTTAACAGTGGGTCTAGCCTTTTTAATGTTTGACCGCCTTTTTGATACAGCGTTCTTCGTTCCTCAATTAGGTGGAAACACTGTTATTTACGAGCATATTTTCTGGATTTTCGGACACCCAGAAGTATATATTCTTGTGTTACCGGCATTCGGTATTTTCTCAGAAATTATTCCAGTTTTTGCACGTAAACGTCTTTTCGGATATACGTCTATGGTGTTTGCGACAGTTTTAATTGGATTTTTAGGATTCATGGTTTGGGCACACCACATGTTTACAACTGGTCTTGGACCAACAGCAAACGCAATTTTTGCTGTTGCCACTATGGCTATCGGTGTACCAACTGGTATTAAAGTATTCAACTGGTTATTCACTATTTGGGGCGGAAGCATTCGCTTCACTGTACCAATGCTTTATGCAGTAACGTTCATTCCTTCATTCGTTCTTGGGGGAGTAACAGGTATCATGCTTGCTGCTGCTCCTGCTGATTATCAGTACCACGACTCTTACTTTGTCGTTGCTCACTTCCACTATGTTATTGTTGGTGGTATTGTATTCGCTTTATTTGCCGCTGCTCATTATTGGTGGCCAAAAATGTTTGGACATATGTTATCAGAGGGTCTTGGAAAGATAACATTCGTCCTATTTACAATCGGTTTTCATTTAACTTTCTTTATTCAACATTTCTTAGGACTAATGGGGATGCCACGCCGTGTATTCACATACTTGGGAGAACAAGGATGGGATACAGGTAACTTTGTAAGTACAATTGGTGCATTCTTCATGGCTGCTGCAGTTGTCGTATTAATCGTAAACGTAATTGTATCAGCAGTTAAAGCAGAGCGTGTTGGCAACGACCCTTGGGAAGATGGTCGTACGTTAGAATGGGCAGTTGCTTCTCCAGCACCTGAATATAACTTTAAACAAACTCCTTTAGTTCGTGGTTTAGATCCATTATGGGTGGAAAAAATGGAAGGTAAGAACGGTATGACACCTGCAGAACCTATTGGCGATATTCATATGCCAAACTCATCAATCATTCCGTTCATTTTATCATTCGGTCTGTTCGTTGGTGCATTCGGATTGATGTATCGTACAGATTATTCATGGGGTCTTGCAGTTGCCTTAATCGGTTTAGCTATCACATTAGGTTCCATGTTCTTCCGTTCAATTATTGATGATCATGGATATCATATTCATAAGGAAGACCTATTAAAGGATGATGAAAAGGGGGTTAAGGCATAATGCATGTAGAAGAAAAATTTACAGCTGAAACCTTCCCGGCTAATCCTGAAAAAGCTACTCTTGAAGGGAAAAATAAATTTTTAGGATTCTGGTTATTCTTAGGTGGAGAGACCGTTTTATTTGCAACTTTATTTGCAACATTCTTAGCATTAAAGGACTCAACAGCAGGTGGTCCAACTACTCAAGAGATGTTTGATCTTGAACTAGTCTTCATTGCAACGATGCTGTTATTAACGAGTAGTTTAACGAGTGTTTATGCAATGTATCATATGAAGAACTTTAATTTTGCTAAGATGCAATTATGGCTTGGAATTACTGTTCTTCTAGGTGCTGCTTTCTTAGCACTTGAGATTTATGAGTTCAATCATTATGTTCACGAGTACGGATTTACGATTACTTCTAGTGCATTAGGCTCCTCGTTCTATACTCTTGTAGGAACACATGGAGGACACGTTGCATTCGGTCTTTTATGGATTGTTACGTTAATGGTCCGAAACGCTAAACGAGGCTTAAATTTATACAATGCACCGAAATACTACGTAGCGAGTCTTTATTGGCACTTTATTGACGTAGTATGGGTGTTTATCTTCACAGTCGTATATTTAATGGGAATGGTGGGATAAACTGATGGCAAATAGTCAAAATTCAGGAAACCCAAAAGTTGATGTTGCTTATCGTCGTAAAAAGAGTAAAGAGGAAATGAAATACCAAGTAGTTTCATTTGCTCTAATGATTTTCCTTACGATCGTTGCGTTTATTGCCGTTGGGTATGACGGAATTGGCGAATGGTTTAAAGCACCGTTTATTTTCTTATTAGCTTGTGTGCAAGTCATATTCCAACTTTACTATTTTATGCATATGAGTCATAAAGGACATGAAGCGCCACAGTTATTCATATACTCGGGTGTATTCGTTGCGTTTTTAACTGTCCTAGCTTTCTCAACAATCGTATGGTGGTAAAAAATGAAAAAGCAACTGGCAAACGCCAGTTGCTTTTTTCTTTTTTCATTGTTACAGAAAGTTTAAGTTCAATAAAGTGTTAAAGTATTCTCTTTACAGTTTTTTTGGTGTCTAGCTCTAAGCGCCATCAGCTCGGGTCGCTTCGACCCTGCTGTGGCGACGGAAGCCTCCTCGCAGGTCCTCCAGCGCCCTTCGCCTAAGGATTTGCGCTTTGCGCTTTTCTTAAATCATTCAAAAAACGTTCATTTGTTTTTTATGGGACAAGAGGTATAATAGAGTTTGGGTATCCCATTAATTGTTGTTATACTTCTCTCTAAAAGGAGATGATTCTTAATGAGTTTAGATATATTTGGTTTCCGAGCATTATGGAGTCCATATTTCTTACTATTTATCGTTTTGTTAACAGTCTTATACTTTTACCTAATTGGACCTGGTCGAAAACATTTCAACCATTCTGAAGATGTAACTGTTAAGCAAAAATTGTATTTCGTTCTCGCGATGGTTGCTCTTTATGTAAGTAAAGGCAGTCCATTAGATTTGTTCGGTCATATTACCTTTACTGGCCATATGGCATCGATGGCGATATTATTTTTGATTGTTCCACCGTTATTAATCTTTGGTATACCAATTTGGATGTGGAGTGCATTTGTGCATTTGCCAATTGTTCGTCCAATAATGAAGTTTTTTACACAACCAATTATTGCATTGCTACTTTTTAATACGTTTTTTTCGCTTTATCATTTACCAATGATTTTTGACGTCATTAAAACGAATGCTCTTTATCATAGCATTGTAACAACGACAATTTTTATTACGGCATTTTTCATGTATTGGCCATTACTCAATCAATTGCCTAATTGGAAGCAAATTAACGGACTGAAAAAAATTGCGTATATTCTTGGAAATAGCGTTTTAATTACACCTGCTTGTGGATTAATCATTTTTGCTACTACGCCGTTATTTGAAACGTATTCGAATGCAGACGCATGGATACAAGCACTAAGTTTATGTGTTCCTCCAGATATGCTATCTGGTTTAACGTTAACAGGTCCTGAAATGTTCACAAGCATGCACGTCACAGAAGATCAGCAGCTTGGCGGAATTATTATGAAAATTATTCAGGAACTAGTTTATGGAAGCTTTTTAGCGTACGTCTTTTATGAATGGGCTCGTAAAGAAAGAGAACAAGAACCGGACTATGCACCTGAGCCTATTAAATAATATGTGAATCCTATGATTCCTTAGATTTCATTGCGAGTAATAAATTTACAGATCCAATAAGCTAAGGGAAAATCGAATACACTGACCGAAGACTTACGATAATTGTTAGATTATTATTCCCAAGAAGATATGAAAAGGGCAATCAAAAGTCAAAAAGACTTTTTGATTGCCCTTTATATTTTGAACTTGAGCTTTATAATGCCTGCTTCACGAGCAGAGTTGTATGCAATTAGCAACAATGGTCCGATGAAAAAGCCTAAAATGCCGAATAGTTTTAATCCTAGATACATGGAAATTAACGTAGATAATGGAGATAAGCCAATTTGACTTCCCATTACTTTCGGTTCCAGTGTCCGTCGAATAATTAGCAATACAGCCGTTAAAATTCCTAGTTCAGTTGCCATCGCAACATCACCAGATAATAAGTAAAACAATGTCCATGGTCCCATGATAATAATCGAACCTAAAATCGGAATTACATCGATGACCCATATAATAAAAGCCATGAGTATGGCGACATCGGGTACGATAATCAATAGTCCGACTAATGAAGCTGCAAAAATGACTATACTTACAAGGAACTGGGCTTTAATAAATCCGAGAACAACATAAGAAAGTCGTGAAAACATAAATGTAACTTTTTCAGCACTACTCTCAGTTAAATGGGAGTAAAAACGAATTTTTAATCTCGGTAAATCTAATAAGAAAAGAAATAATGCAATTAAATATACGAGCAAGTTAACTAAATAATTAGGGATGTTCGTGAAAATATTTTTGATATTTTCAATATTTAATGCACTAATTAAATAATCTTTTACCGATTGTAAAAATTGTCCTACTTGGTTACTAACCTCCTGTACAAATTCAGGAGGTAAATCCTCCACTGAATGACGTAGATCTTTCTCGATATCAAGCCATAAATCATTTATTTCATTAATATATATTGGTAGATTGTCCGCAATGTGCAGCACTTGTCCGATTACTTTCGTCGCTAAGAACATAGTAATGAAGGTAGTTAAAAGTAAAAAGAGAATAAATACAATCATAACAGAAAGATTTCGTTTTAACTTTAATCTTTTCTGTCCGAGCTTGACGACAGGCTCCAAAATAATAGCAGTAAAAAACGCTAATATTAGCGGAATAGAAATGGGCAATATAAAGTACCCAATGATTAATAAAAATGCTAGGTAAAGAAAAAGAATTACCGGTTTTCTTCGGAAAAAAGCAGTCAAGAGAAGGCCCCTTTCTATGTCCAAATTACAACTAAATTATATTATGTAAATAATAAAAAACAAAGTTTTTTGCTAAAAATAGAATGTAACAAAATCATTACATCTCACAAGAATCCGCTATATAGAATGTTGCAGTTTGGCTCATAGTCCTATTTAATTGAGAAGTAAAGGAAAAGCAAAAGCACTTTTGGCTTTTGCTTTTCTCATTAAAGAGCAAATTCTTTTAGAGCTTCTTCTGCACGCTTTAATAATTTTTCACATGCTTCAACAATTGTACTAGGGAAATTTTCTCCTTCACCGTATTCAACACCATGCGGGTAGTAGTGTTTTCCTAATAAAGGAGTCATTAATTGAATGATAGCACGATGGGCCCCTACGTCACCCTCAACGGCATATCCTTGAAGACGAAGATAAAATACATCACCTTTATGCTCAAATTTGCGATCATATGTTACACGCTCGTAATCCCACTGCGCAGCTCGAACGAAGCCAACGTCCTCTAGTACATCGTCTAAATGTGTTAAATCAACTTTTAAACCATCTAATTCAAATTTCTCTAACTTCATATGTAATTCCCTCCCAAGAGCATACTAACAATTAATGCAAGAATTCTCTACTGTTTAATAATAGTATGAATAGTTGAAACATGCAATTGTCTATAAAGAATTATGGTAACGTTTTAATAAAATGTTCAACTTTTTTATTATCATGTACAAAAAGGAGACATACTACAATAAAACAATTTAAAGGAGAGTGTAAAAATGGAAACGGTTAAAGAATACATGACGACAGCTGTAGAATGTTGTACACCATTAGATAATGTATATGAAGCGGCTGTGAAAATGAAGGAACTAGATGTCGGTGTCATTCCTATCGTTGACAATCAAAAACTTGTAGGTATCGTAACGGATCGAGATTTAGTGATTAAAGGGATTGCGGAAAAGCACCCAGGTTCAACGAAAATAACGGATGTCATGACTACAGAAATAGCTACTATTTTACCTTCTGATTCGATTGATAAAGCGATTGAACTTATGTCAAAGCATCAAGTAAGAAGACTGCCAGTTGTGGAAAATGAGCAATTAATTGGAATCGTTTCATTGGGGGACTTCTCAGTAAGTGAAAAAAGTGATGACCTTGCTGGCGAGGCGTTAACTCAAATTTCTCAATCACCTCAGCACTAGCAAAAGATGAATTAGTACGTAGTTTGGTGTTTGAAACGCCAATAATAAATGGCTTTTTTCTAATAGATTGTTGTTTTTAGTACATTGTTCAGAACCATATTCACATGAAGTAATGAAGCGAAAGGCACTTGACTCTTGCGTGATGTAAAGGAAAGGGCGAGACCCCGCAAGCAATTGCTAAGACTTCCTTCCCGAGGAAAGAAAGTGTCTGGAGCGCAATGTCCAGAATTTATAATAAAAATATATGTAAAAGCAACAAGGTTTACGAAAACAGCCTAATAAATAAAAACGATAACTAAAACAAGGTTACCCTTCAACTTTCAAATAATATGCCGATACTCAAAACGTAGGGTAGTGTAATTTTTATTGCTGCTGTGTGAAATGTGTACTACTATTGATATATTGCGGATAAGATGATAAAAAGGCATGAAGATTATTTGAAAGTAGGGAATTTTTGAAAACCGTTTTACGTATATTAATGTTTTTAGTTGTAGCATTAACTGTATACATGATTATTACGACCCAACATGAACCTGATAAAATCCAGGATGAAGATATCAATCAGGTCCAAGAGACAACAGAAGAGTTCGAACATTTTATTGGTTTAAGTATTGAAGAAGTGACGAGTATGATGGGCAAACCGTCAAGAATTGATCCTTCCTTTTATGATTATGACTGGTGGGTATATCATCAATCGGATGATAAGTATATGCAAATTGGGGTTCAAGAAGGGGTTGTTGTCACCCAATATATTATAGGAAAAGAGATATCTATTCAGCCTTTTACGATTGGGCAACCTGTGTCAGAGTTGTACCAATTTGTCACGATTTCTCCTACTATTTCCGTTGAGATAGATGGAAATTATTACCGTTTCGAAATGTCTGAAGAAGATTTAAATATACGGCCAATTGTTGAATGGAATGGAGTTTTCGTTCAGCTTTATATCGACCATTTTACGAATACGTTATCGAGTATCCGAATCATGAATGCAGAAACGTTAGTAAAGCATAGACCGTATGAAGTGGTCTATCGTGGAGACCTATTACACCCAGAAGAGAAATCGGATGATGAATTAGTTAAAATACAACAGACGCAAGCAAGACAAATTTTCGATGTGTCAAACATCATTCGCAAAAGGTTCAATCAAAATCCACTACAATGGAATGATGAAGTAGCGAAAGTAGCATATGAGCATAGTAAAGACATGGAAGTCAATCGCTTCTTTGCACATGATTCACCGACGACTGGTACAGTAGGAAATCGGTTGTCAAATGCAGCTGTTTCGTATCAAATGGCAGGTGAAAACATAGCTGCACAATATATTGATGGACTAGCAGCCGTAGAAGGTTGGCTCAATAGTGAGGGACATCGAAAAGTTTTATTAGAAGAAGATTTTACCCATCTAGGTGTTGGAGTATATCGGAAATACTATACACAAAATTTCATTACCATTCTCAATCCATAAAAAATGGGTCTTCATAATGACCCATTTTTTGTTGTTTTTTTGTAAACTTTATTGATACTTCAGCGATGCTTTACAAATAGTCAAGATTACGCATTTTGAATTTTGTTTTGTTCCAAGATGAAAAAAGTCGCTGTGCTGTGAGCTACTAAAACGTCGTCATCCCGGTACACTTTTCCTTCTACTAATATGGTTTTTGTTCCTTTATGTAGTATTGCGGCTTTACAGATGAGCTCTTGACCAACAGCCGGAGCAGTGTAATTAATTTTCATTTCTTGTGTTACAGCCAATTGATGGGGGAGAAGCGTCTTAAAAACTAGTTTTCCCATTGTGCTGTCTAGTAAGGTTGCAGTCATCCCACCGTGAACGATTTGTAAAGAATTATCTAGCAATGGGGTTATCGGCATTTTAATAACCATCTCACCATCTTCTTCTGCTTCATGTAATCCTAATAGCGAATGGATGTATGTTTTCTGTTTTCCTTCCTTTTTTAGCTGTATGGCACGTAACATTGAAAGTAATAAATGTTTCTCCTCATCGTTTAGACATTCGAACTCTTCCAATTTCATTTTCTTCCATCCCTCCTTATTTCATGATACCAAATAATATATGCATTTTTGCTGTTGGCATTTAATTTTTTCCTGTTGCCATTCACAACTACATTTGATTTGTAATATAGTGCTAATAGGCAAAAAGCAATAGGGGTGTGTACGATGACGAAGAAAAGTGTTCATCCAACTGTTCAACAATTTAAAGAATTTGTTAAAGAACATCCGAAATTAATTGAAACCGTTCGAAAAGGTGAGAAAGATTGGAAAGAAGTTTTTGAAGATTGGCGGCTATTAGGAAATGATGATCCGATTTGGAGTAAATATAAAACAGAAGAAATAGACGAACAAATAGATAAAGGGTCTTTTTTTACGACACTTCTGTCTTCCGTAAAAAATATGGACGCCAACCAAATAAACGAAAATTTGTATAAAATGAATAATGCGATTTCATCTATTCAAGACTTCATTCAAACGTTCAGTGGAAATAAAACATCAAATGTAAGTACACAGAAAAAAAATGAACTATTTATGTTTCGAAAGGATTAGTTGAGCGTGCGCCAAGAATTATATAATTATATTCAGTCCAATCAAGACTTAAGGCGATTTATTCGTGAACAGCCACATTGGTATCGAAAATTAACAAGAGATCCGAAGCAAATTGAAAACATGCAGATTGAAATGATGAATTATTACCAAAAAACGATTCCGCATAGAGTGTCGGGATTTTCTCAATCATTACAACTCGTTGAGATGATGATAGGCATGATGGGATCGGCCATACAGAAGGACTAAACGAGTGATGAGCTTAATGGCTTAACTCGTTTTTTTACGAAAAAAATTCCTTTCTTTTCTTTTTTACATGGTTTATGAGAAAGTAGTAAACCATAAGAAAAAAAGGAGGTTTTTTAGTGGTTGTTTTACGTATTTTATCCATCATTATTTTGTCCATCTTCGGATTGACAGGGTGTATGGGTGATAAACCAACTCCAGAAGGTCATGCTCTTGCCGCAATGAATTTAATTCAAACGAATAAAGAACAAGCTACGATGTCAGTTCACTATCTGGCAAAAAATAATCGAGTATATATTGAATGCTATATTGCCAATTTTTCTTTTTCAGAAGGCAATGGTTTTATCAATGTATATCTAGATGGAAAAAAGGTGGATGCTGTTCGTTCCGCTGCATTTGTCATAGAAAATGTCAAAGCAGGACAACATAATATAACTTTGCAGCTTGTACAAAATAATCAAATTATTTCATCGAGTGAGCGAACGGTTTATATGGATGGCTTGTAATATTTGTAAGGGTTAAAGAGGTCATACTTGTCGGTAAAAGTTCGGACATGGTAAGATAATTGCATGGAGGTGTCTCTATGCATGCTTCGACTGAAAGCATTTTATTAATAAATCAAGCTGATGAATTGGCGAATATGATTTTACGTTCTGAGTTAGCAGAGCGTTATCGTACGTGTCGAGATGCTTTGAAACAGGACAAGACAGCACAATCGATTATTAATCGTTTTACGAAAGTAAAAGAGCTCTATGAAGATGTACAGCGATTTGGGAAATATCACCCTGATTATCGTGAAATCTCGCGAAATATGCGTGAAGTGAAAAGAGAATTGGACTTAAATGATACGATTTCAGCGTTTAAAAAAGCTGAACGTGAATTACAACAACTTCTTGATGAGGTTAGTGTATACATTGGCCATTCGGTTTCAGAACATATAAAAGTACCGACGGGGAACCCTTATTTCGACTCAGCATCTTGTGGGTCTGGTTGTGGTTCAGGTGGTAGTTGCAATTGTAAGGCATCTTAAAAAGCGAGGACATATCCCTCGCTTTTCTTATATATTACTTTTGATTTTTCCATATACAATCTTCACATTCATTACCACAACAAAACATTTTTTCTTGTGGTACGAAAAATCGATGACGAAATACATACAATTGTTTAGTTTGACGTACAAATATTGTTTGAGTGGTTATCCGCTTCGACTTAATTATTTGTTTTGCATAGCCTTCAACAATGCCTTCAAGCGCGTTGATTGAAATTGGAGAAGAAACAGTAATATAGATGAAGGGAATACCAGTCACCTTTTTATATTGACTGGATTCAATACGATTGTCATTGGTCAAATTTTGAATGAGCATTACATATAGAGATTCTACATCCATGAAACCCCTCATTTCAAATGTTGATTGTCGGTATTTTGATTAATTGGTAAACTAGTAACAGCACAGGGATGCAAAGGAGAAATGAAAATGTTTCAAAAACGTCAAGGAATGGTTATTTATTTACATTCTTTAAAGCATATAAAAACGATTCGTAAATTCGGTAACATTCATTATGTTTCAAAGCGTTTAAAATATGTCGTGATGTACTGTGATATGGAGCAGCTAGATCATCTAGTGGAAAAATTGTCCTCTTTTTCTTTTGTGAAAAAAGTGGAACCATCTTATAAGCCGTTTTTAAAATTAGAATTCGAGAAAAAAGTGGATAAAGCAAAAGAATATGACTATAAAATGGGGTTATAAGAGCAGAATCAATTTGATTCTGCTCTTATTGCATTGGTGGTAAATAACGATTCATTCTTAAAATCCCAATTAAATGTTGATAGTAAAGTTCCTTTTCAGGATATATTGTAGAAGGCTTTACGTTTAACTCAATGATGTCCTTTTGAAGTTGTTCTGCTGTCTGAGCAAATAAGTCAAAACGCTTATTTGGCTTTTTGTGAGGGTTTGGAATTCCTTCCCTACATATGTAAATAGGCTGGAAGTCTCCTGGATTTGTAGGATTTAAAACGATAACAAGTGAAGTTACATCTTCTTCTTTAATCGTTGAGTGAAATGCCATTAAATAGGAAATTCGATCTCTATTTCGCTTAGCAATTTCAATTAATTCATATATATCAGAGTATCCTTCACCTAATTCAATAAAGCGTTGAATCACTTCAGATTTCCCCCATTTCATCAGTTTCATCATCCAATCTTAACATGTACCAATAGGAAAGAAAAGAGTCGATTATCGTTGTGTTCTAAGACACTGATCATCTAAGTACCAATGAAAGCAGGAATAAAAAAATCCCCGCAGATACCTGCAGGGTCCTTCTAAATTTTTAAAGTAACTCCTTTAAAATTAGAAGGCAAAGGGAGAGGAGAAACCGGAGGAAGAACTTATGGGGAAACGTAAGTCTTCTCCGCGGTTGGCAACAACATCATCGTGTCGATGTTGTCACTAGTCATTATGACCAATTGCAAAAAGGATATACGTAATTTCTAATTTTTTCGTACCACATGTATTCCCGGCCCCCTTGTTGTTTCTTTTAAATCACTATGATAAGATGTTAGTGCGAAAAAAGAGGAAATTTGTAAAGTAGTGGTGAATATACAATGAGAGTTGTTTCAGGGTCACGAAAAGGCCAACCGTTAAAAGCGGTTCCAGGCATGACAACAAGACCGACAACAGATAAAGTAAAAGAATCCATTTTTAATATGGTGGGCCCTTATTTTGAAGGAGGGATGGTCTTAGACTTGTTCGCTGGAAGCGGTGGACTAGGGATCGAAGCGCTTTCCAGAGGGATGGATAAAGCTATATTTATTGACCGTGATCGTAAAGCAATCCAAACTATACATACGAACCTGAAGGCATGTAAATTTACTGAGCAGGCTGAAGTTTACAAAACGGAAGCAGATCGAGCGTTGAAAGCTCTTGTTAAGCGTTCGTTAACGTTCGATTTAATTATGCTTGATCCACCGTATAAAAAACAGCAATTAGAACGTATTTTATCCTTCATAGATGAGCATCAGCTTCTCGAAAAAGAAGGAATGATTATATGTGAACATAGCGATGAAGTAAGGCTACCAAATGTCATTGGATCACTTACTCAAAAAAAGATGGAAGTATACGGTCAAACCATTATTACTATTTATCATATGAGCCATAATGGATGGGGGAATGAACTTGAGTAAAATTGCAGTTTGTCCAGGGAGTTTTGACCCTGTAACATACGGGCATTTAGATATCATTAAACGAGGGGCAAATGTTTTTGATGAAGTACATGTATGTGTGCTAAACAATTCATCTAAAAATCCTCTTTTTACTGTGGAGGAACGCTGTGAGCTTTTGCGTCAAGTGACAGCTGATATTCCGAACGTCAAGGTGGAATCATTTAAAGGACTTTTGGTCGATTATGCAAAGGAAAAAAAAGCAAACGTGATTTTAAGAGGTCTTCGAGCGGTTTCTGATTTCGAATATGAAATGCAGATCACGTCGATGAATCGAATTTTAGAGGAGAATATTGAAACATTTTTTATGATGACAAATAATCAATACTCCTTTTTAAGCTCTAGTATTGTAAAAGAGGTAGCGAAGTATGGCGGGGATATTTCAGAACTTGTTCCAAAAGCTGTACAGGAAGCGTTGATTGAAAAATTTAAATAAAGGAAGAATAAAAAGGTGACCCTGTTTCGTTAGGGGCACCTTTTTTTACTTCATTTTCAATGTACTTTAGTTAAAGAGTGCTTCTCAATACATATCTTCTCCAATAGATAAGTAAGTAGATGATTATACTAGTAATCGTTATTATCGGGCCAATAGAAAGAATTTCGTTGAAAAATACAAGCCAATTTTCTGGATGAACGGGCTTAAACGCAGATACGACTCCTTCTGAAATGGTTGATTTGATATAGAGTGGTTGAAAAAAAATGTACGTAAAGATGATAGCAAATATTCCTTGTAAGACTCTCCCGATAAAAAAAGGGGTAAATCGAATATCTGTTTCTGAAATAATACTTGCTACCTGTGCTTGAACTGATAGACCACTGAAGGCAAGAATAAAACTGGCCATCATCGTTTTATATAATAATATACTGTCAGATTCGCTAACTAATTTCGTTCCAAGGGTAATTTCAAAAAGGCCTGAGATCATGGGTATACCAAGTGTCTCCGGCACTCCAAAAGATGCTAGAACCACACCTATGAACATACCTAAAAATTTTGTGAACCCGATAAGGGATAACATTTGATTCAATACAGAGAACAATATGATAAAACCGCCGATCATCAGTAATGTTTGGACGGAATGTATGACCGCATCACCAAGCATTTTACCTAAGGGAGGAGGTGAGGAGACTTCTTCTTTCACAAAGAAAGAAGGCTTCCTTCTATCACTTTGTTTTTCTTTTCCATAAAATCTCATCAGGATACCGACACAAAAATTGCTTAAATAATGGGAAATAAGAAGAACTAATGCGAGTTGTTCATTGTGAAAAAAGCCGACGGAAACAGCAGCTATGATAAATAAAGGATTGGAGCAATTTGTGAATGAAATTAGTCGTTCAGCCTCAATTCTTGTTATTTGATTCGTTTCTCGGAGTCGAGCTGTAAATTTTGCTCCAGCTGGAAACCCTGAAGCCATTCCCATTGCCCACACAAAACCTCCTACCCCTGGAACGCGAAACAGAGGTCTCATAAGTGGTTCTAATAGTATGCCAATAAATCTGACGACTCCATATCCAATTAACAATTCTGAAGCAATAAAAAACGGAAGTAATGATGGAAATACGACGTTCCACCACATACTTAGTCCGTACTTAGAGGCTTCAAGCGATTCTTTAGGGAACAAAATGATTAAAAGGGCAAATATTGAAAAGCTGATCGCCATCGCTTTATTGTTGAAGTCGGTTTTGGTCAAAAAGAATACCTCCAATTAAAACTAGTGTGTTAACGAGCATTCAAAACTGCGCATAAGAGAAGAACATGGTAAAATAGAGAAAAGTTAAACACAAATTGTGCGTGTCCACTCTTTCTATCCAAATATACGTGTATAGGTGGTATGTTTAGACCATAAGATAGATAACAAATTCATCTTTTTAGGAGGATAACATGGGGAAAAAGCCTACCGTTGGAGTGGCTTTAGGATCTGGAGGTGCTCGAGGTTTTGCGCATCTTGGGGTTTTAAAAATGTTAGTGGAACATAATATCCCTATACATTGTGTTGCTGGAAGTAGTATGGGAGCATTAATTGGTGCTTTTTTTGCTGCTGGGTTAGAAATGGAACAAATGTATAAACTAGCGAAGGTATTCAAACGTAAATATTATCTCGATTTTACTGTTCCAAAAATGGGGTTTGTCACAGGAAATCGAGTAAAAGAATTAATAAAAGCTTTTACAAAGAACAAGAAGATTGAAGAATTGTCAATTCCTTTATCAATTGTTGCAACGGATTTGAATGAAGGGAAAAAAGTTGTATTTAGTAAAGGTTCAGTTGCTGAAGCAGTTCGAGCGAGTATCTCCATTCCTGGCATTTTTGTTCCTGTCCAAATTGATGACATGTTATTAGTTGATGGAGGAGTGGTTGATCGCGTACCCGTATCTGTTGCAAAAGACATGGGGGCTGACATTGTCATTGCGGTTGACGTGTCAGACGTTAAGCGGAATGAAAAAATTACTTCAATCTTTGATGTCATCATGCAAAGCCTTGATATTATGCAAGATGAATTGGTTCATCATCGAAAAATTGCTTCCGATATTATGATTCGGCCGAAAGTGGAACAATTTAGCTCGAGAGCTTTTACCAATATCGAAGAAATATTAAAGAAAGGAGAGGAAGAAGCGGAAAAGCACGTTGACGAGATTAAGGAGCGGATTCAAAAGTGGGAGGAAGAACATGAGAATAAGGAATCGTTGGATTAAGCTAACGACTTTTAGCTTTGTCATCGCTTTAATACTTACGTTTATAAAATTGCCATTTTACATTACTCAACCTGGAATGGCGACGGAAATTAAGCCAATGGTGGAAGTAGAAGGTGGTTATATTGATCAAGGAACATTTGCCTTGACTACCGTTCGAATAGGACGGGCGAATGTTTTCTCTTACTTATGGGCTCAAACACAACCTTTTTATGAAACATACCCTGTTGAGGATGTGAAATATGAAGGGGAGTCGGATGAAGAGTACATTGAGCGCCAAATACATATGATGGAGTCTTCGCAACAATCTGCTGTTCTTGTGGCATATAAGGCAGCAAATAAAGATGTCTCAATACATAATAAAGGTGTTCGCATTATGCAAGTGATTGAAGGAATGCCAGCGGAAGAAGTATTGAAAAATGGCGACATTATTAAACAAGTAGATGGTCAATCAATTCAATCAGCGGATGATTTTATCGCTTATGTGAAAACGAAAAACAAAGGAGACCAAGTGCTGCTCGAAATTGATCGAGAAGGTGATGCACAATCGGTTACTGTTGAGGTTGCCCCATTTCCTGATGACCCAGAAAAGAGTGGAATTGGGATTAGTTTAGTTACAGAACGTAACATCGAAACATCGCCTTCCATCACGTTAAATACGGAGGATATCGGTGGCCCTTCCGCAGGTCTAATGATGTCGCTTGAAATATATAACCAACTAACGGAAGACGATGTGACGAAAGGTCGAAAAATTGCTGGAACAGGCACGATTAACGAAAATGGTGAAGTCGGTCCAATAGGCGGGATTGCTCAAAAAGTAGTAGCGGCACATGAGGCTGGAATGGAAATCTTTTTTGCTCCAAATGAGGAAGGAATAAAGCAATCGAATTACGAAGAAGCGCTTAAAACTGCCAAAGAAATCAACACAACAATGAAAATTGTTCCCGTTGATACGTTTGATGACGCACTAAGTTATCTTCAACAAGCACAATAAAACAAAAAGAAGAAGGCTGCCGATAAAAGGTAGCTTTCTTCTTTTTTGTTTATTGTTACAGAAAGTCTAAGTTCAATAAAGTGTTAAAGTATTCTCTTTACATTTTTTTGTGTCTAGCTCCATGCGCCATCAGCTCGGGTCGCTTCGGCCCTGCTGTGGCGACGGAAGCCTCCTCGCAGGTCCTAAAGCGCCCTTCGCCTAAGGACTTGCGCTTTGCGCTTTTCTTATGTTAAGAAAGTTTTTCGCTCTTCATCAAAACGAAGCGGAGCGGTTGCATACTCTTGTATAAAAAACGGTTCTTGCTTACGTGAGTCTAATGCAAGAGCATACACATTCGCAGCTTTGATATCCATATCTAATAACGGATGTTCCACTGCCGATAACTTAGCTACGAGCGGTATATCTAACGATTTCTTAACTTTTTTTAAATATTGTTGCCCTTTCCTATTCATACCAAGTAAACGAATATAAGGAGCTTGATTTGGAAGATTGTCCATTTGTTCTTTCGTAGTGTTAGTTAATATATGTACACATACTCGCTGGAGTCTTGTCCTTGTATATCGTTTAGTTTTGACGGCATGGAGGAATGAGTGGAACGATTCCGAGCTTTTAATTTTTGATTTTAACCTATGCTCTAATCCTTCCTCAACCTCATAGATATTAGCTAATTCAGATTTAGTCTTCGTTAAAATTGCATATTTTAAGAGAGGAAAATAGCTTTCCCAACGATGAAAATGTTGATGAGATTCGAAATAGTCATTTAGATGATGATACGTCGGTTTCGGAATACTCTCTAATAATGATGAAAGGTCTTGATGTTCAAACAAGGCTTTTCGAATGCTTGTTGCACTTGAAATCGAGGATTGATGAAGAGTTTCATCATGATATCCTCCACCAATTCGTTTAATCGTTTCAGCACTCATTTTGCTTCCTAGTGTGTGGATGGCATTTAAATATTGAAACCCAAGTATATTATTGGGCTGACTTAAGTCGACAACGAAGTCTTCTGGACCTATAATTGTGTGGAATGCAATTGATTTCGCCTTCGGATAACTATGTCCTTTATCGAGTGCATATTTTAATGCAACGTTGTATTCTTCTTTCTTTTTTGTTAAAAGGTCAAGCGTTCGTTTAAAAGGTTCAATATCACCTTGTTCACTACCAAAACAAACCGATTGACATCGTAATGCATCTAAAATAGCGATTGATCCTTTAGCGAAGTATTCAGCTGATTGGGTAGAAAAAGCATACGGAAGCTCTACAATAAGGTCCACACCACTTTCAAGTGCCATTTTTGCTCTAGCCCACTTTGAAACAAGTGCGGGCTCTCCTCTTTGTAGAAAATAACCGCTCATAACTGCGATTATGCAGTCTGCCTTTGTTTTTTCTTTTGCCATTTGTAAATGATAATAATGTCCGTTATGAAAAGGATTGTATTCAACTACAAGTCCCGTAGCTTTCATCGATCTCACCAACCTATTTTCATTTTGACTTTTTTTATTTTCATGTTACATTTGTATAGAAGTTGCCTATATTATAGCGTCAAGAAAAAATATTGACAAATATTCTTTTGAAAGCTATAATTACCTTTGTTGTCTTGAGGTGATACCATTTGAAATGGTCAGTACATGAATTGTTTAAACGACAAGATAAAGGATTACTGATTAATGAAAACATTGAATTGAACGAGTTAGTGAATTCGCACTCAGACTTGCGGGGATTATCGCCAATCCACGTTGAAGGAAAGGCTGATATTAGCTCGTCAAAAGTTACGTTCCATCTAACGATATCTGGTGTCATGACGCTACCGTGTGCGCGGACGCTTGTCGATGTGGAATATCCGTTTACGATTCAAACGGTTGAGACATTTTTGTTAAAGCCGAGTGATTACGATGAAAACGATGAAAATACACATTCGGTTCAAGGGGATACGGTTGATCTAATGCCTGTCATTCGCGAACTTGTCCTCCTTGAAGTGCCGTTACAAGTGTTTAGTGATCATGCAGCACCTCAAGAGGGAAATAACTGGAAGTTGATTTCAGAAGAAGAACAAAAAAATAAAATTGACCCACGATTAGCAGGTCTGGCGAAATTTTTTGAACAAGATGACAATCGTTCATAACATTTTTTACTCTCTGTAAGGAGGTGGGAAAGATGGCTGTACCTTTTAGAAGAACTTCTAAAACGAAGAAAAGATTACGTCGTACACATTTCAAGCTTCAAGTTCCTGGCATGGTAGAATGCCCGAACTGCGGAGAGATGAAATTAGCTCACCGCGTATGTAAAGCTTGTGGTACTTACAAAGGAAAAGAAGTTGTAAATAAATAATCTTCTTTCTAGAGGTGTCTTTAAGTTAGGATAACTAACTTGAAGATGCCTCTTTTTCATTTTTTCTGGTGGAATGTGAATGTTGGGAATGATTAGGGATGGATGTACAATCGCTTTTTTGATAATTTCGAACCAATATTCCTTCTATTGTGGACAGTTGGTATACTAGTTTACAAAAGGGGGATGGAATGAACATGCAAAAATTAATGAAATCTGAAAAGGACGGGATTTTACAATTAAAGATTAATCGACAAGAAGTTCGTAATGCAATCGACTTTGATTTAATGGATGAATTTGAAAGTGCAATTACACAAATAAAAGATAATGCTACATTAAAGGGTGTAGTCTTAATAGGTGAAGGGGAACGAGCATTTTGCTCGGGTGGAGATTTATCCGTTTTCCACCAATTGAAGACAAAAGAAGAAGCATTTAACATGTTATCAAGAATGGGGAATATTTTATACGAATGGATGACCCTTCCGATTCCGACGTTTTCTATATTAAATGGTACTGCAGTAGGAGGGGGATGTGAAATCGCAACAGCATGTGACTTTCGAATTGCGAAAAGAAGTGCAAAAGTTGGTTTTATACAAGGGAAGTTAGCAATTACAACCGGTTGGGGAGGCGCTTCGATGTTATTTGAAAAGTTACCGCATGCACAAGCGATGGAAATGTTATGCTCTGCTAAAGTGTATACGGCGAAAGAGGCTCACGCGTTAGGGTTTATAACAAAAATTGTAGAAGATGATTATTTTGAACAAGAAGCCTATGAATACATTAACACCGTGACAGCTTGCTCAGTTGATGTATTAAAAGCGTACAAACAAAACAAAGTATTAGAGTGGAAACAACGTTTAAAAGAAAAGATGGAAGAAGAAATTAACCGCTGTTCAATTTTGTGGGAAAAGGAAGAGCATATAAATGCTGTGAATCAATTTTTGAGCCAGTAGACAACCTTCTAGTAGTCTATCTACTCTATTAGCTGCATAAAATGTGTCAAAGGGATAATGGAAAGCAGCTTTTTAGGGGGGGATGATGATGTCTGCTACACGTCAAGACGCATGGACACAAGATGAAGATTTATTGTTAGCGGAAGTTGTACTACGTCATATTCGGGAAGGCGGTACCCAATTATCAGCTTTTGAAGAAGTTGGAAAAAAATTATCGCGAACTTCCGCAGCTTGTGGTTTCCGATGGAATTCGTATGTCCGCAAGCAATATACTACGGGAATTGAATTAGCAAAAAAACAGCGAAAAGAATTAAGGAAACAAAATCGTGATACGATTAAAGGAACTAGTGAACCTAAAATCGATCAAAATACAACAGCCCTTAATTTACAAGATATTATTCAATATTTAAAAGGGTTAGAAGATAAGCATTCAATCGAAGAGTTACAGGGTGAAAATCAAGAATTAAAAGGAAAAGTGAATGCACTTGGAGAAAAGCTGTTTCAATTAGAGCAAGAAAATAGTGCTCTTAAGCGTCATTTGGAAGAAGTTGAGGAAGATTATCGAGCGTTAATTGAAATTATGGAAAAAGCCAGAAAGATGGTTGTTTTACAAGAAGAGGAAAAGAAAGTGAAATTTCAAATGGATCGGAACGGAAATCTTGAAAGAGTGGAAAAATAGAAGTCTAGACAATTTTGTCTAGACTTCTATTTTGTGTTAGGTAGTATTCTTCGTTTGATTACGATTCTTTTGCAGTTACGCCCTTAGGATACCAGACAAGAGGGTTTTCTCCACGGTCTCTTTCCATATCATAATCGACAGGTACAAATCCCATTTTCTCCCAGAAATGAGCTGATTTCACACGTGGGTTTGTTTTAATAGGAAGCCCAAAAGATTTTGCAAACTCTACTAACGCTTGACCATATCCCCGCTTTTGGTAGTCAGGTAAAACTTCAAGTTTCCATAGTTCCAAATAGTCTTGAGCTGGTTCAAAGTATTGATCAAACCTTTTGTCTACTCGATAAAGACTCATCCGTGCAACCAATTTATCCCCGTAATAAACTCCGTAAAACGGTGAGTCACTATCATTTTCAATAATGTTAGCTTGTAAATCCTCAAGCATCGATAACTCTTGAAGTCCATATTCTTTAAATTTTTTAAATTCCTCAAGTGTTTTATAGTTAACAAGTAAACGCTCTACTTTCGTCAAGTTCATTTCCCCCTTTAACCATCTATGCTGCTGTTAATTCATAAATTGTTATACAGAATGGATATTAATAAATTAAATCGTGACTCGTTGATAAGAAATTCGAAGGGAGTCTTTTATGATTGTTAAGTATTTCTAATAATGACATTATACAAAAAAATCAATCTTTTTTCCAAAGATTATTTTGAATAAAACTAAATTTCAAAATTTAGAAAGCGTTTTCTTGAAAAGAGGAGGAATTTTTGAAATTCATGTCGAATGTATCCATTTGTCAGGGGATGGAGAATGATGAACAAAGGGGGAAAGGCATTGAAAAAAGTACTAATTGCAAATCGTGGTGAGATCGCAACGCGTATTATTGAAACGTGTGAAAAAATGGGAATCGAAACAGTTGCTGTTTATAGCGACGCCGATGCCAATCTCGAATTTGTCGAGAAAGCGACTCATGCCTACCGAATTGGAGAAAGTCCCGTAGCGAAATCTTATTTAAAGTCGGATACCATTTTAGAAATTGCAAAAAGAGAAAATGTGGAGGCCATTCATCCAGGATACGGATTTTTATCTGAAAATGAACAATTTGCTAGAAATGTAATGGATGCAGGAATTACTTTCATTGGTCCATCTCCGGATGTCATTGGTCTTATGGGAGACAAAGTTGAAGCAAGAAAGAAAATGGAAGAAGCTGGCGTACCGATTTTACCAGGAAGTTCAGAAGGTGTAAAAACATTAGAGGAAGCGAAAGTGCTCGCTGAGCAAATTGGCTACCCAGTCATGCTTAAGTCTAGTGGAGGTGGCGGTGGCATAGGAATGCAAAAGTGCCATGATGAGTCTGAACTAGAAAAAGCCTTCCAAACGACAAAAAATAGAGCTCAAGCTTATTTTGGATCAGATAAAGTTTTTATCGAAAAGTGGATATCAAACGCACGACATGTTGAAATACAATTGTTTGCTGATTCTTTCGGAAATGTCGTTCACTTATTTGAACGTGATTGCTCTATTCAACGAAGAAACCAAAAAGTGGTGGAAGAATCTCCGTCCCCTTTCATTTCAGAAGAAACACGCCAAAAAATGTGTGAGGCAGCAATAAAAGCTGCTAAGCATGTTGGTTATGTGAATGCAGGAACCGTTGAATTTATTGTTGATGAAAACGAACATTTTTACTTTTTAGAAATGAATACGAGGTTGCAAGTAGAACATCGTGTAACGGAACTAATTACAAATATTGATTTAGTAGAATGGCAACTTCGCGTTGCGAATGGGGAGGAACTTCCGCTAAAACAGCATGAAATTCAATCAAAAGGTCATGCGATGGAGTTTCGCCTTTATGCTGAGGATCCAGTTCGCTTTTTACCTTCACCAGGTGAAATTCAAGAACTTGTGTTACCAAGATTAGAAGGAATCATTGTCGATAACGCATATCGTCAAGGAGATAAAGTTACCCCATTTTATGATCCTCTCGTTGCGAAAATCATTGTGAAAGGAATGAATCGTGACGACACCCTTTTACTTGCTAAGCAATACTTTGAAGCTGTTGTGCTAAATGGGATTAAAACGAATCTCCCGTTATTCCAAGAATTAATTGGAGATGAAGCGTTTAAAAATGGTGAATATTGCACGAATTATCTCGAAAGCCGAACGATCGCTCAATCATAATTTTCGAATAAATGGAGGAATAGAAGATGCAAGAAATTAAATCTACGATGGCAGGAACAGTATTAAATATTCACGTTTCAAAAGGGGATGAAGTAACAGTTGGTCAAGATGTACTTACGTTAGAATCGATGAAGATGGAAATTCCTGTTCAAAGTGAAGGGACAGGAGTCGTTGATGAGGTAAAAGTACAAATTGGTGATTTTGTAAACGAGGGCGATGTTTTATTAACGATTTCGAAATAAGGGGGGGATGAAGATGATGAAAACCGATCATTTAGACAATCAATTGAAAGAGCGGATTGAAGAAGTATACAAAGGTGGTCATGCAAAGTATCATGAAAAATTAAAACAACAAAATAAATTATTTGTCCGCGAACGATTGTCACTATTATTTGATAATGGAACATATAAGGAAGATGGACTATTTGCTAACTACGAAGCGGGAGATTTACCGGCGGATGGTGTCGTAACTGCGATTGGAAAAATAAATGGACAAACGGTATGTGTTATGGCAAATGATTCAACGGTAAAGGCTGGCTCGTGGGGGGCGCGAACAGTTGAGAAAATTATCCGTATTCAAGAAACGGCTGAAAAACTTTGTGTTCCCCTTTTATACTTGGTGGATTCAGCTGGTGCGAGAATTACAGATCAGATTGACATGTTTCCGAATCGCCGTGGAGCTGGACGAATCTTTTATAATCAAGTGAAATTATCTGGAAAGATTCCGCAGGTTTGTTTATTGTTTGGACCTTCTGCAGCTGGGGGAGCTTATATCCCTGCTTTCTGTGATATCGTTATTATGGTAGATGGAAATGCCTCCATGTATTTAGGTTCTCCAAGAATGGCGGAAAAGGTGATTGGAGAAAAGGTTACGTTAGAAGAGATGGGCGGCGCAAAAATGCATTGTTCTGTAAGTGGATGTGGGGATGTCCTTGCAAGTGATGAAAAAGAAGCGATTATGCTGGCGCGAAATTACCTCTCCTACTTTCCATCTAACTATAAGGAAAAAACGGAAAAAGTAACTCCGAAATTGCCGATAGAAGGAAGAACATTGGCTGAGATTGTACCAGAAAATCAAAACGTTCCATTTGATATGTATGAGTTTATTAATGGATTGATTGATGAAGGTAGCTTTTTTGAAATTAAAAAGCTCTTTGCACCAGAATTAATTACAGGATTAGCAAGAATTGACGGACATGTTGTTGGAATTGTTGCGAATCAGCCACGTGTAAAAGGCGGGGTATTATTTGTTGATTCAGCTGATAAAGCAGCCAAGTTCATTCAACTATGTGACGCATATCATATTCCGCTTCTTTTCTTAGCGGACGTTCCGGGCTTTATGATAGGAACGAAGGTAGAGCGGGCAGGTATTATTCGTCACGGTGCGAAAATGATTGCGGCAATGAGCTCAGCGACGGTTCCAAAAATTTCAGTTATTGTTCGTAAGGCGTATGGAGCAGGATTATATGCGATGGCTGGACCTGCTTTTGAACCGGATGTTTGTTTAGCGCTTCCTACTGCTCAAATTGCGGTAATGGGACCTGAAGCAGCTGTAAATGCAGTATATTCAAATAAAATTAATGAAATCGATGATCCGAAAGAGAAAATCGCATTTGTGCAACAAAAACAAAAAGAATATAAAGAGCACATCGATATTTATAAACTAGCTTCAGAGCTTATCGTAGATGGAATAGTAAGTGCTAATGAATTACGAGATGAATTAAGCACACGACTTGACTATTATGAAACAAAACAATTAAAATTTACAGATCGTAAACACCCGGTTTATCCGGTATAATTGAAAGAATGGTGGCCGTATCGGTCACCTTCTTTAAATTTATATTAGACTTAATTTTTATACATATTACCTTCTGATTTCTAGCTCCAATCGCCAACGTCTTGGGTCGTTTCGCTCCTGATGTGTCGGCTCTCTTCTCCCACTTAGGTCTTCCTGACCTTAGCCGATAGGCGGGAGCTTTGAATGTTTTAAATTAGACAATTCCTTAGCAAAGGAGATTGAAAGGGTAGGTGAGAAAGTTGAAAATTGGTGTTATCGGTGGAGGGGCTGTAGGGTTATTGTTAACCGCGTTTTTGTCCGAGCACTTTAATGTAACCCTATATACGCGTACAGAACAGCAAGCAGACATCATTAGGGAGAATGGAATCAAAGTAACAGGAGTTACAAAGAAATCGCTAAATCCACAACTAATTAAGAGCATCCCTCAATATCATGAAGAAGTGCTATTTGTAACGGTAAAGCAATACCATTTAACTAATATCCTTGACGAACTAGAGAAGCTTTCCGCTCGCACTATTATTTTCTTGCAAAATGGAATGTCCCATATTGAACAATTATCGAGATTAAAACAACACCAACTTTTTGTAGGTGTTGTGGAACATGGAGTGTTAAAGAAATGTGAGAATGAGGTAATCCATACTGGTGAAGGACGAATCGTTGTCGCTCCATTCCAACCGAATAATGATTATTCAATTCTTGCAACTATTTCTGAGAAAACAAATAGGGAGTTTCCGGTCCTACTTGAAGAAGAATGGTATCCTCTACTAGCTAAAAAGTTATTAGTGAATGCGGTAATCAACCCATTAACGGCACTTTGGAAGGTGAAAAATGGTCAACTTGTAACAAACCCATCTTTTCAAAATACGGTGCATATGTTGTTTCAAGAAATATGGGGTATTTTGGAGTTAGATCATTTTGATGAATACTATGAATATTTGTTGGCGATTTGTGAAAAAACGGCTGAAAATGAATCATCCATGCTACGGGATTTAAAGCATGGAAACATAACGGAAGTCGATTCAATTTTAGGATACATTTTAAATAGAGCAACCAGTCAAAATAAAGATGTACCGTTGACAACTTTTTTGTTTCACTCAATTAAAGGGTTAGAACGAAATTGTTAAAAATGAGTGCAAAATTTTTTGTTTGAACTCCAATCCGTGCTATACTCAATGTCGGAAAGTAGATTATGAGTCAGAAAGGAAGTTTTATACGATGGAGGTTTATGAACTCTCCCTTCCTATAAAGAATCCATTTGTAAAGGATTATGTACAAAATGAAGGGCAAATGGATCATTTTTTTGATTATTGTATTCACGATGAAGATGTATTTGAAAAGCGTTTAAAAGATGTTAAGGTGCGGACCTATAAGCGAGACGAACTTGCTCAATATTTACGAAACTATCATCGAAAGTTTCCGCAATGTGAGGCAACTATTCATAATATTGAACGATTGAAACAGAAAGATGCTGTTGTTGTAGTCGGTGGGCAGCAAGCAGGACTTTTAACAGGACCTTTATATACAATACATAAAATCATTTCTATTATTTCTTTAGCGAAAGAACAGGAAAATAAACTAGGTGTCCCGGTAATCCCTGTTTTTTGGATTGCGGGAGAGGACCATGATTTTGAAGAAATTAATCATGTTCATGTCTTGAATAAAAACCAAGTAAAAAAGAAGTCCATACGTCAAATTCCGATTCAAAAGAGTATGGTGTCCGACATTCGATTGGATAAAAAGGCTTGTATGGCATGGGTGCATGAAGTGTTTCAGCATTTCGGTGAAACGAATTATACGAATGACTTACTAAGAAAAATAGATGACTTCATTCAAAACTCTTATTCTTATGTAGACTTTTTTGAGTATATTGTAATGGATCTTTTCAGTGATTCAGGACTTGTTTTAATAAATGCTGCTTCTCCAGAACTGCGTGAAATCGAAAAAGAATATTTTTATCACTTGTTAAAAGGCCATAGAGAAATCTATGATTCCGTTATGAAGCAGCAACAAAGCATGCGCGAACTTGGATACGAGCCAATCATTGAAATGAAAGAAAATAGTGTTAACATATTCTTCCACTATGATCAAGAAAGGTTCTTGCTAAAAAAGGAAGACGAAGCAACATTCAGCATTCCTGAGCACGGGCTTACAGTAGGGGCTGAAGAATTAGAAAAAATCTTGAGCGATTCTCCTGAGCGCTTTAGTAACAACGTAGTCACGAGACCTTTAATGCAGGAAATGTTATTGCCGACCCTTGCATTTATAGCTGGCCCAGGTGAGATTGTTTATTGGGGCGAACTTCGAGAGGCATTCTGTTCATGCCGCTTGAAAATGCCCCCAGTTGTCCCGCGTATCAATATCACTTTCATGGAACGTCACATTGAGTCGGACTTGAATGAATTGGAATTGAGTTTGGAAGAAGTGTGGGGGAAAGGCGTACATTCGTTGAGTGAGGATTGGTTGGCAAAACAACAACCGGTAAATATTCAACCGTTTGTTGAAGAAGCGAAAGAACAAGTTGAACAAATCCACCGATCATTAAGAGAGAAAGCGTTAGAGATTGACAAAAGTCTTAAACCACTTCTTGAGAAAAATGCATTTTTTATTGAGAATCAGCTCTCTTTTGTGGAAAAAGCGGTTCGAAAACGGGTGCAAGAAAAGTATGAAAATGAATTGAATAAGTTTAGAAGAATTGAACAATCTTTATTACCGAATGGTGCTCCTCAAGAGCGAATTTGGAATGTCTTTTACTATATCAACAAATATGGACCTGAATTCGTAAAGAACTTACAGCATCAGACATATTCCTGTAACGGAAAACATAAAGTTGTCAAAATATGAGGATGAAAAGAAAAAAATCCTGTGTAAAACAGGGTTTTTTTTTATTTCCATAAATAGTACAATATAGTTGTGGAGAAAAGTGGGGGAAAGTGGTGAGTTTAGGGTAGAAAGTGGGGACATCGTATGTTCATGGGGGAATTTCATCATACAATTGATGTAAAAGGGCGCATGATTGTACCTGCTAAATTTCGAGAAGGGCTTGGGGAGACTTTTGTGTTAACGAGAGGTCTTGACCAATGCTTGTTCGGATACCCTTTAAACGAATGGCGTTTACTGGAAGAGAAATTAAAGTCGCTCCCACTAACGAAAAAAGACGCACGTGCATTTACACGATTCTTCTTTTCAGGAGCGGTTGAATGTGAGCTTGATAAGCAGGGACGAATTAACATCACTGCACCGCTTCTAAAGTATGCTAAGTTAGAAAAAGACTGTGTGGTCATTGGAGTCTCGAATCGAATTGAATTATGGAGTAAAGAGGTTTGGGAGAAATATGTAGAAGAGCAAGAAGAATCGTTTGAAGAAATAGCTGAAAACATGATTGATTTTGATATATAATCACTGAAATGTTGATAATAAGAATTAGAATCGGGAGTGATGGATGTATTCTCCCATTTACAGCAATAGGTGATTTCAACTTGTGATAATTAAAGGTGGTTACAACAATGTTTGAACATAAAACGGTACTATTAAAGGAAGCTGTGGACGGGTTAAACATAAAACCCGATGGAATTTATGTTGACTGCACTTTAGGCGGTGCCGGCCATAGCTTTGAAATTGCTTCTAGACTAACAGAGGGTGGACGTCTGATCGCTTTTGACCAAGATGATTTCGCATTAATGCATGCAAAAGAGAGACTAGCTCCATACTCAGAACGGGTAACTTTCATTAAAAGTAATTTTCGTTTTTTAACGGAAAAGCTATCTGAACTTGGAATTGAAAGTGTGGATGGAATTTTATTTGACTTAGGCGTTTCCTCTCCTCAATTAGATACACCTGAGAGAGGGTTTAGTTATCATCATGACGCACCTTTAGATATGAGAATGGATCAAGACCAATCGTTCTCTGCTTACGACGTCGTAAATGAATGGTCGTATGAGCAATTAGTGAAAATATTTTTCCAGTATGGAGAAGAAAAATTTTCAAAACAAATTGCTCGTAAAATCGAGTCATCTCGTCAAATCAAACCTATTGAAACAACAGGCGAACTCGTTGAAATTATTAAAGAAGCGATTCCAGCGCCTGCTCGCCGAAAAGGTGGTCATCCAGCAAAACGGATTTTTCAAGCGATTCGCATTGCTGTGAACGATGAGCTAAAAGTGTTTGAAGAAGCCATTGAACAAGCTATTGCTTTATTAAATCCGAAAGGTCGCGTTTCAGTTATTACCTTCCATTCACTTGAAGATCGAATCTGTAAGGTAACATTTAAAAAAGCGGCCGAGACACCTCCGTTACCACCGAATTTACCAGTGATACCTGAAGAATTTAAACCAAAGGTTAAAGTTATCACACGGAAGCCGATTATACCAAGTGAAGAAGAACTTGAAGACAACAATCGAGCTAGATCTGCAAAACTTCGTATTGCGGAAAAAGTTGATTATTAAGGAGGTTTAAGGATTTATGAGCAATTTAGCCGTTAAGATCCAAGAGCGGAAACAAAATGAACAGTCGAAACAAGTCCAACAAAAAGTAGTTGTTCAAAAGCGTCCTTTATTCACACTAGGTGAAAAAATGTTGTTTGGCATGTTTATGATGATTGTTGTATTCGGTGCCGTGTTTATTTTGTCAAATCAAGTAAAGTTATACGAAGTGAACAAAGATATTCAAGCGCTTGAAGCGAAAGTAAACGAACAACAAAAAGTGAACAATGACCTTCTTATTCAACAAGATGAATTAAGCAATCCTGAACGTATCTGGGCGAAAGCAAAAGAATTAGGGCTTACATTAAATCCAAATAACGTAAAAGGTGTACAGGACTGATCGATATGCAAAAAAGCAAAAACATTAACAGGGGAGCAGCAATATTATCCTTAATATTTGCTTTGCTCTTTTTTGTCTTATTAGGCCGATTTTTTTATATCCAAGCAACCGGAAAAGTAGATGGACAAGTATTGGCGGTGAAAGCGGAAGAAAAGTATACAAATCAAGTGATGCTTGAAGCGACAAGAGGCACAATTGTCGATCGAAATGGGGAAGTGCTTGCACAGGATACCGCGACATTTACCATTGTGGCTGTGCTAGATGAAGAATTAACTGAAAATGCAAAAGAACCACGTCACGTTGTGGATAAAGAAGAAACGGCAGAAAAGCTTGCCCCAATTTTAAATATGGAAGAAAGTGAAATTTTATCGATTTTAAATAAAGACCGGAAGCAAGTGGAGTTTGGGTCAAAAGGGCGAAATTTAACCTTCTCCACAAAACAAGAGATTGAGAGACTTGAACTACCAGGTATTGGTTTTATTCGTGATACGAAGCGCTTCTATCCAAACGGAGATTTCGCTTCATATATCCTCGGATTTGCGATAAAAGAAGAGAAAAAGACAGTTGGAAAGCTAGGAGTCGAGGCATATTTAGATGAATATTTGCAAGAAACAGATGGTTACGTTCAATATAAAAAAGACAGCTACGGACTCAAATTGCCTTCTAGTGAAGATGAAATTGTCGCACCGGACAATGGAAATACTGTATATTTGACGATTGACCAAAAAATCCAAACGTTTTTAGATGATGCGATGAAGGAAGCTGGAAAAGAATATAATCCAAAAAAGATGATCGGAATAGTCGCTGATCCGAAAACAGGGGAAATATTAGCAATGTCCCAGTATCCTAGTTTTGACCCGAATGTACGGGATATCACAAATTACTATAATGATGCAATATCTTACGCTTTTGAACCTGGATCAACAATGAAAATTTTCACCCTGGCAGCTGCGATTAATGAAGGGGTATATAACGGAAATGATATGTTTCAATCGGGCACCTACCCAGTGCAAGGGGCAAAAGATATTAAAGACCATAATAATGTCGGGTGGGGGGCCATCACGTTTAATGAAGGGGTTCAACGCTCATCAAATGTTGCCTTTTCTATTCTTGCGAAAGAAAAAATAGGTTTTGATACACTTTATCAATATTTAGAGCGATTTGGTTTCATGGAGGAGACTGGAATTGACTTGCCAGGGGAGTTAACGGGAACAATTCAATATACGTATGAACGTGACAAACTTTCCACTGCCTTTGGACAAGCTTCTTCTGTCACTCCAATTCAACAAATTCAAGCGGCAACAGCTGTTGCAGGAAACGGACAGATGATGAAGCCGTATGTTATTGATAAGATTGTCGATCCTGATACGAATGAAACGATAGTGGATAACGAACCAGAAGTTGCAGGAGAGCCGATTACAAGTGAAACGGCTAAAGAAGCGCGTGATATTTTAGGAACAGTTGTCAGTTCGGAAAATGGAACCGGTCAAGTATTTCATATTGATGGATATGAAGTAGCTGGAAAAACAGGAACTGCGCAAATTTTTGAAAACGGAAGATATTTGTCTGGAAAAGAGAACTTTATTTTCTCCTTCTTAGGAATGGCTCCGAAAGATAATCCCAAGCTCATTATGTATGTCGCTGTACAGCAACCAGAATTAGAACCAACCGAGGCAGGGAGTGCACCTGTATCATTTATTTTTAAAACGGTTATGAAGAACGCCTTGGAATACTTACGTGTTAAACCTGAAACAACAGAGGAACCAAAATCATCGGAAACAAAGATCGGATTTACATTGCAGGATTATAAAGGAGATACAGTGCAAAGAGTTGTAGAATCATTACAAAAGCAATCTTTGGAAGTAATTACACTTGGAGATGGAAATAAAATTACCGATCAATATCCTCTTCCTGATACGAATGTGATTGCTAATGAAAAAGTTATTTTAAAAACGAGTGGATCAATGAAAATACCTGATTTAACTGGTTGGTCATTACGAGATGTATACAAATTGGCTACTGTAATCGGCTTACATGTAAATGTTGAAGGAAACGGTTATGTAGCAGCACAATCCATCCAGGCGGGAACAGAAGTTAGTGAAGGTGCAACATTGATGGTTAACTTGCAAACGGATGGGCACGCCGAACAGGGAAGTAGTGAAGAAGCGGAACAGAGTTCTGAAGAGGAAGATAGATAAGGCTGTCCGATAAGCCCTTAAAAAATGAAGCAAGTGAAGAAAAACGGGTCGTTTTTCTCCACTTGCTTTTGTATTTTTTGGCTATGATCTGAAAGAAGCTGACGGCGACTCCTGCGGGAACTGCACGAGCGGAGGCCCCACAGACGAGCCTGCGAGTTGAGGAGGAGATAATTGAATGAACCGAATTTCAATTTACGAAGAAAGGGGCTGTACTTTTTGGACAGCCGCTATTTTTTACACCAAATGTCCATCATTCAATACGTGAGTAGTAGGGCTTGTTCTATTATGAAAATTCGGCGCATATAGTTTCGATAACGACCAATGTGTGAGGGGAGTATCGACTGTGCGTGTATCTAATGTTACCGTTCGAAAAAGACTTGTGACGGTCCTATTTGCGGGGTTTTTAATTTTCTTTATTATCGACATTCGCCTGGGGTATGTACAGCTTTTGATTGGCGATCAACTGACGACATTAGCAAAAGATTTGTGGAGTCGGAACATCCCGTTTGAACCAATGCGAGGAGAAATTTTAGATCGGAATGGTGAAAAGCTTGCGACCAATGTAAGTGCTCCTACCGTTTATATCATACCGCGTCAAATTGAAGACCCGAATGAAGCGGCAACTGAACTGGCATCCGTATTGAATATGAGTGTAGAGAAGGCTTATCAATATGTGACGAAGCAGGCGATGAGTGTCAGAATAAAAGAAGGAAGAAAGATTTCAAATGAAAAAGCTGAGGAAGTGCGAGCGCTAGGACTTGCTGGTGTCTATATCGCTGAAGATAATGAGCGATATTATCCATATGGCAGTTTTTTATCTCATGTTCTTGGGTTCACGGGAATTGATAACCAAGGGTTAGCGGGTCTTGAATTGTATTATGAAGAAAAATTAAAAGGTGAAAGAGGATATGTCCAGTTTTATTCTGATGCAAAAGGTCATCGTTTAGAGGGAGAAGGAGAAGAATATACACCACCTGTTGATGGCTTGAATTTAAAATTAACAGTAGATATTGATATTCAAAAAATTGTGGAACGAGAGTTGGATAATGCTGTGGCTCAATACAACCCGGATGGGGCTATTGCGATTGCGATGAATCCAAATAATGGAGAAATTTTAGCCATGTCTTCGCGTCCGGATTTCGACCCCGCTGAATATCAAGAAGTGGACCCGCAAGTCTATAACAGAAATTTACCAATCTGGAGTGCATATGAACCGGGTTCAACCTTTAAAATTATCACGTTAGCAGCTGCATTGGAGGAGGGAAAAGTTGACTTAGAAAAAGAAACCTTTGATGACCCAGGTCATGCAACCGTAGCCGGTGCCAAGCTTAGATGTTGGAAAAAAGGAGGACATGGGCATCAAACGTTTTTAGAAGTCGTTCAAAACTCATGTAACCCAGGGTTTGTCGAGTTGGGAGAACGTTTAGGAACTTCCACCCTTTTCAGTTATATTAAAAAATTTGGATTTGGTGAAAAAACAGGAATTGATTTACAGGGAGAAGGAAAAGGGATCCTTTTCGCGGAGAAAAACGTCGGACCGGTTGAGTTAGCGACAACAGCATTCGGTCAAGGGGTATCGGTAACTCCTATTCAGCAAGTGGCGGCAGTATCTGCAGCAGTAAACGGAGGAATTTTGTACACTCCATACATCGCAAAAGAATGGATAGATCCTTTAACTGGTGAGACTGCTAGTGCAACTACACCAACTGCTAAAAGACGAGTTATTTCAGAGGAAACATCAAAAGAAATTCGTTATGCGCTTGAAAGTGTTGTTGCTCAAGGAACGGGGAAAGGAGCATTTGTTGATGGGTATCGGGTCGGAGGGAAAACAGGAACAGCTCAGAAAGCTGTGAACGGTGCCTATTTAGAGAATAACCACATTGTTTCCTTTATTGGATTTGCTCCAGCGGACGATCCACAGATTGTTGTTTATGTGGCGGTTGATAACCCGAAAGGAACGGTTCAATTTGGAGGAGTAGTCGCAGCTCCAATTGTCGGCAATATTATTGAAGATAGTCTTCGGCATATGGAGGTAGAACCAAGGGAAGAACAAATTGAAAAAGAATATACATGGCTGGACACAAAGCTAGTAGAAGTACCGAATATTATAGGGTTGACGAAGCAAGAACTAAACCAACAACTCGTTAATTTGCAAGTAGAAATTAGTGGAGAAGGCAATACCGTTATTGATCAATCTCCGTCACCAGGTGAAAAAGTAAAAGAGGGCTCAAAAGTTCGTGTATTTGTTGGTGACGAACAAGAGGATTCATAGAAGTAGTTTCAGAAAGTTGAATTTATAGATAGGCAGTGTAATAGTATCATCACATTGGGCTCACAATACAGTTTCCATCTGTATCGTTAGCCCTTTCTGCACTTTCGTTCATAAATTGTTTTTACGTTGTATGGAACTTTTTTGTTATTTAAGCTAAAATGTTTACGTACATCGTTACTGCTATACATATATATGAAGTAGAAGTAAGTTGAGAGGATTGAAAATGATGGAATTAAGGGCTCT
The DNA here is from genome assembly GCF_022809095.1 of Bacillus kexueae. GTDB lineage: Bacteria > Bacillota > Bacilli > Bacillales > Aeribacillaceae > Bacillus_BZ > Bacillus_BZ kexueae. The sequence goes on from NZ_JALAZE010000003.1 coordinate 101,991, forward strand.
ATTAAAACATTTATATCAATATAACGTTTTCGGAGAACCAACGGTAACCATTTCGTCAATAGAAATGGATTCAAGGCTTGTTAAAAAAGGGAGCCTTTTTATTTGTATTAAAGGGTTTACGGTTGATGGACATGATTTTGTTCAACAAGCCATTGAAAACGGGGCTGTTGCAATAATTGCAGAGCGTAAGTTGCAGGGGATTGACATCCCTGTAGTTGTTGTTCCTGATACGAAACGAGCAATGGCTCGGCTGTCGGATGCGTTTTATGATCATCCAACTCACAAAATGCACCTCATTGGTGTTACAGGAACAAATGGAAAAACAACCATTACTCACATTTTAGAGCAAATATTTAAGCATGCTCATAAAAATACAGGCTTAATCGGCACGATGTACATGAAAATAAAAGACGAAACATTTGAAGTGAAGAATACAACGCCTGAGAGCTTAACATTGCAAAAAACGTTTCATGATATGGTTCAAAATGATGTTACTCATGCGTTCATGGAAGTTTCTTCACACGCTCTTCATATGGGTCGTGTACACGGATGCGATTTCGATGTAGCTGTTTTTACGAATTTAACCCAAGATCATTTAGACTATCATGAAACGATGGAAGAATATCGTAACGCAAAAGGTCTTTTATTTGCTCAACTAGGAAATACATTTAATCATCAGAAACCTAAATTTGCTGTTTTGAATCAAGATGATCAAGCTTCAGAATTTTATAAAGCGATGACAAGTGCACATGTCGTGACATACGGGATCGACCAGCCTTCTGATGTAATGGCAAAAAATATTAAAATGGGATCAAATGGAACTACATTTGATTTACTAACCCCAATCGGGAATGTTCCGTTAACTATGAACTTAGTAGGGAAATTCAGTGTGTATAATGTATTAGCAGCTGTTGCAGCTGCTATGGTTAGCGGTATGGACTTAGATACGATTGTAAAAGCTGTCGAACAGCTTAAAGGAGTTAGAGGCAGATTTGAGCTTGTACAAGAAGGGCAAGACTTTTCTGTTATCGTTGACTATGCACATACACCTGACAGCTTAGAAAACGTTTTGAAAACGGTTCGGACATTTACGAAAGGTAAAGTGTATGTCGTGATTGGATGTGGAGGAGATCGCGACCGAACGAAAAGACCTTTAATGGCTCAAGTTGCTGTAAAGTATGCTGAAGAGCCAATATTCACATCGGATAACCCGAGGAGCGAAGACCCACTTCAAATATTGAAGGATATGGAAGAGGGTGTGCGTGGTAAACATTATCGTTCCATTGTGAAAAGAGACGAAGCCATTCAGTTTGCGATTCACAACGCGAAGATTGGTGATACTGTTGTTATTGCTGGCAAAGGTCATGAGACGTACCAAATCATAGGAAAAGAAACGTATGAGTTTGATGATCGTGCAGTAGCGATTGAAGAAATTAAGAAGAAAAGGAACGAAAAAGAGGAGTAAATGAAAGTGGAATGGATTAATGGCACAACACATATGGTAAAAATAAATACAAAGTTCGAAAAGAAGCAGGGGATTTCGGTGAAAGGGGGAAAAGTTTATGCTTGAGCAAGTAATGATTTTTACTATTTTAATGGGTTTTTTAATTAGCGTATTACTTTCACCGATTTTTATCCCGTTTTTAAGAAGGTTAAAATTCGGCCAAAGCATTCGTGAAGAAGGTCCGAAATCTCATCAAAAAAAATCAGGAACCCCTACAATGGGTGGCATCATGATTATTATTTCGATTGTGGTGACAACTCTCGTCATGACATCAAAGTTTTCTGAGCCAAGTGTGGAAATGTATTTGTTACTCTTTGTGACAATTGGTTATGGTTTATTAGGGTTTTTAGATGATTTCATAAAAGTAGTCATGAAAAGAAATTTAGGCTTAACTTCCAAACAAAAACTAATTGGACAAATTATCATAGCCGTTATTTTCTATTTAGTATTTAATCGATATGGATTCTCTTCTGAGATTCATATCCCTGGTACGGATGTTTCGTTTGATTTAGGAATTGCTTATGTGCTACTCATTATTTTCATGTTGGTTGGTGGTTCAAATGCCGTAAACTTAACCGATGGTTTAGATGGTTTATTATCAGGGACGGCTGCAGTTGCGTTTGGGGCATATGCTGTTTTATCTTGGTACCAAGGCCAATATGATGTCGCCATTTTCTCAGTAGCAGTAGTTGGAGCTGTATTAGGATTTTTAGTATTTAATGCTCACCCAGCAAAAGTTTTCATGGGAGATACAGGATCTCTAGCTTTAGGTGGGGCGATTGTGACGGTGGCTATATTAACGAAGTTAGAAATTCTTCTCGTGTTAATCGGTGGTGTATTTGTCATCGAAACGTTATCGGTCATTATTCAAGTTATTTCTTTTAAAACAACAGGTCGTCGCGTGTTTAAGATGAGTCCGCTTCATCACCATTATGAACTGCTTGGATGGTCGGAATGGCGAGTAGTTGCGACATTCTGGACTGTTGGACTAGTCTTTGCAATGCTAGGAATCTATATCGAGGTGTGGATGTAAGGTGAAAAATATTGACAATTTTCAAGGGAAAAAAGTCCTTGTATTAGGGTTAGCAAAGAGCGGCTTAGCAGCCGCTCAATTATTACATAAAGTGGGAGCAGATGTAATTGTAAATGACATGAAGCCTTATGAGGAAAACGAAGCTGCAAAGCAATTAGAAGCTATTGGAATTAATGTCATTTGTGGTCATCATCCCGAAGACTTGCTTGAGCAAGAGAAGATAGAATGGGTTGTGAAAAATCCGGGAATTCCGTATTCCAATATCATTGTTAAACAAGCTCAAGCGAAGAAAATCCCTGTAATTACAGAAGTTGAACTTGCCTACTACGTATCAGAGGCGGAAATTATTGGAATTACAGGATCAAATGGTAAGACAACGACAACAACTTTAATTTACAAAATGTTAAAAGAGGATGGGCAAAACCCGTTAATCGCTGGAAATATAGGGAATGTTGCATGTGAAGTAGTTCAACAAGCGACGAAGGACAACGTCGTAGTAATGGAACTTTCGTCCTTTCAACTTTTAGGAACGATTCACTTTCGTCCGCATATCGCCCTGTTGTTAAATATTTTTGATGCACATTTGGATTATCACGGGACGAAAAAAGAGTATATGTTGGCGAAACAACGGATATACCTTAACCAAACGGCAGAGGAGTATTCCGTTTTCAATGCAAATGACAAAAATGTTAAAGAATTAGTTCAAGATTCGAAGGGAAAACCTATCGCCTTCTCGACAAACCAGAAAGTGAACGGTGCTTATATACATGAAGGACAAATATATTTCGGAAACGAGGTCATTATGGAAGCTTCCGAAATTGTATTGCCAGGTGAGCATAACTTAGAGAATATTTTAGCTGCCATTTCAGTTGTAAAACTTCGAGGTGTGAAGAATGAATCAATAAAAGCGGTGTTAACGTCGTTTCAAGGAGTGAAACATCGACTGCAATATGTAGCAACTGTAAAGGGTAGAAGATTTTATAATGATTCGAAAGCAACAAATATTTTAGCGACATCGAAAGCTTTAAGTGCATTTTCTTCTCCAACAATCTTATTGGCGGGTGGCCTTGATCGAGGGAATGAATTTGATGAATTAAAAGATGCAATGGGACATGTAAAAGCCGTTATCACATTTGGTCAAACCGCGCCGAAAATTGAACGTATAGCGAGTGAGTTAGGAATAGAAAAAATAAAACGTGTCGATAATGTGGAACAAGCGGTTTATGCTGCATATGATTTGTCTAATGAACAAGATGTCATCTTATTATCACCTGCATGTGCGAGCTGGGATCAATATAAAACTTTTGAAGAACGTGGTGACATTTTCATCAATGCTGTGCATAAGCTAAAATAAGGGCTTGTTCGAGAAAGATGCGCCCTTTAAATATGTATAACGGGGTGTATAACGTTGGTAACGAAAAAATCGACTCCTGACTTTATTTTATTAATCATCACGATATCATTACTATCCATCGGCTTAATTATGGTATACTCGGCAAGCGCCGTATGGGCAACGTATAAGTTTGACGATTCTTTTTTCTTTGCGAAACGGCAGTTATTATTTGCTGGGTTAGGAATCGTAGCGATGTTTTTCATTATGAACGTTGATTACTGGACTTGGCGGACATGGTCAAAAGTCTTGCTTATCATTTGTTTTATTTTATTAGTGGCTGTTTTAGTTCCTGGTGTAGGTATGGTCCGAAATGGTTCGCGTAGTTGGATTGGTGTAGGGGCATTCTCTATTCAGCCGTCCGAATTTATGAAACTAGCTATGATTGCTTTTTTAGCAAAATATTTGTCGGAAAATCAAAAGAAAATTACGTCGTTAAAAAAAGGACTTGTTCCGACTTTATCACTTGTTTTTTTAGCATTTGGAATGATTATGTTACAGCCAGATTTAGGGACGGGTACTGTTATGGTTGGAACATGTATTGTGATGATATTTATTGCAGGAGCTCGAATTAGTCACTTTGTCGGTCTAGGGATTATTGGATTGATTGGCTTTGCAGGGCTTGTCGTGTCAGCTCCATATCGAATCAAACGAATTACATCGTTTTTGGATCCTTGGGAAGATCCGTTAGGAAGCGGATTCCAGATCATTCAATCACTCTATGCAATAGGTCCTGGTGGATTGTTTGGTCTAGGACTTGGACAAAGTCGACAAAAGTTTTTTTATTTACCAGAGCCACAAACAGATTTTATCTTTGCTATATTGGCAGAGGAATTAGGGTTTATTGGCGGGACACTTATTTTGTTATTATTCAGCCTCTTACTTTGGAGAGGGGTACGGATTGCCTTAGGGGCGCCCGATTTATACGGAAGTTTTCTAGCAGTTGGTATTATTGCTATGATAGCAATTCAAGTAATGATTAACATAGGGGTAGTGACAGGTTTGATGCCCGTTACAGGTATTACCTTGCCATTTTTAAGTTACGGTGGTTCTTCTCTTACATTAATGTTAATGGCAATAGGCGTATTGTTAAATATAAGCCGATATGCTCGCTACTAGATGACTAGAAATATAAATAGCTCGTGAAACATGTTTCGAGTGGTAGAATTGGGTTGTTAATGGATTTCACCACGCTTTACGTAGAGACGGATCCGTTTAATTTATAATTGTTTTCATTGATATAAACATTACAAAACGAGAGAAATTTTATTAATGAAATGTCAAATTGTTGTAACGATTTAACGGTAAAATTCGTTATAATAATAAGAGAATGCTTGGAGCTGTCTAATTGGTTCCTAAAATGAAACAAGTGGAGAAAAGCACCTCGTTTTTCTCCACTTGGTTTTTGAACGAACATTAATAAAAAAGGTGGCGGTGACACCAATGAGAACAGCTCGAACCAAAACTAGACTGGCCGTGCCTGAGGAATGCGACCGCCATCAAAATGAAATTAGTCGAATTCAATTTCGAAGATAGAGCTATAGTTTTTGGATAGTCCATCGACTAGTATTGTAATGATTTTATAACGGTTATATTCATTTTGGTGAAATATGGAATATCTTACAAATAAGCTGTTTACTAGATGAAATGTTATATTAGTACATTAAAATACATTGATTCAAGGTATAATTTACTCTTTGAATGGAGCGTAATGCTAGGAGTTTATACTAAAAATGTTTTGTAATAGAAACAATGTATACGAAAACAGTCTAGGTAAAAGAAATTCAATCAAATGTATGGTTTATTGGGGGAACGAACATGAAAATTGTAGTGTCTGGTGGAGGCACTGGTGGGCATATTTATCCTGCCTTGGCATTAATAAACGAAATAAAAAAACACCATGAAAATGTAGAATTTTTATACATAGGTACGGAAAAGGGACTTGAAAGCTCCATCGTCCAAAGAGCTGGTATACCGTTTCAATCCATTCATATTACAGGGTTTAAGCGAAAGGTATCGATGGAAAATATGAAAACAGTCGTGCGTTTTTTGAAAGGTGTCACGAAAAGTAAACGAATATTGAAAGATTTCGGAGCGGATGTCGTTATTGGTACAGGAGGGTACGTGTGCGGACCAGTTGTGTATGCTGCCTCTAAATTAGGTATTCCGACAATAATCCATGAGCAAAATAGCTTACCGGGATTAACGAATAAATTTTTAGCTCGATATGTCGATAAAGTAGCGATTTGTTTTGAAGAAGCAAAAAAGTATTTCCCAGAACATAAAGTAGTATTAACAGGAAATCCACGCGCCTCTGAAGTCATTGGAAAGGATCCGCAAAAAGGACGCAAATCCCTGGGATTAAACAGTGAGAAGCCATGTGTTTTAATTTTTGGAGGTTCACGTGGAGCTCGCCCTATTAATGAAGCCGTCATTGAAGCATTACCGCATTTTGCAAAACAAAGTTATCAAGTGGTGTACGTGACGGGAGAAGTACATTATGATCACGTAATGGAACAAGCGAAAAACAGAAACGTAGGGTCTCATGTTATCATTAAGCCGTTTATTCATAATATGCCAGAAGTTTTAGGTGGAGTTGATCTTGTTGTTTCGCGTGCAGGTGCTACAACCTTGGCTGAGATAACAGCTCTCGGTTTACCAAGCATTTTAGTTCCGAGTCCTTACGTTACGGCAAATCATCAAGAAGTTAATGCGCGAAGTTTAAGTGATCATGAGGCAGCTGTGCTTTTATTAGAAAAAGATTTAACAAGTCAGTCGCTGATTAAGCATATTGATGAAATATTACTAAACGAAACGAGATTAAATCAAATGAAGGAAGCATCGAGAGCGTTAGGTGTACCAGATGCTGCTGAAAGATTGTATAAAGAGATTGAAAGATTAGTGAGTAAAAAGTAAAGAGATGTAAAACGGGGTGTTAACATGAAAGATATCATACAACAGCTTGAAAAAGCCCAAGTAGGTAAAGTGTTGCAAGATGAACCACTTGCGAATCATACAACGATGAAAGTTGGAGGCCCTGCCGATATTTTTGTAGAACCTCATGGGATTGATGAATTAAAAAGAACGATGGATATTGTCCGTCAGCACAATGTGCCGTGGCGAGCTATCGGAAGAGGCTCTAACCTTCTCGTATTAGATGAAGGGCTTCGTGGTGTAGTAATAAAGCTTGGAAAAGGAATGGACCATATACAAGAAGACGGAGAGTTAATCACCGTAGGAGGCGGTTACTCGCTCATTACGTTAGCGACTCTTCAAAGCAGAAAAGGTCTCACTGGTTTAGAGTTTGCAGGTGGAATTCCAGGATCAGTAGGCGGTGCAGTCTATATGAATGCTGGTGCACACGGTTCTGATATGTCCAATATATTGGTAAAGGCACATGTATTGTTTGAGGACGGTACGATGGAATGGTTAACGAATGAAGAGATGGAATTTTCATATCGAACTTCCGTCTTACAAAAGAAACGTCCTGGAATTGTTCTTGAAGCAGTACTCAAACTCCAATCAGGTGAAAGAGAAACAATTGTTGCGGAGATGCAAAAGAATAAAGATTATCGAAGAGAAACACAGCCGTGGAACTTCCCATGTGCTGGTAGTATATTCCGAAACCCACTCCCAAATTATGCAGGACAGTTAATTGAAAAAGCGGGTTTAAAAGGTTTTCAAATTGGAGGAGCTAAAGTGTCTGAGATGCACGGTAACTTTATCGTAAATGCTGGAGATGCAAAAGCTCAGGATGTTTTAGATTTAATCGCTCATATTCAAAAAACGATTCAAGAAAAATTTGATGTTAAAATGGAAACTGAAGTGGAAATTATCGGGCATAAATCTTAAAACAGTCCCCTTTATTAGGGAAGGCTATGGTATAATGTCTAATATAGGAAATAAGAAAATAAACGGCATTTCATGCCGTTTATTTTCGGTTTTACGTAAAGAATGAGATAATTTACCTAGGCATTTATGTCTATGGTGAGGTGAACATAGATTGGAAAAGCAAAAGGTTATTTCATTGGAAGACCGCGTGCCGCAATTAAAGGAAAAACGACGACAAAAGGCAAATCGACAGCTTATTGGATTTGTTTTTACTTTCTTCTTGTTAATCCTTGTTATCATTTATCTACAAACTCCATTGAGCAAAGTCTCAAATGTTGAAGTTGAAGGAGCAGTCAATGTTGGGGAAACCACCATCATTGAATTAAGTGGAATTACAAATGAGACAAGCTTTTGGAAAATAAATGAAGATGAGGTTATCAAGTCAATAAAATCAAACAAACAAGTAAATGATGTTGTAATTAAGAAAAAATTCCCATCCACTGTCATTTTATCTATAACAGAAAATGAGCGGGTGGCGTACGTATTTAAAGATTCGATGTTTTATCCGATACTAGAAAATGGTGATTTGTTAGAGAAACAAGAGCAATTGAAAGTGCCGGATGCACCAATATTAATAGATTGGGATGAAAAAGCGGATTTGATACAAGCGATGTCACTTCAATTGAAGGAGTTACCTGAAAGTGTTTCCAATGCGATATCGGAAATTCACCATACACCGAATGACACGGATAGTGAACGAATTACAATCTATATGAGCGACGGTTATCAAGTGTTAGCAACCATTCGTACATTTGCTGATAAGATGAAATCGTACCCGCAAATTGTGAGTCAACTTGACCCGAATATGAAAGGGATTATTCATTTGGAAGTTGGGTCTTATTTTGAAGCCTATAATAAAGAGCAGATGGAAGGAGAAGCAGAGGAGCAATCAAGCGATGAACAAAATGAAGGTTAATTCCTTTCTCGTTTTTATTGTGATGGTAGTTGTCGGCTTTCTAATCGCATACTCTTATCAACTGACAAAGCAAAATACACCGAAACAAGAAATTTCATCTGAACAATGGGAAAAAGAGTTTGAAATTCGTAATTTGCTAATTGAGCAGGAAGAGAAGAATAATGAATTGCAAAATCAGCTTTTTGCAATCCAACAACAAGTAACAGATTTTGAAGAAAACTTAAAGCAAGAAAAGCAAATATACTATAACCTCGTTGAAGATGTTGAGAAGCTAAGGATGTTTGTAGGAGAAGTTGGGATTAAAGGAAAAGGTGTTGAAGTGAAGTTAGAAGATGCTTCCTATATTCCTGATGGTGAAAATGTTAATCAGTATATTGTCCATGAAAGTCATTTATTTAAAGTGATTAATGAATTAAAAATATCCGGTGCATCCGCCATTGCGATAAATGGCCAACGAATTACAAGCCATTCCTATATTTATTGCAATGGTCCAGTTGTTACAGTTGATGGAAATCAATTTCCTGCACCGTTTACGATCTCAGCCATAGGAGATCCAGAGGTTCTTTCCCAGGCTCTCAACATTGCTGGTGGCGTTTTAGATCAGCTAACGTACGAAAATGTACAAGTCGAAGTGACGAAAATGAATGAGATTCAAATGGAACCATTACTTCAAACACAGCCTGCTAGCTAAAATATATTCATGCTACATTGAATGTGATTGGTGGTTTTGTACTCTATGCAAAGGCTAATCCTACAATAATAGAATGGATTGCTCCTTTAGTATCGATATAGACTGGTATACGAATAGTTAAAGAAGTACATTAAAGAAAGGCAATATGTCTACTCAAAATGATTTAAAAACCACCTCAAAACTGAGGTGAAAACTAATGGCTTAGGTGATTACGGTGAAACACTATACATGGAAGGTCGCGATCCCTTTTTCACTAATAACCGGCATATTTGGCTTTATGCTCTCAGTTCAGTACAAATCCATTCAAGAGCCGGTTGTTCGCGATACGCGTGATATTTGGGAGTTACGAACAGATTTAAAAGAACAACAACAAATACAGATTGATCTGCTAGAACAAATTCGCAAGTATGAACAAATAGTGGAAAGTTATAAGCAGGAACAGGCTGACAGTGCAGAAGCGACATTGCGCGATACGCTTGATGAACTGAAGAAGCAAGCTGGACTAACGGAAGTTACCGGACCAGGTGTCATTTTAACCATTGAACCATTATTTGAATTGGATTTAGCTGGTCATTCTACTTATCAATTATCACCACAATTATTAATTCGTACAATCAATGAATTAAATTCATATGGGGCAGAGCATATTTCAATTAATGATCACAGAGTTATAAACACAACGGTTATTCGTGATATTAATGGAACGACGAAAATCGATGGTTACAATTTGAACCGTTTTCCGATTACGATTCAAATTATTGCGGATGATGCTGAAAAGCTCTATAACCGCATTCACGCATCCACGCTGAAAGATGATTTTGCGATTGATAGTTTAAATTTATCCGTGACAAGACCAGAGCAAATGGTTGTTGTTCCTGCATATGAAGATACAATACGTGTCAAGCATATGGAACCACTTAATCTAGAAAAGGAAGGGAATACGTAAAATGTGGCTTCCAATCATAGGATTGTTACTTGGAATTATGTTAGGGTTCGTTAGTGACGTGAAAATCCCGACGCAGTATGCGAATTATTTTTCAATTGCGATATTGGCTGCTTTAGACACCGTAGTTGGAGGAATTCGAGCTCATTTACAACAAATGTACGATGATTTAATCTTTGTTACAGGGTTTTTCTTCAATATAATTCTTGCTGCAAGTTTGGCTTTTCTAGGTGTCCATCTTGGTGTAGACTTGTACTTAGTAGCGGTATTCGCCTTCGGTGTACGACTGTTTCAAAACATAGCTGTCATTCGCCGACTTCTTATTTCAAATTGGAAAACAATGAGAGAAAATAAGAAAAAAAATTAATTTTTTAAAGGGAAAAGAAAGGTTTTGTTGAATTTAGTCATATAACATACTTTGAAAATACATATGTTCTCTTTCAAGGGTCATATTTAAGATAGTCCTTGATTGTTACAATTATTTAATACTAGTTTCATTGTAATGTTCTTCTCTAAATAATAGAATAGACTTGACAGGTAAGGAGGTGCCATAGAATGAACAGCAATGAAATTTACGTAAGTCTTGACATCGGTACATCCAATGTGAAAGTGATTATCGGTGAAATGGTCGATGATTCACTTAACATAATTGGCGTCGGAAACGTAAAATCTAAAGGTTTAAAAAAGGGTTCAATCGTTGATATAGATGAAACCGTTCATTCTATTAAAAAAGCAATTGAGCAGGCTGAGAGGATGATTGGAGTTCCAATATCGCGTGTCGTAGTTGGGATTTCGGGAAATCATGTGCAACTACAACCTTGCCACGGAGTAGTAGCTGTCTCAAGTGAAAATAAAGAAATTTCGAATGAAGATGTAAAACGAGTAATAGAAGCAGCCCAAGTATTATCCATCCCACCTGAGCGAGAAATTATTGATTGTATACCGTCACAATTTATCGTTGACGGATTGGATGGAATTAACGATCCTAGAGGAATGCTTGGCGTTCGATTAGAAATGGAAGGATTACTAATTACTGGGTCAAAAACAATATTACATAACCTGTTGCGCTGTGTTGAACGCGCTGGACTTGAAATATCAGATATTGCTTTACAGCCCCTTGCTTCTGGAACTGTGGCGCTGTCCAAAGATGAGAAAAATTTAGGCGTTGCGCTGATTGATATTGGGGGCGGCTCTACAACCATTGCTTGTTTTGACCAAGGAGAATTAGTTGCAACGAGCGTGCTACCTGTTGGTGGGGAACATATTACAAAAGATATTTCGATTGGATTAAGAACTTCAACAGATGATGCTGAACAAGTAAAAGTGAAGCACGGACATGCTTTTTACAACCATGCTTCTGACGAGGAAGTATTTGAAGTTTCAACAATCGGAAGTGATAAGACACAACAGTTTAATCAGCTTCATTTAGCTGATATTATAGAAGCAAGACTTGAAGAAATCTTTGAACTTGTTCAACACCAGTTGAGAAAGTTAGGGATAAGAGAACTTCCAGGAGGCTTTGTATTAACTGGAGGGTCTGTTAACATTCCCGGCGTGCTGGAACTTGCTCAGGCAGTATTGGAAAATAACGTCCGTATTGCAAGTCCAGATTACATTGGGGTACGACATCCACAATATATGACGGGTGTAGGACTTATTCAATTTGCCTACCGTAATGCAAAAATACAAGGAAGAAGAATTGGCTCAAACATTCAACAGATGGAAAAGGTAGTACAAACCGTTCCGAATGAACCAGTTCAGACTCAACGAGGAGCACAAAAACCGAAACCGAAAAATGAAGAAAAGGTTAACCGTGTGAAAAAGTTTTTTGGTTATTTCTTTGAATAATTGTAAGCATAGAAGCATTGATGGATTAGGAGGATTCGCATGTTGGAGTTTGATACGAATATTGACGGTTTTGCAACGATAAAAGTAATCGGTGTCGGTGGAGGCGGAAACAACGCTGTAAACCGAATGATTGAACATGGAGTTCAAGGAGTAGAATTTATTGCTGTAAATACAGATGCACAGGCGCTAAACCTTTCAAAAGCAGAGACAAAGATGCAAATTGGTGCGAAATTAACACGTGGATTAGGGGCAGGTGCAAATCCTGAGGTAGGGAAAAAAGCTGCAGAAGAAAGTAAAGAGCAAATTGAAGAAGCATTAAAGGGTGCGGACATGGTATTCGTCACTGCAGGAATGGGTGGTGGAACTGGTACTGGTGCGGCTCCAGTTATTGCACAAATAGCGAAGGATTTAGGGGCTTTAACAGTAGGTGTTGTCACTCGTCCGTTTACTTTTGAAGGTCGTAAGCGCGCAATGCAAGCGGCTGGCGGGATTTCTGCTATGAAGGAATCGGTTGATACACTTATCGTCATTCCGAACGACCGTCTTCTTGAAATTGTAGACAAAAACACACCAATGCTGGAGGCATTTAGAGAAGCTGATAACGTACTTCGTCAAGGTGTTCAGGGTATTTCTGACTTAATCGCTGTTCCAGGACTTATTAACTTAGACTTTGCCGATGTAAAGACAATAATGTCTAACAAAGGTTCTGCTCTAATGGGAATCGGTGTTGCTACTGGGGAAAATCGCGCAGCAGAAGCGGCTAAAAAAGCGATTTCTAGCCCGTTACTTGAAACGTCAATTGATGGGGCACAAGGTGTTCTTATGAATATTACAGGTGGAACAAACTTAAGTCTTTATGAAGTGCAAGAAGCGGCTGATATCGTTGCTTCCGCGTCTGATCAAGATGTAAATATGATTTTCGGTTCTGTTATTAACGAGAACTTAAAAGATGAAATTGTTGTTACGGTTATCGCAACTGGATTTACAGAGGCAGAAGTAAACCCTGTAAAACAAACAAGACCATTTGCAAACACTGCGCAAGTCAAGCAACAGCCAGTTGCGCCAAAACGAGAACCAAAAAGAGAAGAGATTCAACAAGAAATGACAAATCGTGCGGTACAGCAAGCAGAAGATACGTTAGATATTCCAACGTTTTTGCGTAACCGCAAAAAAAGATAATTCATGCTTAATAGAAGCAGATGGAGTTTTAATCTTCATCTGCTTCTTTATTTATAACGAAAAGAAAGCTAGGCTTTTTCTACCTTTATCTGAACGTCTCACATTCATGACGAGATTCGTTCAACTCCTTTTAAAACCTCTCCGTTAAACTTCAAAAATATGTACTTGATAAACTCAAGGAAGTAAGAAAATTCCGAGCAAAATTTTATAAATATTTATCCAGCCTGCTAAATGGAATCCCCGTACGTTTGTCCATTGTATTTATTCGAATGCGAAATTTTGTCTTTATATTGTTTTTGACATATGGAAAAACAGGGGGAGGATAATATAGAAGAAGGAAAGACTTTGAATAGGAGAGGTGGATGCTCTATTTGTTATTCGTTACAGATGAATGGCAAGTTGTTTATCAATTTTTATGGATCTTACTTTTTGCATTTATATGCTTGAATAGAAAGGAGGAAGCGAGTACAAGACAAATGACATTGATTCTCTGCATTAGTGTATTACTTCTTTTCTTTTTATTTTATACGAGTGAAGTAGCTTTTTTTGAATGGTTTATTACTCATCATATGGTTCAGTTAAGCATTTTCCTTTTTATCAGTCCATTAATCGTCCTACAATTCTTCAGTTTGACCAAAAATATATCCAACAACCTTTTTTGTTGGATTATTGGGATATTTAGTGTTCTATTACTCTTTTATCATATACCACAATTTCTTTTCCTTTTACATCAAATACCTTATATGCACGACTTGTTTCTCTCAATTCTGTTCCTATTATCGTTTTTTTGTTGGCGGTGTTATTTGTCTATACCACGATCGAATGGTTTTATGTTTTCTTTAATATTTTTATTAGCATTACTCCCAGCTTGCTTATCGTTAGTGAGTGGAGCTTTTCTCAGTCCAAATGCACTTACAGCAACTAATCTCTTTTCTAATGATATATGTTTTGTACCTGTAAATGCTTCATTCAAAATTGATTTATTGGTTGGAGCTGCCATTATGTTTGTGGTTCATAAGCTATGTATCTATTTTGGTCGTTGTACACAAAAATCATCGTTAATATAGAAGGATAATAAGTGGAACGGGTAGTGCATCGGTATTTTGTACTACTCGTTCCGTTTTCTATAAGGTCATATCAAAGGTACTTAAAGGATAAGGTGTTTACAGATGACTTCTGCTGGCTGAAGAGAAAAACTGACTATCCAGATAGAGACTCTTTTGAAAACTGAGGCCACTAACCAATTTGATTCGCTAGACACTAGGATCCGAAACGTAACATGTTGCCCGCCGAAAGCAACGATGTTTACGTAAAACCTACATAAATAATAATCGGCAGTACGGTAAAACCCATCATCTTCTGAAATAACTCGACGTAACTACCGAATATCTGCCAAAATAACAGAAATTTCTTCGTCGTAAAGTGACAGACTTCCCTCTGTCTGTCCTTTATACTTATGACAAACATAAGTGCGTCCAACAGAAATCTATGATAGAAGGGAAGGTTTCATTGACCGTTTATTTAGACGTCATATGGTTATTAAATTTTTTCTTTGATCTTTTCCTTATATTGTTAACCGGTTTGATTTTAAAAAGAAAGCTGAGATGGTGGAAAATCATCACCGCATCGCTCCTCGGTTCGTCTATGGTACTTTTTTTATTCACGCCATATGGACAATTGGCAAGTCATCCTATAGCAAAGTTATTGACTTCTTGTTTCATTGTTCTTTTAGCATTTGGTTTTGGTCGATTTCGGATATTTTTTCAAAACTTATTAAGTTTCTACTTCGTATCGTTTGTAGTAGGTGGGGGGATGCTTGGTACGTACTTTTTCTTCGAGTTTAGCATGGTGTTTCAAGACAGTGTCCTGTTAACGAATTCGAATAGTTTTGGAGATCCGATTAGCTGGACGTTCGTCTTAATTGGATTCCCAATAGCATGGTATTATGCTAGGCATCAATTTGATCAAGTTGAGATGACAAAAATTCAGTATGATCAAATCGTTCAAGTGACAATCCGATTGAATGAAAAGGTGGAAACGGTAAAAGGGTTGATTGATAGCGGGAATCAATTGTATGACCCAATTTCTAAAACCCCTGTCATGATTATCGAAACGGGAAAAGTGCAACATATAATCCCTCCTTCGATTTTAGCGATTATCGAAGATGACAATCCAATTGAAAAGATGCATGAAGTAGACACAAATTGGCTTAATAAGTTAAGGATTATCCCTTATCGTGGTGTGGGTAATGACCACCAATTCCTTGTTGCTTTTAAGCCAGACGAAGTGACAATTGAAAAGAATTCAGAAACAATTGTTGTTTCAAAAGTATTCGTTGGGTTAAATGGACGTTCACTTTCCGCGGATGGAAACTATGAGTGTATTGTTCATCCGAAGATGCTTCAATCAGGAAGAATAAAGAACGTATCTTAACCGATTATTAAGGGGGAGGAAAATGAGAAAAATTCGGTTTTATTTAACGTATTATTGGTATAAATTCCTTATTAAGCTTGGAATTAAAACGGATGAAATATATTATATCGGTGGAAGCGAAGCATTGCCTCCTCCATTGACAAAAGATGAAGAAGAAGTGTTGTTAAAAAAACTCCCGAGCGGTGATCAGACAGCACGTTCCATTTTAATTGAACGAAATTTACGCCTCGTTGTTTACATCGCAAGAAAGTTTGAAAATACTGGGATTAACATTGAAGATTTAATTAGTATTGGGACAATCGGCTTAATTAAAGCGGTCAACACGTTTAATCCAGAGAAAAAAATAAAGCTTGCAACGTATGCCTCACGCTGTATTGAAAATGAAATTCTCATGTACTTACGTAGAAATAATAAAATTAGATCAGAAGTATCTTTTGATGAACCTTTAAATATTGATTGGGATGGAAATGAATTGCTATTATCCGATGTTCTTGGTACTGAAGAAGACATCATTACGAAAGATTTAGAAGCTAATGTGGACCGAAAGTTATTGATGAAAGCATTAGAACAGTTAAATGAACGAGAAAAACAAATTATGGAACTGCGATTTGGGTTAAGAGGAGGAGAGGAAAAAACGCAGAAAGATGTCGCGGATATGCTTGGAATTTCCCAATCTTATATATCAAGATTAGAAAAGCGTATCATCAAACGATTGCAAAAAGAATTTAACAAAATGGTTTAAGGAAAAAATTTTTTTCTTGAATTTTCCTTGAATATCAAGAAGTTGTCCCAACTCCACCTTTCTGAGTCAGATGGCTTGTGCATATTTTTCCCTTCAAAGGAGATACTTATCGTAGTACAGCAAGAACTCCTGTTAGGAGGGAACATAGTGACAAGAAATAAGGTCGAGATTTGTGGAGTAGATACATCAAAATTACCTGTTTTAAAAAATGAAGAAATGCGTGAACTCTTTCGTAAAATGCAGAGTGGAGACATTACTGCACGTGAAAAGCTCGTCAACGGAAATTTACGACTAGTATTGAGTGTGATTCAACGTTTTAACAACAGAGGCGAATTTGTCGATGACCTGTTTCAAGTAGGCTGTATCGGGCTTATGAAATCAATTGATAATTTTGATTTAAGTCAAAATGTGAAGTTTTCAACGTATGCTGTACCAATGATTATTGGCGAAATAAGAAGATACTTACGGGATAATAACCCTATACGCGTATCACGGTCATTACGAGACATTGCCTACAAAGCATTACAAGTTCGAGAAAAGCTGATGCTTCAAACATCTAGAGAACCGAGCGCAGAAGAAATTGCCAAGGTTTTAGATGTCTCACACGAAGAAATTGTTTTTGCTTTAGATGCTATTCAAGATCCTGTTTCGCTATTTGAACCGATTTATAACGACGGGGGAGACCCGATTTATGTTATGGATCAGCTAAGTGATGAACGAAATCGTGACTCCAACTGGATTGAAGAATTAGCTCTTCGGGAAGGGATGAGGCGACTCAATGATAGGGAAAAATTGATTTTACGTAAACGGTTTTTCCAAGGAAAGACGCAAATTGAAGTTGCTGAGGAAATTGGGATTTCCCAAGCACAAGTATCCCGTCTGGAGAAAGCAGCCATTAAACAAATGAATAAAAACATCCAACAATAACGAAGGGTGGTGAATAGTCTACAAGGGCTATTCACCACCCTTTTTAATTGTTACAGAAAGGTTAAGTTCAATAAAGTGATAAAGTGTTCTCTTTACAGATTTTCTGGTGTCTAGCTCCAAGCGCCATCAGCTCGGGTCGCTTCGGCCCTGCTGTGGCGACGGAACCCTCCTCGCAGGTCCTCTAGCGCCCTTCGCCTAAGGACTTGCGCTTTGCGCTTTTCTTAAGTGATTTTCAATCTTATAAACCTTCCCTATTCATGAAAAGTTTCAATGTTTCATATGTATGAAAAGAGGGGAATGGAGGGAAAAGCGATGATGCATATTTCTGAATTTCAAATGAAGGATGTCATCAACGTGTCTGATGGAAAACGTTTAGGGAACGTTGATGATATTGATATAAATGTAACAAACGGTAAAATTCAAGCAATTATTATTGGGAATAGTGGAAAAATGTTGGGGTTTTTCGGAAAAGGAGAAGAAATCATCATTCCATGGCGAAACATTGTTAAAATTGGTGAGGACGTCATCCTTGTTCGGATTCAGCAGCAAGTAACGGAAACGATTGAACCAGAAAAATAAAAAGAAGTCTGTCGTTTAGTATGACATGTGGTAAAATAAAGAAAGGATATTTGTCGAAAAGGAAGGTATAAATGAAAACAGAACCTTTTTTCCGTCAAAATGAGTCGACGCTCATGATCAAGGAATGGGAATCGTTTGATGCTTCTCTAAAGGCTGGATTTTCAACACGAGTTGGTGGAACTTCGGTAAATGGCTATAACTCGTTAAATGTTGGGTTACATGTAAACGATATAGACTCGAACGTCATTAAAAACCGTGAAAAAATAGCGGAGATTCTTCGTATCCCTCTCAATCAGTGGGTTTTTAGTGATCAAGTTCACAAAGCGCAAATCCATCATGTGACAAAAAGTGATAAAGGGAAGGGCGCTTTCAACTATGAAAATGCGATTAAAGCAACAGATGGCCTGTATACGAGAGAGAAAGGGATCATGTTAGCATTATGTTACGCGGACTGTGTCCCAGTTTATTTTTATGCGCCATCTCATCAATTAATCGGGATTGTCCATGCTGGTTGGAAGGGAACTGTTGAAAACATTGTTGGTCAGATGATATCAACTTGGACGAAAAATGAAGGTGTGTCAACGAACGATATTTATATTGCGATTGGGCCTTCCATAGAAGAGTGCTGTTACATCGTCGATGATCGAGTGATTGAGGCGTTGACCACTTTGTTAGGGGATCAGGCTCGACATACATTTAAAGAAGTTTCAACAGGTCAATACCGTTTAAATTTAAAGTTAGCGAACCAAATCATTTGTGAGAAAAATGGGATTGACTCCAATCACATACTAGTTTCAAAAGATTGTACAAGTTGTAATGAAGAGCTTTTCTTCTCCCATAGACGTGATAAAGGGAGTACGGGAAGAATGATGAGTTTTATAGGTTTTGAGGAGGATGAGTCTTGACTGTTGCAGAAAATTTAGCAGTGATTCAAGATAAAATAAAAAAGGCATGTGAATTGGCAAATCGCCATGCAGAGGATATACGAATTATTGCGGTAACGAAATACGTCTCCATCGACCGAGCGAAAGAAGCGCTTGAAGCTGGAATCCATCATTTAGGTGAAAACCGAGATGAAGGCTTTTTAGCGAAATATAATGAGATTGGAAACAATGCAACGTGGCATTTTATTGGGACACTACAGTCTCGAAAAGTGAAGCAAATCATTGAGTACGTGGATTACATTCATTCGTTAGACCGGCTTTCTCTTGCAAAAGAGATTAATAAGCGAGCCAATCGTACAATAAAATGTTTTGTACAAGTTAAAACATCCGATGAAGAGTCTAAACATGGCTTGATGGAAGAAGAAGTGATTGAATTCGTCAAACAACTTGAGCCTTATACAAATATTGAAGTGGTTGGTTTAATGACGATGGCACCGTACACAAATGACGAAGACAAAATTCGCCGCTGTTTTCAAACGTTAAGGGAGTTAAAAGAGCGTGTACAAGCTTTACATCTCCCATATGCTCCATGTACAGAATTGTCAATGGGAATGTCAAATGATTTTCACATTGCAATTGAGGAAGGGGCAACGTTCGTTCGAGTTGGTTCATCCCTTGTCGGTGAATAAATTTGGAGGTGAATAGAAATGAGTATAAAAAATAAGTTCAAAAGTTACTTTGGATTTGATGAAGACGAGTACGAATACGTAGAAGAAGAAACCTATGAAGAACAGGTGGAAAGTCCATTTGGGAAAAGAAACTTTGCTCAAGAACCACAACAACCACAAGCAAAACAAAATGTTGTAAGTTTGCAAAGTGTTCAAAAATCGACTAAAGTAATATTGTGCGAGCCGAGAGCGTATTCTGAAGCACAGGAGATTGCGGATCACTTAAAAAGCAGAAGAGCTGTCGTTGTTAATCTTCAGCGAATTAACCGTGATCAAGCAAAACGGATCGTTGACTTTTTAAGTGGTACGGTTTATGCAATTGGTGGAGATATTCAACGAGTAGGTATGGATATCTTTTTATGCACGCCTGAAAATGTAGATGTCTCAGGTTCGATTTCAGATTTTGTAGCAGATGAAGAAAGGCAAAGGTGGTAAAAGAGAATGAACTTTGTAATCGGGATTTTAAGTCAACTTATTGGGCTCTATTCGTATGCCGTTATTATATACATATTGATGAGCTGGTTTCCAAACGCTCGAGAATCTGCTATTGGCCAATTTTTTGCAAGAATTTGTGAGCCTTATTTAGAGCCGTTCCGTCGTTTTATTCCTCCGTTAGGAATGATTGATATTTCACCAATCGTCGCTTTATTGACGTTAAACTTTGCTCAACGAGGCTTATTTGCATTAAATCAAATGTTATTTTAAAGAGGCTACAGCCTCTTTTTTTCTTGTATAAGCAGAAGAAAAATGAAAAAGAGGCTCTTCTTTTCATAAGGCTCTTTTCAAAAAGTTTGTTGTTTTAAAGTGTACAAATTACATTGTTCAGTATCGTTTTCATCCAATGTAATGGAGCGACTTGACTCGTGGGATGTGGAGGAAAAGACCCCACAGGCACATACCGATGAGGCTTGTAGAAAAATGGAGACGAACTAGACAGGTCTCCCCGCAAAAAGCAAGCGTCCTTTCAGCAATGATAAGGAGTCATAAAAATATGAGTGGAAAAACAACAAGCTATACGAACGCAGCCTTCTATAAAGAGTTTATGCCAATAAAAATGGAGTGTTTTAAAATGGAGAACATTTATCAACATTTCCGCGAAAGTGAACGACAATTCATTGACACAGTACTGAACTGGAAAGAGCAAGTAGAAACGCAATATAGTCCCAAATTAACCGCCTTTTTAGATCCTAGAGAGCAATGGATAACTCAAAGTATAATTGGAGAGCAAGGAGACATTCGAGTTTCCTTTTTCGGTGGACATGAGGACGTTGAGCGAAAACGTGCTCTTATTTATCCAGACTACTATATAGTTGAAAAAGAAGACTTTCACCTTGCTCTTTATGAAGTAGAATATCCAAAAAAATTCGTTACACTTGAACATCGGCACTTGCTAGGATCACTCCTGTCGTTAGGAATTAAAAGAGAAAAGTTTGGTGACATCTTATTAGTGGAAGATACTATACAAATCATAGTTGCAGATGAAATCGCATCATATGTTGAAATGAACTTTAAAGAAGTAGGTCGATTAAATATTTCCTTAAAACGAATCGGTGACAAAAATATTCAAGTGCCAAAAATCGACTTTGATGAGAAAGTGACGACCGCTTCCTCACTTCGATTAGATACAGTGTGTGCATCCATCTATAATTTGTCTAGACAAAAAGCAAAGCTACTTGTTCAAAATGGTCTTGTAAAGGTAAATTTCAAAGTTGTGGAAGAATCATCATTTGAAGTTGAAAAAGGGGATTTAATTTCCATTCGTGGGTATGGTAGGAGTAAAGTTCTTTCAATTGAAGGAAAAACGAAAAAAGAAAAGTGGAGGATTGTTGTCGGGAAACAAAAATAATTTTCCAATTTGGAAGGATTTTTGTTCAATATGTCGAATTATGATTTATAATTGGATTAGTAAAGAAGTCAATACATACGGAGGTGGCATTCGTGCCTTTAACGCCATTAGATATTCATAATAAGGAATTTACAAAAGGTTTCCGAGGTTATGATGAAGATGAAGTGAACGAGTTTCTTGATCAAGTAATTAAAGACTACGAAATGATTATTCGTGAGAAGAAAGAGCTAGAACTAAAAGTCCAGGAGTTAACGGAGAAGCTTGGACATTTTACTAATATAGAGGAAACACTAAACAAGTCGATTTTAGTTGCTCAAGAAGCGGCAGAAGATGTAAAAAGAGGCGCTCAAAAAGAAGCGAAGCTTATTATTAAGGAAGCGGAAAAAAATGCTGATCGGATTATTAATGAAGCGTTAGCCAAATCCCGTAAAATTGCTATGGATATTGAAGAAATGAAAAAACAATCGAAAGTATTCCGAACACGTTTCCAAATGTTAATTGAAGCCCAACTTGACTTACTAAAAAATGATGACTGGGACCACTTAATGGAATACAAAGTAGAACCAATTGTCGATGAAGAGTTTGAAGAGTCTAATTCATAACCAGGAATGCTTGAGAAAACTTGACATCTTATATTTTCTTCGCATAAAATAAGAAAACAGTAAAACCAAATGAATCATCTTGTAAACACGATGAGAGGGACAGTAATTCCTTAGATACCCTTTTCTAAGCGAGCTTAGGACGGTGAAAGCTAAGCAAAAGGTTAAGGAATGAAGATCACCCTTGAGTTCTTGGCTGAATAAAGTAAGCTAAGACGGGAAGTAAATCCCGTTATCAGAATGAAGTGGATAAACTACTTTCATGTCGGTTTATCTATAAGGGTGGTACCGCGAGCAAACCTTCTCGTCCCTTTTTGGGATGAGAAGGTTTTTTTATTTCAGAATTTAATCGAATTCTGAACGAATAAAATCTACCTGCGTTTTCTAATTTAGTGAAAATGGTTGGTGGAATTAACGATTGATTGAAAACAATTGTGGAGGAATGGAAATGGATTACAAAGATACGTTGTTAATGCCTAAAACAGAGTTTCCGATGCGTGGAAACTTACCGAAACGCGAACCTGATATGCAGGCGAAGTGGGAAGAAATGAACATTTATGAGAAAGTTCAAAAACGAACTGAAGGTCGACCGCTATTTATTTTGCATGACGGACCTCCTTATGCGAATGGTGACATTCATATGGGGCATGCATTAAACAAAATTTTAAAAGACTTCATCGTGCGATATAAATCGATGAGCGGGTATCATGCGCCATATGTTCCTGGTTGGGATACACACGGTTTACCAATTGAAACGGCGTTAACAAAAAATAAAAAAGTCAACCGTAAAGAAATGAGCGTAGCAGAGTTCCGAAAGCTATGTGAGCAATATGCGTGGGAGCAAGTGGATCGTCAGCGCGAACAATTTAAGCGTTTAGGTGTTCGTGGAGACTGGGATAATCCTTACGTCACATTAACTCCGGAATACGAAGCTCAGCAAATTAAAGTTTTCGGTGAAATGGCGAAAAAAGGATATATTTATAAAGGGTTAAAGCCTGTATACTGGTCTCCTTCCAGTGAATCTGCCTTAGCGGAAGCAGAAATTGAATATTATGATAAACGCTCTCCATCCATTTATGTTGCATTTGCTGTTAAAGATGGAAAAGGCGTTTTAGAACAAGATGAAAAGATTGTCATCTGGACGACAACTCCTTGGACCATTCCAGCAAACTTAGGTATTGCAGTTCATCCTGACTTAGATTACGTTGTTGTAAAAGTAGGGGATGAGAAGCTTTTAGTTGCTCATGATTTAGTTGAAACTGTTGCAAAAGAAATTGGTTGGGAAGAATTTGAGACCCTTCGAACAGTTAAAGGTCAACAACTAGAGCATATCGTTGCGAAACATCCATTATATGAGCGTGATTCAATCGTGATGCTTGGGGACCACGTTACGACAGACGCTGGTACAGGATGTGTACACACAGCTCCAGGTCACGGGGAAGATGACTTTATTATCGGACAAAAATATGGTTTAGATGTGCTTTGTCCAGTTGATGAAAAAGGATACATGACGAGTGAAGCACCTGGGTTTGAAGGATTGTTTTACGATGAAGCAAACAAGCCGATTACACAAAAATTAGAAGAGAACGGTGCTTTATTAAAGCTTTCGTTTATTACACACTCTTATCCACATGACTGGCGTACGAAAAAACCTACGATTTTCCGTGCAACAGCTCAATGGTTTGCTTCGATTAAAGATTTCCGAAATGAATTATTAAAGGCTGTTGAAGATACAAAGTGGGTTCCAGCATGGGGAGAAACACGTCTGTACAATATGGTTCGTGATCGTGGCGATTGGTGTATTTCTCGTCAGCGCGCTTGGGGAGTACCGATTCCGGTCTTTTATGGAGAAAATGGCGATCCGATTATTACGGATGAAACCATTGACCATGTATCTAACCTTTTCCGTGAGCACGGGTCAAACATTTGGTTTGAAAAAGAAGCGAAGGAATTATTACCTGAAGGATTTACGCATCCTTCAAGTCCGAATGGAAAGTTTACAAAAGAAACGGATATTATGGACGTTTGGTTTGACTCAGGTTCGTCTCATCAAGCCGTTTTAGTAGAACGTGATGACCTTAATCGTCCAGCTGACCTTTATTTAGAAGGATCTGACCAATATCGTGGATGGTTTAATTCTTCATTATCAACAGCTGTGGCGGTAACAGGAAAAGCTCCTTATAAAGGCGTATTATCCCATGGATTTGCCTTAGATGGAGAAGGCCGTAAAATGAGTAAGTCCCTTGGAAACGTAGTCGTTCCAGCGAAGGTAATGAACCAGTTAGGTGCAGATATTTTAAGACTTTGGGTTGCATCTGTAGATTATCAAGCAGACGTCCGAGTATCGGATGCTATTTTAAAACAGGTAGCTGAAGTGTACCGTAAAATTCGTAATACGTACCGTTTCTTACTTGGGAATTTATTCGATTTTGATCCGAAGAAAGATGCTGTAGCATTTGACCAACTACGTGAAGTTGATCAATACATGCTTGTAAAGTTAAATAAACTTATTGAAAAAGTGAAGAAATCATATGATGAATATGAATTTGCAGCAATTTATCACGCTGTACACAACTTCTGTACGATTGAATTAAGTTCTTTCTATTTAGATTTTGCGAAAGACGTTCTTTACATTGAAGCAGCTGATCATAAAGATCGTCGTGCTATTCAAACAGTGCTTTACGAGTCTTTACTAGCACTTGTAAAACTAATGACACCGATTTTACCGCATACAACTGAAGAAGTTTGGAGTCATATTTCTTCAGTTGAAGAAGAAAGTGTTCAATTAGTTGACATGCCAGAAGCTGTGCATTTTGAAAATGCTGAAGTATTAGAGCAAAAATGGGATGCATTCATGTCACTACGAGATGATGTTTTAAAAGCACTTGAAGTGGCACGAAATGAAAAAGTGATCGGAAAATCGCTGACAGCAAGTGTGACGTTATATGCGAATGAAAAAGCAAAAGAGCTACTTGAATCTGTAGAAGAAGACTTAAAACAGCTGTTTATCGTTTCTGAATTTGCAATGGGTGGCTCCTATACGGAAGCTCCTGAAAATGCCCAAACGTTTGATGCAGTGAAAATTGTCGTTAAACAAGCAGAAGGTAAAACATGTGAACGCTGTTGGGTTGTAACTCCTGAAGTTGGAGAAGATCAAGACCACGATACATTGTGTCCACGATGTGCGAAAATTGTTCGTGAACAATATGTTTCTTAATCACTTTCTAATAAGATAAATTGAGACAAAAAGGTGGTTAAAATCAGCTGGACTGGTTTTAACCGCCTTTTTTCATTTTACAGAAAGTTTAAGTTCAATAAAGTGTTAAAGTATTCTCTTTACAGTTTTTTTTGGTGTCTCGCGCCATCAACTCGGGTCGCTTCGGCCCTGCTTTGGCGACGGAAGCCTCCTCTCAGGTCCTCCAGCGCCCTTCGCCTAAGGACTTGCGCTTTGTGCTTTTCTTAATGCAGGATGTTTTCGGATACATTGATGCTTTTTAGTCATGAAATGATGAAATACTTGAAGCGAAAGACGCGACTTCAAAAAAAAGCACGAGCAGAAGACCCCGAGGGAGAGCTTGCAAGTTGAGAAAGGGCACTCTGCTTTAAGCGGACACGTCCTGTGCAAGTTCAGAAAGCGTCCAACTTTCGTAATTAACTGTATGACTAAAATCAACCTTTATTCTAAGTAATTCAAGTGAAAGCGATGAGACACCATATATGGAAACATTTAAATATGTGAACTTCGGCTAAATATGTTCTCTTCTGAGTGACGGTGTTTACAGTATATGACCTACAGGTTTTCGGTTTATGAACAACTTGCAGAAAAGAAGGAAAAACTTGATAGGCGTTAAGGAAGAAAATCCGTTTACACTATACTTACACCCAATTATAGAACCACAAAGGAGTTGTCTTTCGTGGCTCATTTAAACGACATTGAAAAAGAATTGCAATTAATGAAAGAAGAACTTCAATCTTGTTTAATGGATCATCACCAATTACAAGAAGAGATAAGGTTAATAATGAAAGAAGAATTATTGGATGTTGAACGTGCGTTATGGAAGCTTTCGACCGGACAATATGGAATTTGTGAGCAAACGTCTCAACTCATCCCGATACCATTACTTCACTTATACCCGACTGCTAGAACGGTTGATGATTTATCGCTTCAACGGTATTTTGTAAAGGGTGAGGTCCTTTCATAAGATGGAATTTAAAAACAGATAGTGAATTAAGGAAGTGAAACGGCCAGCTCTACAAGTTCAACAGTAGTAATAAAGTTTGTGTCATTGAAAAAATGTCATTGGAAAGGAGTGAAAATGCTCCCTTTCCGTAATTTTTTACTTATTCTTTACAGTGTAATTGGAATTGTGCTACTATTCAAAGGTAAACTTGGAATGGTAGGGTGAAAAATGTGGTCTATTATTTATTAGCATTTGTTGTTATTCTTTTAGATCAATGGACGAAGTGGTTAGTGGTTAAATACATGGAACTCGGAGAAAGTATTCCAATTGTGGAAGGTTTTTTCTATTTAACCTCTCATCGTAATCGAGGTGCTGCATGGGGAATATTACAAGGACAAATGTGGTTCTTTTACATCATAACGAGTGTTGTCATCGTTGGGATTATCTATTACATACAAAAATACGGAAAAAAAGAACGATTAATGGGTATTGCCCTCGGTTTTATGCTCGGTGGTGCGATCGGAAACTTTATCGACCGGTTATTCCGTAAGGAAGTTGTCGATTTTATCAATACTTTTATTTTTACATATGATTTTCCAATCTTTAATATTGCAGATAGTGCATTAACGATAGGTGTTATTTTATTATTTATTTACATGCTGTTTTTTGAAGGGAAACAGAAAAAGGAGTAGCATAATGGAACAAGTTACAATCATTGTACAACAGCAAGATGCAAACAACCGAATAGATAAAATGTTATCTTCATATGAAGAAGATTGGTCACGAACTCAAGTGCAACAATGGATTAAAGAAGGACTTGTACTTGTAAATGGGAAACAAGTCAAAGGAAATTATAAATGTCAAGAAAATGATGAAATTGTTGTTACGATAAAAGAAGCAGAGCCATTAGATATTTTACCTGAAGAGATAGATTTAAACATTTATTACGAAGATGAGGATGTTTTAGTAGTAAACAAGCCTCGTGGAATGGTTGTCCATCCAGCACCGGGCCATGCATCAGGGACGTTAGTGAATGGGTTAATGGCACATTGTACCGATTTATCAGGTATTAACGGTGTCATGAGACCAGGGATTGTTCATCGAATTGATAAAGATACATCCGGCTTATTGATGGTGGCTAAAAATGACAAGGCTCATGAATCGCTTGTAAATCAGTTAGTAGAAAAATCCGTAACGAGAAAATACTATGCGATTGTTCACGGTGTGATTCCACACGATATCGGTACGATTGATGCTCCAATTGGACGTGACCCGAAAGACCGTCAATCAATGACTGTTACAGAATCAAACAGTAAAGAAGCGGTAACCCATTTCCGCGTCCTTGAGCGTTTTAAAGATTACTCGTTTATTGAGTGTCAGTTAGAAACAGGCCGTACACATCAAATTCGTGTCCATATGAAATATATTGGGTTTCCTCTGGCAGGCGACCCTAAGTATGGACCGAAGAAGACCCTTCCGATTGACGGGCAAGCCCTTCATGCTGGAGTCCTTGGGTTTGTTCATCCACGAACGGGAGAATATATGGAATTTGAATCGCCAATTCCAGAAGAGATGGAAAAAATGCTTCAAATTTTAAAGAAAAGTCATTGACAGACGAAAAAGAGTATGAAATAATACGATTAAATTAAGAACCTTTAATACAGTCCCGTGAGGCTGAGAAGGAGCAATAATACGATCATAGTATACGCTATTCGTATGTCCTCTTAAGCCTCTGCTTAAGAGGATTTTTTATGCTCACGGATTTTAGCGAGGTGTTATAACGAAATGCAGAAAGCGATAGTACTTGATGATCAAGCTATCAGACGTTCGCTAACAAGAATATCCCATGAAATCATTGAACGAAACAAAGGAATTGATGATTGCATTTTAGTCGGGATTAAGACGAGAGGAATATACATTGCGAAACGACTAAGCGAACGAATTGAAAAATTTGAAGGCCAACAAATTCCAGTTGGAGAATTAGATATTACTCTTTACCGCGATGATTTAACGCAAAAAACAGAGGATAAAGAGCCTCTTGTAAAAGGTGCGAACATTCCGTTTGACATCACAAACAAAAAAATAATTTTAGTTGATGATGTTTTATATACAGGGAGAACGGTTCGTGCAGCAATGGATGCAATAATTGACAACGGAAGACCAGCACAAATCCAATTGGCGGTTTTAGTGGACCGAGGACATCGTGAGCTTCCTATTCGCGCTGATTATGTTGGAAAGAATATTCCAACTTCAAGCACTGAAAAAATTGTCGTAGAGCTAATGGAAGTAGATGATCAAGATCAAGTAACCATTCATACAAAAGAATAAGAAATGCCCTTTTAAAGGCAGTCCCGTGAGGCTGCAAAGGGGAGAAGGAAGTACTAGGATGGAATAAATATGTGTATCCATCTGTTTCACTGTACATCTATACCCTCTTTGCACCTGCAAAGAGGGTTTTTCTTTTATAAAGAATTCACATACATGAAGGGAGAATCATCCATGAAGCAAAACGTAATTTTAGATATCCATGATAAGCCGAAAGCATCAACTTGGTTTGCACTTAGTTTCCAACATTTATTCGCCATGTTTGGAGCGACAATACTAGTTCCATTTTTAGTAGGCATTGATCCAGCCGTAGCGCTCATATCAAGTGGTGTTGGGACGTTAGCATTTTTACTCATTACGAAAGGGCAAGTACCGGCCTACTTAGGATCTTCCTTCGCATTTATCGCACCTTTAATCGCCGCAAAAGAAGCAGCAGGTCCTGGAGGAGCGATGATTGGCTGCTTACTTGCTGGTTTGGTATACGGAGTTGTCGCGTTAATTATTAAGTCTGTAGGACACGGTTGGGTGATGAAGTATTTGCCGACAGTAGTTGTCGGGCCGATTGTCATCGTAATTGGTTTAAGCTTAGCAAATGTAGCTGTTTCAATGGCGATGAATAATCCAGAAGGTGAATACAGCACATTACATTTTTCAGTCGCTCTTGTCACGTTATTCATTACGATCTTAAGCTCGGTCTTTTTTAAAGGATTTCTCAACTTGATTCCTGTATTAATTGGAATTGCTGGTGGATATGTATACTCGATTGCTATAGGCATTGTTGATTTAGCAAAAGTGGCTGAGGCAAAATGGATTCAAATGCCAGAATTCATTATTCCATTTAAAGATTATGCACCATCATTCTCAATCGAGATTGCGTTACTAATGATTCCTGTTGCAATTGTGACACTTTCGGAACATATCGGACATCAAATGTTGTTAAGTGAAGTCATTAAACGTGACTTAATTGAAAAGCCAGGTTTATCACGATCAATTCTAGGAGACGGTGTGGCGACTATGATTGCTGCGTTATTAGGTGGACCGCCTAACACAACGTATGGTGAAAATATCGGAGTTTTGGCCATTACCCGCGTGTTCAGTATCTATGTCATTGCAGGTGCAGCAGTATTTGCCATCGGATTTGGGTTCATTGGAAAAATATCTGCACTGATATCATCAATCCCAACTCCAGTGATGGGGGGAGTTTCAATCCTACTTTTCGGGATTATCGCATCCTCAGGTTTACGTATGATGATTGATGATAAAGTGGATTTAAGTCAAAAGAGAAACTTAATCATTACATCTGTCATCTTAGTAATCGGAGTTGGAGGCGCCATTATTCATATCGGTGAAAGATTTGAATTACATGGTATGGCATTGGCAGCAATCGTTGGAGTAGTATTGAATATAGTTTTAAAAGAAGAAAAACATGAAAGTGAATCGAAAGATGTAGAAGTAAATAAAGATACAATCGCATCGTAAGGCACCTTTTAATCGGAGTCCCGTGAGGCTTCAAAGGGTGTATCCTTGATATGCACAATTATCGAGTGATTACACCCTAACCATGTCTTTTTATGGTTAGGGTTTTTTCATAAGTCTTTTCTCATTAAACATCGTTGAAAAACTAAACAGAAGGGTGGCGACTTAGCACGGAATTAATCAAAAGAAATACCTCTATTAATAAATATGTGAGGTTAGAGTAAGTGAGCGGATCCTCTAGTGAAAGCGTCCACGTACTGTGGAATCGTTCAGTTAAATCGAAATAAAATGTTGGCGGAGTTGGAAAGGAGAATTCATTTTGAGTCATATTGTTACGATGACTGATTTAACAGTTTCGGAAATTCAAATGCTACTTAAGGATGCAAGGGACTACAAGTGGAATAAAGGATGGTTACCTAATGAGACTACTTTTGTGGCAAATCTATTTTTTGAACCGAGTACAAGGACACGTTTTAGCTTCGAGGTAGCTGAAAAAAAGCTTGGGTTGCAAGTATTACATGTAGAAGAAAGTATGTCGAGTGTGCAAAAAGGAGAATCGTTATATGATACGGTTCGCACGCTGAAGGCAATTGGAGCGAATGCAGTCGTGATCCGACATCAGCAAGAACGGTATTTCGATCAATTACTTTCCATTGGATTGCCAATCATAAATGCTGGAGACGGATGTGGGCATCATCCAACACAAAGTCTACTTGATTTATTAACAATTTTTGAAGAGTTTCAAACGTTTCAAGGTTTAACAGTATCAATCATTGGTGATATTCGACATAGTCGTGTTGCCAGAAGTAATGCTGAATCATTAACCCGATTAGGCGCGACGGTTCTATTTAGTGGACCACCTTCCTTACAAGATGTCCAAAATCCACACGGTCGATATGTTGAAATTGAGGAAGCCATAGAAAAATCAGATGTTGTTATGCTTCTACGAATCCAACATGAAAGACATGAAGTGAAATCTGAAACATCGGAATATTTAAAAAAATATGGATTGACAATTGAACGGGAAAGAAAAATGAAAAGTCATGCGATTATCATGCACCCTGCACCGGTTAATCGTGGTGTTGAAATTGATTCAAGCTTAGTGGAATCAGAAAAGTCGAGAATCTTTAAACAGATGGAAAATGGTGTATATATTCGAATGGCCGTTTTAAAAAAAGCGCTTGCTGAAAGTTCGAAAGGAGGAGATTTAACATGTCCACCATCTTACGGAATGCGAAAATTATCGTAGATCATAATGAGACGAAAATAGTAGATATAAAAATTGACGAAGGAAGGATTGAAAAAATTTCTTCAAACATTGATGAACAGGCAGAGCGAATCATTGAATGCGATGGGAAGCTTGTCTCTTCTGGTTTCATTGACCTCCATGTACATTTACGTGAACCAGGTGGAGAACGAAAAGAAACTATCGCGACAGGTACAATGGCGGCTGCTAAAGGAGGATTTACGACGATAGCAGCAATGCCAAACACAAGACCTGTCCCAGATTCTATCAACCATTTACAAAATGTGATGAAACGAATTGAGGAAACAGCCCATGTACGAGTATTGCCGTATGCGTCAATTACAAAAAGGCAGGTTGGTGAAGAGTTGACAGATTTTCAATCGTTAAAAAAACTTGGAGCCTTTGCCTTCACAGATGATGGGGTAGGTGTTCAATCAGCCGGGCTGATGTATGAAGCGATGAAAAATGCGGCGAAAGGCGGTTTTTCCATAGTAGCTCATTGTGAAGATAATTCATTAATTTATGGTGGGTGCGTTCATGATGGGATTTTTGCAAAGGAAAATGGTTTGCGCGGCATTCCTTCCGTTTGTGAAAGTGTACATATTGCAAGAGATGTACTTCTCGCTGAAGCAACAGGTTGTCATTATCATGTCTGTCATATAAGCACGAAGGAATCGGTTCGAGTCGTTCGTGATGCGAAAAAAGCGGGGATCCGTGTAACGTGTGAAGTCACCCCTCATCACTTGCTGCTTTGTGAAGAAGACATAGAAGGAAAGAATCCCAACTTTAAAATGAACCCGCCTTTACGTAGCAAGGAGGATCAAGAAGCATTATTGGAAGGATTGCTTGATGGGACCATTGACTTCATTGCTACCGATCATGCACCGCATACAAAGGAAGAAAAAGAAGAGGGAATTGAATTGGCGCCATTTGGAATTGTCGGATTGGAAACGGCATTTCCCCTGCTTTATACCCATTTTGTAAAGAAAAACATCTTTACGTTAAAGCAGTTACTCGATTGGTTAACGATTAAACCAGCAAATGCATTCGGTTTAAGCTATGGAACTTTAAAGGAAGGTGAATTGGCTGATTTAACAATACTGGATTTAGAACAGCAACAAGTCATTGACCCAGAAAAATTCGTATCAAAAGGAAGAAATACACCTTTTGCAGGTTGGAAGTGTGCTGGATGGCCTGTATTAACAATGGTGAATGGTGAAATCGTATGGGAAAAGGAAGTGACGAGTTAAGATGAAACGAATGTTAGTGTTAGAAAATGGAGAGTTTTTCGTTGGATGTGGTTTTGGAAGCGAACGAGATATTGTCGGTGAAGTTGTTTTCACAACTGGTATGACGGGCTATCAAGAGACATTGTCCGATCCGTCGTATTGTGGTCAAATTGTGACGTTTACATATCCGTTAGTTGGAAATTATGGCATCAACCGAGATGATTTTGAATCCATTCTTCCTTCTGTTAACGGAGTTGTTGTCCGAGAAGTTTGTGATTGTCCATCAAACTTTCGTAAAGAAATGTCATTCCATGAATTTTTAAAAATAAAAAACATTCCAGGGATTAGCGGAATTGACACACGTAAATTAACGAAAATCATTCGTCAATACGGTACGTTGAAAGGCCTCATCTGCTCAACTAAAGAAGAACCGAGTAAAATGGTAGAACTTCTAAAAACTACTTCGTTGCGAAGAGATCAAGTGGCATTAGTATCTACTAAAACACCTTACCCTTCCCCAGGACGTGGACATCGAGTCGTTCTCGTAGATTTTGGCATGAAGCACGGAATTTTACGAGAGTTAAACAAACGTGATTGTGACGTCGTTGTCGTCCCCTATCATACTACAGCTAAAGAAATCATGCTTTTAAATCCAGATGGCGTCATGCTCTCGAATGGGCCTGGTGACCCGAAAGATGTTCCAGAAGCGATTGAAATGGTTCAAAGCTTGTTAGGGAAAGTTCCGATATTCGGGATTTGTCTTGGACACCAATTATTTGCGCTAGCTTGTGGGGCTGAAACCGAAAAACTTAAGTTTGGTCATCGTGGCTCCAACCATCCCGTTAAAGACTTATCGAGTGACAAAGTTTATTTAACTTCACAAAATCATAGTTACACCGTTACACATGATTCAATTGAACATACAGATTTAACCGTTACTCATGTCGCCTTAAATGATGGAACAATTGAAGGATTGAGGCATAACAACTACCCAGCATTTACTGTTCAATACCATCCAGAAGCTTCACCTGGTCCTGAAGATGCGAATGAATTATTCGATCAGTTTTTAACACTTATGGATGAAACGAAAAAGAAAAGAGGGGATTTCGCATGCCAAAACGTGTAGATATAAAAAAAATATTAGTAGTAGGTTCTGGACCAATAATCATTGGTCAAGCTGCAGAATTTGATTACTCTGGTACGCAAGCTTGTATGGCTTTAAAAGAAGAAGGATACGAAGTTATTTTAGTAAATTCAAACCCTGCGACAATTATGACTGATGCCGAAATTGCCGATAAAGTGTATATCGAACCTCTTACAGTTGACTTTTTAGCCAATATTATTCGAAAAGAAAGACCCGATGCGATCTTGCCAACGCTTGGTGGTCAAACGGGGTTAAATTTAGCTATAGAACTATTTGAAAAAGGAATTTTAGCGGAGTGTGGCGTTGAAATTTTAGGAACCAACTTAGCGGCGATTCAAAAAGCTGAGGACCGAGAGCAATTCCGCAAGTTAATGAATGAACTTAATGAACCTGTCCCAGAAAGTGAAATCATTCATGAGTTAGAAGAAGCAAAACGATTTGTCCAACTGGTAGGGTATCCGGTTATTGTCCGTCCAGCTTATACCCTTGGAGGAACAGGCGGGGGAATTTGTCACAATGATGAGGAATTAACAGAAATCGTGACCAATGGATTGAAGTTGAGTCCTGTACGCCAATGTTTGCTCGAAAAAAGTATTGCGGGATTCAAAGAGATTGAATATGAGGTAATGCGAGATTCCAAGGATCATGCCATTGTTGTTTGTAACATGGAAAATATTGATCCAGTCGGAGTACACACGGGAGATTCGATTGTCGTAGCTCCAAGCCAAACGCTTTCGGATCGAGAATATCATATGCTTCGTAACGTTTCATTAAAAATCATACGATCACTAAAAATTGAAGGCGGATGTAATGTTCAGCTTGCTTTAGATCCACATAGTTTTCAATACTATGTAATCGAAGTAAATCCGCGGGTTAGTCGCTCTTCTGCTCTCGCGTCAAAAGCAACCGGTTACCCAATTGCGAAGTTAGCAGCCAAAATAGCTGTAGGATTAACGCTCGATGAAATGAAAAACCCTGTAACTGGAAAAACATATGCTTGTTTTGAACCGGCACTCGACTATGTAGTGACGAAAATCCCTCGTTGGCCATTTGATAAATTTGAATCAGCGAATCGTCACCTTGGAACTCAAATGAAAGCAACAGGGGAAGTAATGGCTATAGGAAGAACATTCGAAGAATCGTTATTAAAAGCAGTGCGCTCATTAGAAGCAGGGGTATATCACCTAACATTAAAAGATGCATCCAAGTTTGAAATGGATACAATTGAGAAACGGATTAGAAGAGCTGGAGATGAACGCCTCTTTTACATCGGAGAAGCATTGAGAAGAGGAATCTCAATTGAAACCATTCATGAGTGGAGTCAAATTGATTTGTTTTTCTTAAGAAAAATGGCAAACATTATATCCTTCGAGCATCAGGTAAAGGAGCATCCATTTCATATTGAAATTCTCGAGCGTGCAAAACGACTTGGATTTAGTGATCATTTTATTGCATCTGTATGGAATTGTTCAGAAAAAGAGGTTTATGAATTAAGAAATCAACATCAAATCGTTCCTGTATATAAAATGGTTGATACATGTGCAGCAGAATTTGAATCGGAAACACCATATTTTTATGGAACGTACGAAGATGAAAATGAATCGGTCGTTACCGATAAGCAAAGCATAGTCGTTTTAGGGTCAGGTCCGATTCGTATCGGGCAAGGGATAGAATTTGATTACGCAACGGTCCACTCAGTCTTTGCCATTCGTGAGGCTGGATACGAAGCGATTATCATAAACAATAACCCTGAAACCGTATCTACGGACTTTAGCATCTCTGACAAACTATACTTCGAGCCGCTTACGATAGAGGATGTCATGCATGTTATTGATCTCGAAAAGCCAAAAGGAGTTATCGTGCAATTCGGGGGACAAACAGCAATCAACTTAGCGGCTGAATTAGCTGAAAGAGGTGTAACGATATTAGGAACAAGGTTGGAAGATTTAGACCGTGCGGAAAACCGAGATAAATTCGAACAAACGTTACAAACGCTAAATATTCCTCAACCGACTGGAAAAACAGCTACATCTGTGGAAGAAGCGGTTCACATTGCAGCTGAAATTGGGTACCCGGTACTAGTGAGACCTTCTTATGTCCTCGGCGGTCGTGCAATGGAAATCGTATATCGAAAAGAAGAACTCCTTCATTATATGGAGAACGCTGTAAAAGTTAATCCAGATCACCCTGTATTAATCGACCAGTATGTAACAGGAATTGAGATTGAAGTGGATGCAATTTCTGACGGAGAGAATGTAGTGATTCCTGGGATAATGGAGCATATTGAGCGAGCCGGTGTTCATTCGGGTGACTCTATTGCTGTTTACCCGCCACAAACATTGTCAGAAGAACTTAAGCAAACGCTCGTAGATTATACGATTAAGCTAGCACGAGGACTCAACATTATCGGTCTATTAAACATTCAATTTGTCGTATCAAACAACCAACCCTATGTATTGGAGGTAAATCCACGTTCGAGTCGAACGGTACCATTTTTAAGTAAAATCACGCAAATTCCGATGGCTAATTTAGCGACGAAGGTTATATTAGGACACTCACTTTCTTCATTCGGTTACAAGACAGGCTTAGCGGAACAACCTCAAGATGTATTTGTCAAAGTTCCGGTGTTTTCCTTTGCGAAGCTACGCCGAGTTGATATTACTTTAGGACCTGAGATGAAATCAACAGGCGAGGTAATGGGAAAAGAAAAAACACTTGAAAAAGCATTATATAAAGGACTTGTAGCCGCTGGAATGAAAATCGAACAACATGGATCAGTTCTACTTACCGTTGCGGATAAAGATAAAATCGAAGCGTTAAACTTAGCGAGCCGCTTCCACCATATTGGGTATGAAGTACTTGCGACGGAAGGAACATCTGCGTTTTTAAATGAACATGGAATCCCTTCGAAAGTTGTCAAAAAAATTGGGGCAAACGGCCATACCATTTTAGATGTCATTCGAAATGGAGAAGCACAATTTGTTATAAACACGCTTACGAAAGGAAAGCAGCCAGCTAGAGATGGATTTAGAATTCGACGTGAAGCGGTAGAAAATGGTGTTCCATGTCTCACTTCACTCGATACAGCTAAAGCAATCTTGCGCGTTTTAGAGGCAATGGCTCTGACAACTGAAGCCATGCCTAAAGGAATGAAGAAAAAGATTGAGGAGCCGATAGGATGAGAAAAGAGAAAATGATTGTCCTTCATCATGAACAAATTGCGCACAACATTTATGAAATAATTTTAACTGGCAGCATTGTTGAAGATATTTCAGCTCCGGGACAATTTGTTCATGTGAAAATTGATGATCAAAGCGATTTACTTTTACGAAGACCTATAAGTATTGCAGAATTCAACCGGAAAGAAAGCTGGTTAAAGTTAATTTACCGAGCAGAAGGTGCTGGAACAAAAAGAATGGCACAAATACAAAAAGGAAGCAAGGTAGATATTCTTGGTCCACTTGGAAATGGTTTTCCCATTTATGAACTAAATGAGGACAATCGTGCATTAATTGTTGGAGGAGGAATTGGAGTTCCTCCTTTATATGAACTCTCGAAACAACTTGTTCAAAAAGGTGTGATTGTCCAGCATGTCCTAGGGTTTCATACGGAAGAAGTTATATTTTATGATGAAAAATTTGAATTTTTAGGGGATACATGGATCACAACTGTTGATGGCTCTAAGGGATATAAGGGATTTGTAACAGATGTTTTAAAGGAGAAGGAGCTATCGTTTGACGTTTTATTTTCTTGTGGTCCTTCACCAATGTTAAAGGCTATTGAATCCATGTATCCAAATCAACATGTATATATTTCATTAGAAGAACGAATGGGATGTGGAATTGGTGCTTGTTTTGCTTGTGTATGCCCTGTAAAAAACGATGCTTCTAAACAAGGATACAAAAAAATTTGCACGGATGGACCTGTATTTAAAAGCGGAGAGGTGGTGTATGGATGTTAACGACTCATTTGCCGGGATTGTCTTTGAAAAATCCGATTATGCCTGCATCAGGATGCTTTGGCTTCGGTAGAGAATATAGTAAGCTATATGATTTATCCATTCTTGGTGCCATTATGATCAAAGCGACGACGTTAGAACCGAGATTTGGAAACGATACGCCACGTGTAGCCGAAACCTCATCAGGGATGTTGAACGCCATTGGGCTTCAAAATCCTGGATTAGAAAAGGTGATGACAGAAGAATTACCTTTTCTTCAACAGTATAACGTACCAATCATAGCCAATGTGGCTGGTACGACTATTGAAGAGTATGTGGCAGTTGCTGAACGAATTGGTGAAGCACAAAATGTGAAAGCCATTGAATTAAATATATCCTGCCCGAATGTAAAAAAAGGTGGGATTACGTTTGGGACGGACGCAACGATTGCAGCGCAACTAACTAGAGAAGTAAAAGCAAAGGCGAAAGTCCCAGTATATGTCAAGTTATCGCCGAATGTATCTAATATTGTTGACATTGCAAAAGCTGTCGAAGACCAAGGAGCAGATGGTTTAACACTAATTAACACATTGCTCGGAATGAGAATTGATTTGCGCTCCCAAAAACCGATTTTGGCGAATAAAACGGGTGGATTATCTGGTCCAGCAGTAAAACCAGTTGCCATTCGGATGGTGTATGAAGTGAGTCAAGTTGTGAACATCCCAATTATTGGAATGGGAGGCGTGATGACAGCGGATGATGTGTTGGAATTTTTATATGCAGGTGCCTCAGCGGTAGCTGTTGGGACGGCGAACTTTGTTAATCCGTTTATATGCAAAGAAATCATTGAACAGCTCCCAGAAAAATTAAAAGAATATGGGCATGATTCTGTATCGGAATGTATCGGAAGGAGTTGGAAAAATGAGACCACTCATCATCGCGCTTGATTTCGAAACGAAACAAAAAGTAGATTCGTTCCTTGATCATTTTCATGAGTCTCTCTATGTGAAGGTAGGGATGGAGCTCTATTATCAAGAGGGACCGAAAATCATCGATTATTTAAAAGAAAAAGGGCATCAAATTTTTTTAGATTTGAAGCTTCATGATATCCCGAATACGGTTAAGCAGGCGATGAAAAGAGTGGCGAACCTTGAAGTGGATATGGTGAATGTTCATGCACTAGGTGGTAGTCGCATGATGGAGGCAGCTCTCGAAGGATTGGAATCTGGAGCATCTCGTCAACAGCGTCCAACGATTATAGCAGTAACACAGCTGACAAGCTCAGATGAACAGATGGTGCAAAAGGAACAAATGATATCATTGTCACTCGAAAATTCTGTTCGGAATTTAGCACGACTAGCTAAGCAATCAGGACTTGATGGAGTTGTTTGCTCTGCACACGAAGTGGGGATCATAACAGACGTATGTGGAGAGTCGTTTCAGACCATTACCCCGGGCATTCGCCTTGCAGATGATCAAAATGGGGATCAAGTACGAGTTGCCACTCCTCAGCTTGCGAGAAAGCTAGGCGCAACAGGTATTGTCGTCGGTCGTTCCATAACGAGAGCTAAGGATCCGTATCGTGCATATCAACAAGTAAAAAGTGAGTGGGAGGGAGTTTACGAATGAATAAACAACTAGCAAAACAATTACTGGCCATTGGTGCAGTTCAGCTCAATCCAGATGAACCATTTACATGGGCAAGTGGAATTAAATCCCCCATCTATTGTGATAACCGAATGACTTTATCATTTCCTTCTATTCGAGAAATGATATATAAAGGTCTTTCTGAACTAATTAAAGATCGATTCGTTGATGTTAACATGATTGCCGGATGCGCAACGGCAGGTATACCTCATGCAGCACTCGTGAGTGACGTACTTGGATTACCGATGTGTTATGTTCGAAGCTCGCCAAAAGGACACGGGAAAGGAAACCAAATTGAAGGAAAAGTTGAAAAAGGTCAAAAAGTGGTAGTAATTGAGGATTTAATTTCGACAGGTCAGAGTGCATTAAAAGTTGTTGATGCTTTGCAAAAGGCAGGGTGTGAAGTGGTTGGAGTCGCAGCAATTTTTACATATCAATTACCAATTGCTGATGATCATTTTGAAGATAAAGAGATTCCCGTTTATACGCTATGTCATTACGAAACATTAATGGATGTAGCAGTGGAGGAGGGTTACATTTCGCAAGAGCAAATGACTAAGCTCGCAAAATGGCGGGAGAATCACGAAACTGTAGATTGGATGAAGGTGTAATAGGATTGAAAGGGAATCCGTTCAAATAGTAAGTAACTAAAGGGATTCCCTTTTTCATTTAATTTTTAAGATAGAAAGAATGAAAATAATGAAAAATCAAAAATATAATTCCGATAAAAAAACTCGGGTTGACTTTCAAGAATTTTATGATAAAATTTGAAATTAATAGCAATACTTATCAAGAGTGGTGAAGGGAACTGGCCCAATGAAACCCGGCAACCTGCATAAGCAAGGTGCTAATTCCAGCAAAATGGGATCCGTTTTGAGAGATAAGTAGAGAACAATGCCTCGATTTTATCCTCAGACGATTTAATCTTCTTTTTTCAGCACCTGCGATTTCATTTACACTATATCCCGATTTAACCACTTGGAATAAAAGGAATTAGTTTCATTAGAGGGGGATTCATCATATGAATGAAGAAGAGCGTCTAGATGAGTTAATGGTAGAAATAAAAAAGATGTTACAAGATTTGAAGTTTGGTTCCATTACACTTGTCGTACAAAATGGAAAGGTGATTCAGTTAGAAAAAAGTGAAAAGGTCCGTTTAACATAAAAGCGCTGACTAGACAAACTAGAGGCGGTTTTAGCTGACAATCATGATGAAGGCTAAAACCGCCTTTTCGTATACAAACGCTTCGTGCAAATTAGTACCCGATAAGGGAGGAATAAACGTGTTAACTTATGAGAATTGGGAAAATCATTTGTTTAATTCTCAAACGGAAACAAAAGGTGCGATTGAAACATTAGCATGGGCTTATGAAACATATAATTCGGAAGAAATCGTTTACGCATGTAGCTTCGGGATTGAAGGAATCGTGTTAATTGATTTAATCCATCAAGTTCATAAACAAGCAAACATTGTGTTTTTAGATACAGGTCTGCACTTTCAAGAAACATATGAATGCATTCAAAAGGTAAAAAAACGATATCCTACCCTATCTATACAGTTGAAAAAACCTTCCATGTCATTGGAAGAACAACAACAAACTTATGGTGAAGAATTATGGAAACACAATCCGAATCAATGTTGTTACATTCGAAAGGTATTACCACTTGAAGAAACTTTAAAACCTGTAAAAGCTTGGATTTCAGGCTTAAGAAGGGAGCAATCCCCAACCCGAAAAGAAGTACAATTTCTCAATCAAGACCATCGGTTTAAAAAGGTGAAGATTTGTCCGCTTATCCATTGGACTTGGAAAGACATTTGGAGATATGCCCATAAACATCAATTGGATTACAACATTTTGCATGATAAAGGGTATCCAAGCATCGGGTGTCAGCCATGCACAAGTCCCGTATGGAATGAAGAAGATTTACGTGCTGGAAGATGGCAAGGGAAAGCAAAATTGGAGTGTGGACTACATGTTCAACCGGAAGGGTCGTAACCGATGGAATGGATTGCTGTTATCATTAGCTGCTTATTTGCGATGAATATTGGAGCGAGTGGTGCAGCGGCTTCGATGGGAGTTGCTTATGGATCTGGTGCTATTCCTTCAAAGCGGATTGCGTTAATTCTTTGCTCCATAGGAATATTGTTCGGTGCCATCATTGGGGGAGGAGAAGTGATCAAGACGATAGGCGAAGGCTTAATGAATGAGAGTATCTTAAGTCCGAAGATTGTCGTCATCATATTAGCTTCTGCAACGGTGACGTTAATGATGGCCAATTTATTAGGAATTCCACTATCGACCAGTGAAGTAACGGTAGGTGCGGTGGTAGGAGTAGGGGTTGCATTCCAATCATTATATTTTGATTCCATTTTTTTTATCGTCTCTTTATGGGTAATGGTTCCGATTGTCGCGTTCTTCCTTACCGTTTTTTTTCAAAAGCTCATCAATCAATTTGTGACATCGAAGAAATTAATCACTTCCAAGTATATAAGTTATGTGCTAATTATGACTGGATTTTTTGAAGCATTTTCTGCTGGAATGAATAACATTGCCAATGCAGTCGGTCCCCTTGTCGGAGCAGGAATGCTAACGGAAGGTGATGGTAAGTGGCTTGGCGGTATCTTTGTAGCTCTCGGGGTCATACTTCTTGGGAAAAATGTGTTAGAAACGAACGGTAAACGGATTACGCATTTAACAAAATTAGAAGGTATCAATGTTTCAGCAACAGGTGCAACGTTAGTCATCATAGCATCACTTTTTGGTATCCCGATTCCGATGACACAAATCACCACATCATCTATTTTAGGAATTGGCTTTGTAAAAGAGAAACGAGCCGTTTTTGAAAAAGAAGTCGTCAAAAGACTTGTAAAAATATGGATCGTTTCACCGCTTGCTTCATTAATCGTTTCATATGCGCTCGTTCAAGCATTCGTTTTTTCAAATTGGTACTCATTCATCATGGTGTTTATCGTTTTTATAGCAACAATTATTTTTATTAGCTTAATGACTTCATTCTTTAATCCAAGTAAACATATTTATTTAAGGAGGAATTGAAAATGACGATTCAACCACATGGAGGTACGCTCGTCCAACAGTTTAATCCAAATGCATCATTGGAAGATGTTCAAAACAGCATTGAGGTGGATGTGATGGCTCTATCTGACTTAGAGCTCATCGCAATCGGTGCATATAGTCCTTTGACAGGCTTTTTAAATGAAGAGGATTATCACTCAGTCGTTCAAACAATGCGTTTGAAAAATGGCGTCGTATGGAGTATCCCAATCACACTACCTGTTACAAAAGAAAAAGCTCAAGAGCTTCAAATTGGAGAAAAAGTGGCGCTTACGTATTTAAACGTACCGTACGGTGCAATTACGATTGAGTCGATTTATTCACCGAACAAAGAAGAGGAAGCAGAGCATGTATACAAAACGACTGATCGAGAGCATCCGGGAGTACGAAAATTGTTTGACCGAGGTGATGTATACATCGGGGGAGAAATTGTTCTCATTCGAAAGCCTGGAAAGCCTTTTCCGAATGAAACATTTGAGCCAGCTGAGTCAAGACAATATTTTGAAAATCAAGGGTGGAAGACTGTTGTCGGCTTCCAAACGAGAAATCCAGTACATCGCGCACATGAATACATTCAAAAAACAGCTCTTGAAACCGTTGACGGACTATTTCTTCAACCGCTTGTTGGAGAAACGAAAAAAGATGATATCCCGGCAGATGTTCGGATGAAAAGCTATGATGTCTTGTTAAAAAATTATTATCCGCAAAATCGCGTGTTATT
This sequence comes from Bacillus kexueae, assembly GCF_022809095.1. Lineage (GTDB taxonomy): Bacteria > Bacillota > Bacilli > Bacillales > Aeribacillaceae > Bacillus_BZ > Bacillus_BZ kexueae. Next base: position 145,104 of record NZ_JALAZE010000003.1, read on the forward strand.
AGGAGTTTTTCCTGCTGCGATGCGGTATGCTGGGCCGAGAGAAGCGATTTTTCATGCAATCGTACGTAAAAATTACGGCTGCACACACTTTATTGTAGGTCGTGATCACGCAGGGGTTGGAAACTATTATGGAACATATGATGCACAAAAAATCTTTTCAAACTTTGAAAAAGAAGAACTTGATATTACGCCGATGTTTTTCGAACACAGCTTTTATTGCCGAAAATGCGACAGTATGGCATCGGTGAAAACGTGCCCACATGATGAGAAGGACCGTCTCATTTTATCTGGAACGAAAGTGCGCACTCTCCTTCGAAACGGTGAACCACTGCCAAGTACCTTCAGTCGGAAGGAAGTCGTTGAAGTACTCGTAAAAGGATTAAATGTACCTAGTTAAAGGAGTGATTGATGATGGCATCCAATTTAACATGGCATGAAGCATCCATTACAAAACATGAACGTAGAGAAAAGCAAAAACACCATAGTTTTATTCTTTGGTTTACGGGACTATCAGGATCAGGCAAATCGACTATTGCCAATCAACTTGCAAAAGCTTTATTTCAAAAAGGAATTCATACGTATGTATTAGACGGAGATAACATCCGTCACGGGCTGAACAAAGATTTATCCTTTTCTGATGAAGATCGAAAAGAAAATATTCGCCGTATTGGAGAAGTGTCAAAGCTATTTGTAGATAGCGGTCAAGTTGTCATTACCGCCTTCATTTCACCTTTTCAAGAGGACCGTGATCAAGTTCGAGAACTTTTAGATGAAAACGAATTTGTTGAAGTATATATTGAATGTCCAATTGATGTTTGTGAAGAGCGCGATCCTAAAGGTCTTTATCAAAAGGCAAGAAGCGGAGAAATTAATGGTTTTACAGGAATTGATGCTCCGTACGAACCACCTGTAAATCCAGAAATTACGTTAAATACGGCACACAAATCAGTAGATGAATGTGTTAAAGCATTAATCACGTTTCTTGAAAAGAAGAAATGGGTGTAGGAAAAGGAGGAAACATATATGCCATACGAGAAGATATGGAAGGACAATGAAAAACTCAACAAGACCGAATTAAAAAAGTTAGAGAAGGACGGTCTTGAAATATTCCAAGATATTGAAGAGTATGCGAAGACAGGCTTTGACTCCATACCTGAAAGTGAGTGGGATTTATTTAAATGGGCAGGACTTTATTTACAAAAACCTAAAAAAGCGGGATATTTCATGATGCGAGTGAAAGTTCCATCTGGACTTTTAACGTATGACCAAACGGTGACACTTGCCAACATAGCAAAAGATTATGGTCGAGGAGTGTTTGATATTACGACTCGACAAGCCATTCAGTTTCATTGGTTAACAATTGAACAAATGCCTGATATTTTCGACCGTTTAGAGAAGGTAGGATTATCTTCAGCGGGAGCGTGTGGCGACATTACCCGGAACATCGTCGGAAACCCACTTGCAGGAATTGACTCTAATGAAATCATGGATACAAGTCAACTTGTTAAAGAAATCGACGCCTATTTCGATCGTAATGAAGATTTTTCAAACCTTCCTCGTAAATACAAAATGTCGATTAACGCTAGCGTATACAATTCATCGAATGCCGAGATTAATGACGTTGCCTTTATTCCAGCGAAGAAGGTTCTAGAGGGGGAAGAAAAGCTCGGATTTCATGTGAAAGTAGGAGGAGGGTTATCAGCAAAACCTTATCTAGCCGAATTCCTTGATGTCTTTATTCTTCCTGAACAAGTAAAAGACGTCGCCATTGCAATCACTACCATTTTCCGTGATTTCGGATATCGTGAAAAGCGACACCGTGCACGTTTAAAATTCCTCGTTGCGGATTGGGGACCTGAAAAGTTTACAAAAAAATTGTTGGAATATACAGGTCCATTACCGACAAAAGGAGAGGATTTAACGAAGGGGTGGAATGCGGGCTTTATTTACGGTGCGCATCCTCAAAAGCAAGAAGGATTTAGTTATGTAGGCTTTAATGTCCCTGTCGGTCGTTTGAACGCAGAGGAAGTTTTGGAAATTGCAGAAGTGGCTAAAAAATACGGAAACGGGGAAATTCGCACATGTAATTCACAAAACTTCATAATTCCGAATGTTAAAAATGAACATGTCGATGCATTGTTAAAGGAAAAGATTTTTCAAGGTAGAATTTCAACTAAACCACATTCCTTCACTGCCTATTCTGTATCTTGTACAGGAATTGAGTACTGCAATTTAGCTCTCGTCGAAACGAAAGAGCGTATGAAGCAGATTGCTGCCTATTTGGATGATGAAATTCAATTGGATGTACCAGTCAGAATTCATATGGTAGGATGCCCGAATTCCTGTGGTCAACGGCAAATTGCTGATATTGGACTTCAAGGCGTGTTAATGAGAACGAAAGATAAGAAAATGGTCGAAGCGTATGAATTATATGTCGGTGGAACATTATTAAACGGTGGAAAGTTTAATGAAAAATTAAAGGGGAAAGTACCGGCTGAACAACTACCGGAAGTTCTGAAACGTTTCCTCTTATATTTTAAAAATCATAAAGAGCAAAACGAAACGTTTCTTCAATTCTATCAGCGAGTAGGTCTGGATGAATTACAGCAGCAATTATCCGATGTAATTGAATCCATCGCAGTGTAACGGAGGTCGAAATGTACTTGTACAAATTTTTCGTCCAACTAGCAAATCAAAACCTTCCTGTCATCGTCGTAGCCAATAATGACGAAGCAGCATTTGATCAAGTTGAAGTGGAACTCGAAAAACATTATACGAAGCTCCCTTCTTTCGAACATATAACGTTAACAGAGAAGAAGAAAGTGAAAGGCCGAGCAGCCTTCGTGATAGAGCGAGAGGAATGATAAAAGGGGGATTGAAATGGGGAAGGTTTATATCGTAGGAGCAGGTCCGGGAGACCCGGAGCTAATTACTATTAAAGCTTTAAAATGCATTCAAAAGGCGGATGTCATCATGTATGACCGCTTAGTAAACAAGGAACTCCTATCTTATGCAAAAGAAGGAGCGGATCTTATTTACTGCGGGAAACTACCAAACTACCATACGATGAAACAAGAAACGATTAATAAATTTTTAGTAAAATACGCAAAAGCAGGTAAAACGGTTGTTCGGCTGAAAGGGGGAGACCCTTATGTATTTGGAAGAGGTGGAGAAGAAGCGGAATATGTGGCGAAACATCAAATCCCTTTTGAGGTGGTACCAGGTATAACAGCGAGTATTGCCGCTTCTTCTTATAGTGGAATTCCGTTAACCCAACGAAATATAAGTGGCAACGTTACAATTTTAACTGGGCACCGTGTAAACGAAGAAAATCATTTACTTAACAATTTATCCTTTTTAAAAGCGGCGGATACACTTTGTATTTATATGGGGATTGGCAACATTGAAACGATTCAAGCCCAATTATTAAAAGCAGATAAATCGGAACAAACACCTGTAGCATTTGTGGAATGGGCGTCAACGGACAAACAACGAACCATTATTAGTTCCATCGAAAAGATGGCACATGATGTTAATGAAAAAGAAATTGAAAATCCATGTCTTATTATCGTTGGAGAAGTTGTCAAGTTTCATTCGAAACTTAATTGGTTTGAAGATGTCCCTTCTCGTTCAATGATCGTTGAAGCAGGTGCTTCTCAATGACAAAAGCTATCCTTTACGTCTTTCATGGTTCAAGATTAAAGGAAGCAAAAGAAGAGGCATTCACCTTTTTTAGGCACTGTCAGAAACTCACGCAAGTACCTATTCAACATGCTAGTTTCCTAGAGCTTTCTGAACCAACCATTGAACAAGGCGTTGAAGAATGTGTGAATGAAGGGGCGACCGAGATTGGCGTCATCCCGATTTTGTTATTTCGTGCGGGCCACGCGAAATACGACATCCCTTCCATCTTAACGAAATTAAAAGAAAAGTATCCTGAAACGTCGTTTTCGTATGGAGAACCTCTTGGTGTTCATCAATGGATGATCGACATTGTAGTGGAGAAGGTGCGAAGTGTCACGACAGCGCAAAAGCTATCTGAGATCTCTCCTCAAATCGTGCTCATTGGTAGAGGAAGTAAAGATAGAGAAATGCAACAAGATTTTAATACACTTTGTCAATCGGTTGAAAATGAGTTAGGCATGAACACAACTGGCTGTTACTTAACAGCTGCAAAACCTTCGTTTCACGAGATCCTTTCAACAATTAAGGGAAAAGAAGCGAATCAATTGTACATTTTTGTTCCGTACTTAATTTTTACCGGATTACTTTATAAGCAAATTGAACGCGACCTAAAAAGCGAGTTGTCTAATCGAATACAATGGCAACTAACAGACTACATCGGGCAACACCCGAATATCCATCGGCTTGTGTCGATTCGGGCGCAAGAGGCCAGTAATGTAAATATTACATAGGTGTATAGGATTGAATATCTATACACCTTTTTTCTTTGTTTATCTTTCTTTTATATAACTACCTAAAACAATTACTTTTATTACTTTTTTGAAGTTTACTTGACGAGTGTACCGTTTTTATTTTTTCAAAATGTTTATTTTAGTTCTCGAAATGGCATATAAAGTGGACTCGATAAGATGATTGTCACCAATCTTTTCTCTTATGATAAGTGCCTCTTGGAAGAAAGATAAAGCATCATGATATAGCTTTTGGTCAAATAAGTTTTTTCCTTGATGCTGATAAACATAGTGAAGATAAGGTTTGTATATTGGATGTTGTTCTGCTTGATGTATAAGTTTGGTGAAAAAGGTGTTGGAGCGTTTAAATTTTTTCATCCATTGGTATGTATGGGCGAGGCGAATTTCGTTTATAAATACACCCGTATCGCTAAAGTAGTGACTCATGGAGTTGAATGGCTTTAAGAAGGTAGACTTCGCTTTCTTTTAACTCATTAATAATTCGTAAATAGGTACCAATCATTCCGCATATTTTGGCGGAAGTTAGGGGATTATGCTGGCCAATTTGTAATTGTGTTTTAAAATAGTCAATTCCTTTTTTCATCTGTATCGGTTGGTCGGGGATTTCTCGTAAATGAGAGTTGAAAGTAAACGTCATATTATAAGGATTTGTTGGAATATCCAAGGAAAACATCTCCTTTAAAAATGTAAGAACGAGGCTGACCAATAAGTACAGCCCACGCTCTTCGTCAATTCATTTTGGTAGTTGTTGCTGAAAGAAAGGACGGTCTCAACTGGCTTGACTTACACTTGTCCACTTCGGCATGTGCTGCTCATCATGTTCCGCAGTCACCTTCGATTGAATGAACCTATCTTTCACTCCTACAAAGGAAAAAGTGGTTATTTCGCTTGCTTTCGCATGGCGATTATTTTTTCTTCATCTGGTGTAACGTAGACTGTTTGTTGCCCTTCGTAAATGACAAACCCTGGTTTGGCACCATTTGGCTTTTTTACTTGGCGAATGGTCGTGAAGTCTACAGGAACGGAGCTTGATTGCCTAGCTTTACTGAAGTAAGCCGCTAATTGGGCTGCTTCGTATATTGTCGTTTCAGTCGGTTTTTCCGATCGGATGACGACGTGTGAGCCGGGAATATCTTTCGTATGTAACCAAATTTCATTTCGCTTCGCTAATTTATTAGTTAAATACTCGTTTTGTTTGTTGTTCTTCCCGACGAGAATCTCTGTCCCATCAGTTGAATAATATGTTTCGAGCTCCGGTTTTGTTGGCTTTTTCTTATGCGCTTTATGTTTTGCCTTTTGTTTTAAGTACTCGCCTTCAATAAGCTCCTCTCGAATTTCATTGACATCCTTTGGAGATGCTGTCTCAAGCTGTTGAATGAGTCGGTCAAAATATTCGATTTCTTCCTCCGCTTTTTGAATTTGTTCTTGAACGACGGAAATCGAATTTTTTGCCTTTTGGTATTTTTGGAAATAACTTTGGGCATTCTCTGCCGGTGTTTTTAAAGGATCTAGTTTAATGGTTACGGTTGGACTTTCCTCTTCATAATAATTGATGACTTCGACTTCCTGATCTCCTTTTTGAACCATGTACATATTAGCGGTTAAGAGTTCACCGAGAAGCTGATATTTATCTGACTTTTCGGCCTCTTTTAATGTCTTTTCGAGCTTTTTAATTTTGTTTGCGTTTTTCTTCCGCTCATTCAAGATAAATCGTTCTAAATCGTGTCCTTGTTGCTTCACGCGATCTCGTTCTGCTTTTCCATAATAAAATCGATCTAACAGTTCGCTAAATGACTCAAACGATTTCTTTTCCCCATCTATATGTTGAAGTGGAAGGGCGTAAAATAATTCCTTCTTTTCAGAAACCATCATCGTTGGAGCCTGCTCATGACGAATACGACTGATGATTTCAACGAAAGCTTTCGGAACTGTCGAGCGATTGGCTAAGCCTGCTTCATGTATGATTTCTTCTGCTATTAATGGAGAGATGCCGGCAAACTGTTCAACGATCTGTTCTTTCATTTTCCCTTTGTTAAAATCGAGCTTTTTTAACACCATTTCTTCATCCGCCTCAAAAGGAGAAACCTTGTCCTGTTTAGGTGGATATACGTAGGTGTGTCCTGGTAAAACAGTACGATGTCGGTTCATCGCGGGGGATAGGTGTTTAATACTGTCTAGAATCATATTTCGTTCTTTTTCTACTAAAATGATATTACTATGCCGACCCATAATTTCGATAATTAATTGTTTGTATGAAATATCCCCAATTTCATTTCGCGCTCTTAATTCAAGGACAAGCATTCTTTCCAAACCCGGTTGCTCCACATTTTCGACGATGCTTCCCTCTAAATGTTTGCGCAAAAGCATACAAAACATAGGGGGTTCTGCTGGATTATCGTACGATTCAGTTGTGACATGCACACGTGCATAACTTGGGTGTGCTGAAAATAAGACTCGGTAGTTGTTTCCTTGGTTCCTAATTTGAACGATGAGTTCATGTTTATATGGTTGGTAAATTTTTGTCACCCGTCCACCGACTAATTTTTCCTTTAGTTCATTTTTCATACAATATGTAAATAGACCATCAAACGACATAATGAACACCTTCTTTATTTAGTCCTAAAAATGTTATCCAAATCAACAAACGAAGGCAAGCATTACGCTTGCCAGTCAAGTTCGTGAAAGAATTAGCTAAATTATAACATGTTTTTGGACGAGGCTGAATAAGTTGGTTTTAGAGACAAGTTCGAGTTTCGTCGCAAGTTGAGAGGTACTAAGTACTTTTACGGTAAGGGGTGTTCGTCGTTTTATGATTTGGCATAAGCTAACGATACAAGAAGTGATGGAATCCGTTCATTCAAATGCTGAAAGAGGTCTCGAAGAGGAGGAAGCTCAAAAGCGATTAAAAAAGGATGGCTATAATGAAATGCAAGAGGCAGAACGCGCATCGGCGTTCATTCTCTTTATTAGTCAGTTCAAAGACTTTATGGTTTTAGTTCTCCTCGTCGCGACGCTTGTATCGGCACTACTTGGTGAATATATCGATGCCATTGCAATCATTGCCATCGTACTTTTAAATGGTGTGTTAGGTTTTATTCAAGAAAGGAAAGCTGAAAAGTCCCTTGATGCCCTAAAGGAGTTATCTGCTCCATTTGTGTCCGTGTATCGAAACGGGGAATGGACAAAAATCCCCTCCAAGCAATTAGTCGTTGGCGATATTGTCAAATTTTCTAGCGGTGATCGAATCGGTGCCGATATGAGAATAATAGAAGCGAACGGCTTAGAAGTAGAGGAGTCGGCTTTAACTGGTGAATCAGTTCCGGTACTAAAGAATGAAGTTCCGATTATGAATGAAGATATTGGAATTGGAGACAAAGTCAATATGGTATTCATGGGAACGTTAGTCACGAGAGGCTCTGGGGTTGGAGTTGTCGTCCATACAGGAATGAAAACGGCAATGGGACAAATCGCCAACCTTCTCCAAACAGCCGAAACAATGATGACGCCTCTCCAGCGTAAGCTCGAACAGTTAGGGAAAATCTTAATTGTTGTCGCGCTACTACTAACGGTTTTAGTAGTACTCATTGGAATTATTCAAGGTCACGACATGTACAAAATGTTTCTTGCTGGTGTTTCACTGGCAGTAGCAGCTATTCCAGAAGGTTTACCAGCTATTGTGACCGTAGCCTTATCTTTAGGCGTTCAACGAATGATTAAGAAAAAGTCAATTGTTCGGAAGCTCCCTGCTGTTGAAACCCTTGGATGTGCGTCAGTAATCTGTTCTGATAAAACAGGAACAATGACTCAAAATAAAATGACTGTTACACACATTTGGGTAGGCGGGAAAATGTGGGGTGTAACCGGTACCGGTTATGAACCATCAGGTGAGTTTCTTACAGGAGATCGAACCGTTCATCCGAATGAGGATAAAGCACTCATGCAAATATTGTCGTTTGGTATGCTAGCTTCTCAGGCTGAAATTCGGATGAAAGCAAGTGATTATATATTGGATGGGGATCCGACAGAAGGAGCTCTTGTCGTAGCAGGAATGAAGGCGGGTCTGACAAAAGAGAAGCTTGTTGAGCAATTTTCCGTTATAAAAGAATTTCCGTTTGATTCAACGCGAAAAATGATGAGTGTAATTGTACAAGACCAAGGAGGCAAGCGATATGTAATCGCGAAAGGAGCCCCTGATGTTTTAGTTTCAAACTGTCACGATGTGTTATGGGATGGTCGAAAAGAATCGTTATCAAATCGAAAGCATACGGATATTCAAGACACAATTGAACAACTGGCAAACAGAGCACTACGAACCATTGCTATTGCTTATAAGCCTTTAACGAACGAACAAGGGTCCAACATAACTCAATGGGAGGCAGAACGAAACTTAACTTTGATTGGCATTACAGGGATGATTGATCCCCCGAGAAAAGAAGTAAAAAAAGCAGTAGCAGATTGTAAACAAGCGGGGATCAAAACCGTCATGATAACAGGAGATCATGTGATGACGGCGCGTGCCATTGCAAAAGAGTTAAATATACTACCACCTAATGGAAAGGTATTAGATGGTCAAACGTTATCAAACATGACAGTGGAAGAATTAGAATCGGTTATCGATGAAGTGTACGTATTTGCTCGTGTTTCACCTGAACACAAACTGAAAATTGTGAAGGCGTTCCAAAACCGAGGACATGTTGTGGCAATGACAGGAGATGGGGTAAACGATGCTCCTGCAATTAAAGCGAGTGATATCGGAATATCGATGGGGATTACCGGTACGGATGTCGCAAAAGAAGCATCTTCATTAATTTTAGTCGACGATAACTTTGCTACAATTCAAGATGCGATAAAGGAAGGCCGCAATATTTATGAGAACATACGAAAATTTATTCGCTACCTATTAGCGTCAAATGTTGGGGAAATTTTAGTTATGCTCTTTGCGATGATTTTAGCCTTACCATTGCCACTCGTACCAGTTCAAATTTTATGGGTAAATCTCGTCACAGATGGATTGCCTGCCATGGCTTTAGGGTTGGATCCAGCGGAAGGAAATGTCATGAAACGTGGGCCGCGTCATCCAAAAGAAGGAATTTTTGCAAGAGGGCTCGGGTGGAAAATATTATCTCGTGGTTTTCTAATTGGTACGATGACTTTATTAACCTTTATGATAGTATATGCTCGGGATCCAGAAAATTTAGCTTATGCACAAACTGCTGCTTTCAGTACACTTGTACTTGCACAATTGATTTTAGTTTTTGATTGTAGAAGTGAAAAATCAATATTTGAACGAAATCCGTTTAGTAATCCGTATTTAATCGCAGCGGTTATTTCATCTTTATTACTCATGCTCGTTGTCATTTATTATCCGCCGCTTCAACCAATTTTTCACACTGTACCAATTCAAAAACATGACTGGTTATTAATTGCCGCGTTATCAAGTGTGCCAACTTTTTTACTGGCTGGGTCACTTTTAACAAGAAAAGATAAGTAAAATATGTTATAATGCAAGAAGGTGATAGATGAGAGATTCTATGACCTTTCTTTTTTGCTTGGCTCATCATCTCGTTTCATCCTCATTGCTACAATGTTCGGAATGCATGACGAATTGTGGATGAGAGCCGTATACATACGTTGTTTTCATCAGGAATGGGAATTCTTTAGGCTACTACGTTTACGATATGACGGTACCAATTCGTCATTCATGAAAGTTGCCTAAAATGATGATGTTCCTAAATGAAAGCAACACAACCCGTTTACGCTCAAATATAGAAACGGAAGTGATGAAATGGTACATAGTATGACTGGATTTGGGCGATCAGTTAAAGAAAAAGGTGATTTTCATGTAACCGTTGAAATGAGGTCGGTGAATCACCGTTTTTCAGAAGTGAGCATTCGAATGCCACGCCATTTATTCTATTGTGAAGATAAAATTAAAAAAGTTATTCAACGAAAAGTGAGTCGTGGGCGAGTGGAAGTATACATAACGATTACGGGCGAATCGATTGTTCAACGTTCGTTACATGTGGATTGGCCACTTGTCGATCAATACATAGAAGCCTTAACGACGATGAAAGAAAAATATGAACTCAATGATGATATTCAAGTTCAACATATAATTGGACAACAAAATGTATTTGACATTCAAGAAGAAAATAGTGAAAATGATGTACTTGTAGAGCTCGTTTTAGAATCGGTTGAAGAAGCGACTGCCCATCTTGTTGAGATGAGAAAACGTGAAGGTGAACAGCTAACGATTGATTTACACGATCGACTTGAAGAAATGAAGACTGTTACTTCTCGTATTGAAACACAAGCTCCCCATGTCGTTACAGCATATGAAGAACGAATTCGTAAACGTATATCCGAATTTTTATCGGGGAATATTGATGAAAATAGAATACTAACAGAAGCGGCCGTATTTGCTGATAAAGCGGATATTTCTGAAGAGGTGACGCGGTTAAAAAGCCATATTCAACAATTTGCAGAAACGCTGGAAAAAAGTGAGCCGATTGGGCGTAAATTGGACTTTATCGTACAAGAAATGAATCGTGAAGCCAATACGATTGGTGCAAAAGGCAATGACCAAATGATCGCGAAGGCAGTTGTTGATCTAAAGAGTCTCATTGAAAAAATGAAAGAACAAGTTCAAAATATTGAGTAATTTTTTGTCGGTGGGGGGAGCGAACAGATGGGGATTAAACTAATTAATATCGGTTTTGGGAATATCGTATCAGCTAATCGGATTATATCAATTGTCAGTCCGGAATCAGCCCCTATTAAACGAATCATTCAAGAGGCAAGAGATCGGGGAATGTTAATTGATGCGACATATGGACGCCGCACGCGAGCGGTCGTCATCATGGATAGTGACCATATAATTCTATCTGCTGTACAACCAGAGACCGTTGCGCAACGATTGACAAGCAAAGATGAGCTATCAGATGAAGGGTAGGGACAAATTCGAATGTTAAAGCGAGAAAGAGGATTATTAATCGTATTATCAGGTCCTTCCGGTGTAGGGAAGGGAACTGTTCGTAAAGCGTTGTTTGAACAAGATGACGTTCATTTTGAATATTCGATTTCGATGACAACAAGAAAGCCGAGAGAAGGCGAAGTTGATGGCGTAGATTACTTTTTTAAATCAAAAGAAGAATTCGAGCAATTAATCAAGGAAGAGAAATTGCTTGAATGGGCAGAATATGTAGGTAACTATTATGGAACGCCAATTGAGTATGTAGAGAAAACGTTAAATGAAGGAAAGGACGTATTTTTAGAAATCGAAGTGCAAGGCGCGCTTCAAGTGAAAAAGTCGTTTCCGGAAGGGTTATTTATTTTCCTCGTACCACCTAGCCTAGACGAATTAAAAAATCGAATTGTAACACGTGGTACAGAATCTGAGGGACTAATTCAAAACCGTATGAATGTGGCAAAAGAAGAAATCGAAATGATGCATGCATATGACTACGTTGTCGTCAATGATCAAGTTGATTTAGCTTGTGAACGAATTAAGGCGATTGTCACAGCAGAGCATTGCAGACGAGAACGTGTTGAAAAACAATATAAAAAACTGTTGGAGGCTGAGTAAGAATGCTTTTTCCTTCTATTGATTCATTAATGAATAAAATTGATTCAAAATATACGCTCGTTTCCGTTGCAGCGAAACGTGCACGTCAAATTCAACAATTTGATGATCAACAATTAGAAAAAACTACGTCTACAAAATTTGTAGGGAAGGCGTTAGAAGAAATTGAAGCGGGCCTTCTTCATTACGAAAAGTCCGAGTCAAATTAAGAATGTAGGCAAATTCTTGTAAGCTACAAATACGAGAATGCTTAATTTCTCAAAAAATCTTTATGATAGGCTCTTTTCTCAAAAGATTGATTAGTACGAATAAAATACATTGTTTAAGGTCATTTATACACTTCAAAGGAGCGGGAGGGCACCTGACACCTCCGGGATGAAGAGGACAGCTCTCCCCACAGGAAAAGTGTCTAAACCGTAATGTTAATTCAATTTGAAAATTATCGTAAAAGCAACAATGTATAGAAAAAAGCCTTAAGTTAAGATAACAACCTTCTATAGGTTGTTATTTTTTTCTAACTTACAATCGCTTTCTCTTAAGAAGTTTTAAGTTAGAAGAAATGCTGAGTATCAAATCGATAAGAGGCGTTTTGTGAGCGGTCATTGTATAATAACGGAAGAGAGAATTCGTATTTAGAAATGGGGGATTGAAGGTGAAAGGGAAAAATATACTTCTTTGTGTGACGGGAGGAATTGCCGTTTTTAAAGCGGTTCATTTGACAAGTAAACTAACGCAGGCTGGTGCGAATGTAAAAGTCATCATGTCACAATCAGCCCAAAAATTTGTCACCCCATTAACGTTTCAAGCATTATCTCGTCACGACGTATTTATCGATACTTTTGATGAGAAAAACCCAGCGGTTATTGCACATATCGATTTGGCTGATTGGGCCGACCTTGTAATTGTTGCACCTGCTACAGCAAATGTCATCGGAAAGATGGCTAATGGAATTGCTGACGATATGATTACGACGAGTCTGTTAGCCACGACAGCACCAGTTTGGATTGCGCCTGCGATGAATGTTCATATGTATGACCATCCAGCTGTGAAGCGAAACATTGAAAGGTTAGCAAGTGATGGTTATCAATTCATTGAGCCATCAGAAGGATTTCTTGCGTGTGGATATGTTGGGAAAGGTCGATTAGAGGAACCAGAAAAAATTGTCACGTTAGTTGAGACATTCTTTAATCGCCAAGAAAGGAAGACGCGATTAAGTGGATTGCATGTCCTCATTACAGCTGGACCTACGCGGGAAAAAGTTGACCCTATTCGTTTCTTTACCAATCGTTCATCAGGGAAGATGGGATATGCGATAGCAGAGGAAGCGAAAAAAATGGGGGCTTACGTCACGTTGATTACCGGCCCCACTTCATTAATCCCTCCGAAAGGGGTGCAGGTGATTTCAATCGAAAGTGCCGAAGAAATGTATGAAGCTGCTTTAAATTATTATGACAAGGCAAATATTGTGATCAAATCAGCAGCTGTGGCAGATTATCGTCCAAAAATAGTCCACAATGAAAAAATGAAAAAGCAAGAGGGACCATTGACCATTGAATTTGAGCGAACAACCGATATTTTACATGAGTTAGGTAAACGGAAAAACCATCAAATACTCGTTGGGTTCGCAGCAGAAACGAACAACGTTACCGAATATGCGAAGTCTAAACTAGAAAGAAAAAATTTAGACATGATTGTTGCCAATGATGTAACGGAAAAAGGTGCTGGTTTCCAAGGAGATACGAATAAAGTAACGATTATTTCACGTGAAGGAAAAGAGAAGGTTTACCCGCTCATGTCGAAAAATGAAACGGCAAGAGCTATCCTAAATGAAATTGAGTTGCTGCTTCAAGGGGACGAACAATAATGTCATTCGCACGAGTAATTGTGGATGTGCCGACGATGCAAACTGATCGTGGGTTTGATTATCTTATTCCACTTCAATGGAAGGGGCTTGTAAAACCTGGGATGCGTGTCGTAGTTCCTTTCGGGCCACGGAAAGTACAGGGATTTGTTGTAAGCATACATGAGGAGACGGAAGCGAAAAAAATTAAATCGATTGATCAGTTGTTAGATCCTGCACCGATATTAAATGATGAATTGTTGAAGGTTGGCGAATGGTTAACAGAGACTACACTCTGCTATAAAATCACTGCTTTTCAAGCGATGCTACCAGCTGCACTAAAAGCGAAGTATAAAAAAGAAATCATTGTGAGTGAAGGGAAAGACAAGGAAGTTCCATCTGAAATTCTTCGCATTTTTGAACAGCGAAGAGCGCTCCCGTGGGAGGACGTAAGCGGGAGCTCCCTATTTTCAAAGATTCAAAAAGAAATAGTAAAAGGTACATTAGAAGTTCTTTATGTAGTGAATCAAAAAACGAAGAAACGAACGGTTAAACAAATTAAACCTTCCGTATCAAAAGAGGATATTAAATCGTACATAGAAACATTAACCAATCGTGCGAAAAAGCAAAAACAAATTTTATCGTTCTTTTATGAACGGTATGAACCGGTTTTGCTAAAAGATTTATTGGCAAAAATAGAGGGAACTCCATCTACGGTTCAAGCTTTAGTAAAAAAAGGACTGTTAACAGAAGAAGAGATAGAAGTATACCGCGATCCTTATGAAAACCGTTCTTTTCAAAAGACGCAAGCGCTACCTTTAACGGCTGAGCAAGAAAAAGCAATTACGCCGATTCTTTCCTCCATTGAAAAGAACGAACATCAAGTCTTCTTAATGTATGGGGTTACGGGAAGCGGGAAAACAGAAGTCTATTTACAATCCATTGAGCAAGTTTTAAAAAATGGGAAGGAAGCAATCGTCCTAGTTCCCGAAATTTCGTTAACCCCCCAAATGGTCCATCGCTTTAAAAGTCGCTTCGGTTCCAAAGTAGCGGTTTTACATAGTGGATTAAGCACCGGAGAGAAGTATGACGAATGGAGAAAAATATACCGTAAAGAAGTTCAGCTCGTTGTAGGGGCTCGCTCGGCAATTTTTGCCCCATTTCAAAATATTGGTATTATTATCATCGATGAAGAGCACGAGTCCAGCTATAAACAAGAAGAAAACCCTCGTTATCATGCAAAGGATGTAGCAATCTTTCGAGCGAAAGAACATGGCTGTCCAGTCGTATTAGGAAGTGCAACGCCGACGTTAGAGTCGTTTGCTCGAGCTCAAAAAGGGGTTTATACCTTATTACCTTTAAGAGAGCGAGTAAATAATCGACCGTTACCTTCTGTTGAAATTTGTGATATGCGAGAAGAATTACGAAATGGGAATCGTTCCATGTTTTCGACCCATCTTTTGGAGAAGTTAACGGAGCGATTAGAAAAAGGAGAGCAATCAGTTCTTTTTTTGAATAAGCGAGGTTATTCATCATTTGTTATGTGTCGAGACTGTGGGTATGTCATGCAATGCCCACATTGTGATATATCGTTAACGTATCATCGATCCGAACAAAAAATGAAATGTCACTATTGTGGTTATGAAACGAATATGCCAAGACATTGTCCGGAATGTGATAGTGATTATATCCGTTTTTTCGGAACGGGAACACAGCGAGTAGAAGAAGAGCTCACTAAAGTGTTACCGGAAGCGCGTGTGATAAGAATGGATGTCGATACGACGAATCGAAAAGGAGCGCATGAAGCCTTACTGAAAAAGTTTGGTAATAAAGAAGCTGATATTTTGCTGGGGACTCAGATGATAGCAAAAGGACTTGATTTTCCTGATGTGACACTTGTGGGTGTTTTGGCGGCAGATACGAGCTTACGAATACCGGATTTTCGTGCGTCGGAAAAAACATTTCAATTGTTAACGCAAGTGAGTGGAAGAGCTGGTCGGCACGAAAAACCAGGAGAAGTAGTCATTCAAACATATGCTCCTGAGCATTATAGCATTCAACTAGCGATGGAACAGGATTTTGATAAATTTTATCAAAAGGAAATGATCATGAGGAAGCTTCATGCTTATCCGCCTTTCTATTATCTTGTATTAATTACTGTTTCTGACGAAGAAATTTTAAAAGTAGTAGATGTTTCAGAAAAGATTGCTTCGTTTATGAAAAGTAAATTGTCTAATGAAGCGCAAATATTAGGTCCGGTTGCATCACCGATTCCACGTATCAATGATAGATATCGATATCATTGCATGATAAAATACAAGCGGGAATCGGCCTTATTTGATTCGTTACGGACAGTTTTACACCATTATCAGAAGGAAATTTCACAAACGTCCTTAACGATTTCAATCGATGTCAATCCAATGATGTTAATGTAAGCATTCTTATTTTAAACGTTCAAAAAATGTATAGTTCAATAAAGGAGGTCAATTCATTGGCTATTCGTGAAATCGTCACTTATCCTGCAGACATACTTGAAACACCTTGTGAGAAAGTGACGGATTTTGATAAAAAATTAACGAAATTATTAAATGATATGTACGAGACGATGTTACATGCCGATGGTGTTGGGTTAGCAGCTCCACAAATTGGTATAGCAAAACAAATTGCAATCGTCGATGTCGGGGATTCAAATGGTAAAATTGAGCTCATAAATCCCGTCATTATTGAAGAACGGGGAGAGCAAGTGGGACCTGAAGGATGCCTCAGTTTCCCAGGCCTTTTTGGGGAAGTGAAGCGTGCCCATTATGTGAAGGTTCGAGCACAAAATAGACGTGGAAAAATATTTGTATTAGAAGCTAAAGGGTTTTTAGCACGTGCCATTCAACATGAGATTGATCATTTACATGGCGTGTTATTTACTTCCAAAGTAACAAAATATTTGAAGGAAGAGGATTTAGTAGAAGGGTGATTAGTAATGGCAAAGATCGTATTTATGGGGACACCGGATTTTGCAGTTCCTGTTTTAGAACAATTAATTGAAGACAAATATGACGTTGTAGCGGTGGTCACTCAACCAGATAGGCCTGTAGGGCGTAAAAAAGTGTTGACACCACCACCTGTAAAAGTAGCAGCAGTAAACCATGGAATTCCAGTTTTACAACCGGAGAAAATTCGTGAAGAAGCGGAGTGGAAAAAGGTTCTTGAATTTGAGCCGGATTTAATTGTAACTGCAGCTTTTGGTCAAATTCTGCCGAAAGAATTATTAGAAGCGCCTCCGTTAGGTTGCATTAATGTTCATGCATCTTTACTTCCTGAATTACGTGGGGGAGCCCCGATTCATTATGCTATTTTACAAGGGAAGGAAAAAACGGGGATTACCATTATGTATATGGTGGAGAAGCTGGATGCTGGGGACATTATCTCGCAAGTTGAAGTCGGCATAGAGGAATCTGATCATGTCGGTACTCTCCATGACAAGTTGAGTGCCGCTGGGGCCAAATTGCTTTCAGAAACGGTGCCGAATATTTTAAATGAAACGATTCAGCCAATTCGTCAAGAGGAAGAAAAAGCGACCTTTGCTTACAATATTAAACGGGAGCAAGAAAAAATTGATTGGAATAAGACGGGTGAAGAAATTTACAATCATATTCGAGGGCTCCACCCATGGCCTGTAGCATATACGACTTTAGAAGATAAAGTTATGAAAGTTTGGTGGGGAGAGAAGGTGTCAACACAAAATAGTGAAGCACCTGGAACGATTGTGAAGATTGAAAATGACGGGTTTATCGTTTCGACGGGCAACGAGACAGCAATAAAAATTACAGAGTTACAACCAGCAGGAAAGAAGCGAATGAAAGCTGAACAGTTCGTTCGTGGGGCATCAATTGAAGTTGGGATGAAATTCGAATGAAGAAACTAAAAAACGTACGTACAGCAGCTTTAGATGGTTTGTTAGCTGTTGAAAAAAAACAAGCTTACAGTAATTTATTGTTAACTTCTCTCATTGAGAAGAATCAATTGCCGAAGAAAGATATACCACTGTTAACCGAGTTAATTTATGGTACGTTACAAAGAAAATTAACGCTCGATTATTACATTCAACATTTCATTAAAGGAAATAAAAAACTAGAGGATTGGGTCCACAATTTGCTACGTCTTTCCATTTATCAAATGGTGTTCCTTGACCGTATCCCAGATCGAGCTGTATTACATGAATCGGTCGAAATTGCAAAAGCAAGAGGACATAAAGGAATAGCTTCGTTTGTAAACGGGGTTCTACGAAATGTGCAGCGAAATGGTGTTCCATCAATCGATGAGATTAGCAATCCAATCGAACGAATTGGAATTAAGACGAGTACACCAAGTTGGCTTGTCAAACGCTTAGTGGAGCAATATGGATTGGAAGAAGCGGAAGCAATTCTGTTAGAACAACTTAAACCAGCTAAGCAGACGGCTCGTATTAACCGAATGAAAGGTTCGATCGATGAGGTTATTGCTCGTTTAAAAGGTGAAGGGCTAAAGGTGGAAAAAGGAAAGCTCGTGCCAGAAGCTATTGAAGTGATTAAAGGGAATGCAGCTTTAACAGATGCCTTTTCGAAAGGGCTATTAACGATTCAAGATGAAAGTTCAATGCTTGTGGCGAAAGCGCTAGATGTAAAAGAAGATGATCACATATTAGATAGCTGTGCTGCTCCAGGAGGAAAAACAACCCATATTGCTGAAATGCTATCCAATACTGGAAAAGTAATTTCTTTAGATTTACATGAACATAAAGTAAAATTAATTGAAGGCCAAGTGAATCGGCTTGGCTTATCAAATGTGGAAACACGTGTAATGGATGCTCGTAAAGTGGCAGATTACTTTGAAGGAGAAACTTTTGATAAAATCTTAGTCGATGCTCCATGTACAGGATTCGGTGTTATTCGGAGAAAGCCGGAAATTAAATACACGAAAACAGAAAAAGATGTCCAAGCTTTAGCAAATATTCAACTTGAAATTTTACGCGCTGTAGCACCGCTAGTAAAACCTGGAGGCCTTATAGTTTATAGTACTTGTACAATCGATCAAGAAGAAAATAAAACCGTGCTGGAAGCATTTTTACGTGAGCATAGTCAATTCTCAAAAGATACATCGTTATCGGAAAGAATGCCAGAATCACTTCATCCATACGTGAAGGATGGAGAATTGCAAATTTTACCACATTATGTTGGGTCCGATGGTTTTTATATCGCAGCATTAAGAAAGAGGGTGTAAACATCTTGGAAAAAACAACACCAAGAAAAAAGAAAATTGTACAAGGTGGCGACAAGAAGTCTATTTATTCATTGCGACTACCTGAACTTAAAGAATGGCTAAGTGAAAACGGTGAAAAAGCCTTTCGCGCAAAACAAATTTATGATTGGCTGTACAAAAAGCGGGTCAATTCCTTTGAAGAAATGACGAATGTATCAAAAGGGCTACGGGAGAAGTTAGCAGAGACGTTTACCATGACGACTTTAAATACGCTTGTTCAGCAAACTTCCTCTGATGGAACGATGAAATTCTTGTTTGAACTTGCAGACGGGTATTCTATCGAAACGGTTTTAATGCGTCATGACTATGGAAATTCTGTTTGTGTAACTACACAAGTTGGATGCCGCATTGGTTGCACTTTTTGTGCTTCAACATTAGGGGGATTAAAGCGGAATTTAGAAGCGGGTGAAATTGTCGCTCAAGTAGTGAAAGTTCAAAAAGCGTTGGATGAATTAGGCGAAAGAGTTAGTCATGTCGTTATTATGGGAATTGGTGAGCCATTTGACAATTACGACGAAATGATGAGCTTTTTACGCATTATTAACGATGATGATGGATTAAATATTGGAGCACGTCACATTACGGTATCTACTAGTGGAATAATTCCAAAAATTTATCAGTTTGCAGATGAAAATATGCAAATTAATTTTGCTATTTCCCTTCATGCGCCAAATACCGAACTGCGATCACAATTAATGCCAATTAATAAAGCATTTAAGTTACCAGATCTTATGGAAGCCGTACGTTATTATGTAGAAAAGACCGGTCGACGTATAACGTTTGAATATGGACTTTTCGGGGGCGTTAACGATCAAGTGGAACATGCCCAGGAATTAGCAGAGCTCATTAAAGACTTAAAATGTCATGTCAATTTAATTCCTGTAAACTACGTCCCTGAACGTGACTATGTTCGCACACCAAGAGAACAAATTTTCCGCTTTGAAAAAACTTTGAAAAAGGCAGGAATCAATGTAACCATTCGTCGTGAGCATGGGCATGATATTGATGCGGCGTGTGGACAATTGCGTGCAAAGGAGCGAAAAGAGGAGACGAGGTGAACGAAATGAAGGCGATTTTCTTAACGGACAAAGGGAGAGTTCGTCCCCATAATGAGGATTGTGGTGGAATTTTCACAAATGAATACGGCCAAATCTTAGCGATCGTGGCGGACGGAATGGGAGGACATCGAGCAGGAGATGTTGCTAGCGAGATGGCAGTTGAAAAACTGAAGGAATACTGGGAGCAATCTCCTCTCATTCGTTCACCGAGAGAAGCTGAAGAATGGCTTTCAACTCATGTAGAAAAAGTAAACCGGGATTTATTTGAGTATGCGAAAACAAATGAAGACTGTCAGGGTATGGGAACCACCATCGTGACGTTTATTTGTCACGATTCGTTTGCAACGATTAGCAATATAGGAGATAGCCGCTGTTATTTACGAAATAGCAGTGGTTTTAAGCAAATTACAGAAGATCATTCTCTTGTAAATGAGCTATTAAAGTCTGGTCAAATATCGAAAGAAGATGCTAAACAGCATCCTCGTAAAAATATTTTACTCCGAGCTCTTGGAACAGAAGAGGCAGTCCAAATGGATACAAAAACAATTGGGATAGATCCAGGTGATCACTTGCTATTATGTTCTGACGGTCTTTCCAATAAAATTTCAGAAGATGAATTACTTGAGATTTTAACTTCTTCATTCACAAACGAAGAGAAGGCAACAAAGTTAATTCAACGTGCAAATGAAAATGGTGGAGAAGATAATATAACGGTCATTTTGTATGAGCATCCCGAAGAAAAGGGTGATGACGCTTGTTAATCGGTAAGAGAATTAGTGGCCGTTATAAAATTATGGAAGTCATTGGCGGAGGCGGGATGGCCAATGTTTATTTAGCGCGAGATATGATATTAGAGCGTGACGTAGCGATTAAAATTCTTCGGTTTGATTTTGTAAATGATGAAGAATTTATTAAACGTTTTAGAAGAGAAGCACAATCCGCTACAAGCTTAGCGCATCCGAATATTGTCAGCATCTATGATGTTGGGGAAGAAGAAGATATATACTATATCGTGATGGAGTATGTAGATGGACAAACGTTAAAGCAATACATACAAAAAAATGCACCTTTGCATCCTAGAGAAGCGTTAAACATAATGGAGCAAATTGTCTCTGCTATTGCTCATGCACACGAAAATCAAATTGTGCACAGAGATATAAAACCACATAATATTTTGATTGACCATCACGGAAATGTTAAAGTAACGGACTTTGGAATCGCCATGGCATTGACTTCTACAACGATAACCCATACGAATTCCGTTTTAGGCTCTGTCCATTATTTATCACCGGAACAAGCTCGCGGTGGGTTAGCAACGAAGAAATCGGATATTTATTCTCTCGGAATCGTGTTATATGAATTGATAGCAGGACGTTTGCCTTTTGACGGTGAATCAGCGGTCTCCATTGCGTTAAAGCACCTTCAGTCAGAAGCTCCTTCTCCAAAGCGGTGGAATCCAGCGATTCCACAGAGTGTTGAGAATATCATCTTAAAAGCAATGGCGAAAGATCCACTACATCGTTATAATTCCGTTGAAGAGATGGAAGAGGATATCAAAACAGCTTTTCATTCAAGTAGAAGGAATGAAGCGCGATTTATGATTCCTGACGATGAAGAGGAAATGACGAAAGCCATTCCAATCATTCAAGATCACATGATAAGTGAATCTGGAGAAGATACGGTCGTTCATCAACCGAATACGGCTCATGTTAAAAAGACAGCGGTAAAAAATGCAGAAGGAAAGAAGAAAAAGCGCAAAAAGTTCTGGACCGGACTGATCATTACATTTATATTGCTTGCAGTAGCAGCTGTTATGGCGTTTACCCTCCTTCCTTCATTGTTATTACCAAAAGATATTGAAGTTCCTGATGTCACAAATATGAAGTATGAAGAGGCTGTTACGAAGCTAGTCTCTGAAGGGTTTGAAGTGGATGAGCCCATTATTCAGTCGAGCGAGGAAATAGAAGAGGGATACGTAATAAAAACGTCGCCTAGTGCAGGAAAAGTTGTGAAAGAGGGAGCCAAAATTACCATCTATCAAAGTAGTGGGAAGGAAAAGGTTGAATTCGATTCTTATATTGGAGAAGATATTGACAGAATTTCAGACTTACTAGAGCGAAAAGGTTTTACGTCGATATCCGTAACGGAAGAATATAGCGATGAAGATCAAGGAATCATCCTTTCACAAGATCCAAAACAAGGGGAAGAAGTAATTCCTGGAGAAACAACGATTGAATTTGTTGTGAGTAAAGGACCTAAGAAGGAACCACTTATTGATTTATCGGGATATACGAGACAGGCAGTTGTTGATTATATGAATGAACAACAATTTAAGTTAAACGTAAAAGAAGATCATTCTGAAGATGTACCTGAAGGTGAAGTAATTTCACAATCACCTAAACCTGGAACTGAGTTACTTAAAGGTGATACAGTCGATGTAACGTTCTCTCTCGGACCTGAAAAGAAGCCTGATAAAAAAGTATCGGTCGAAGTTGAAATTCCATATGAAACAACAGAAGAAAATGAGCAAAAACCTGTTGATGTGGGCATTTATGTCAGTGATGCAAAGCATTCACTAGATAAACCATATCAAAAATTTAAGATAAAGGAACCGACGACGAGAACGATTGAATTAACGATTTCAGCCGGTGAAAGTGCGTATTTTCAAGTACTAGTCGATAATAAAGTCGTCCATACTGAAACCGTCGCTTACCCTGAAGATTAATGAAAGGGAAAGGAGGTACGTTATGCCAGAGGGGAAAATTGTCAAAGCACTCAGTGGTTTTTACTATGTTCAGGATGGAGAGCAGCTCATCCAATGTCGTGGTCGAGGAGTGTTTCGAAAGCAAAAAATCACTCCTTTAGTAGGTGATGAAGTGAAATATCAAGCTGATAATGAGCGGGAAGGCTATATTCTTGAGATTTTTGAACGACAAAATGAATTAGTACGTCCACCAATCTCCAATGTGGATGTAGCACTGCTTGTATTTTCGGCCGTTCAGCCTGAATTCAGTCCATCTTTACTAGATCGATTTTTAGTGCTAGTTGAAGCAAATCAAATTAAACCGATTATTTGCATCAGCAAAATGGATTTGATTGAAGATGATCAAACAAAAACCCAAATCGAACAATTTGTGAGCGATTATCGTTCTATTGGTTATGATGTGTACTTAATTTCTACAAAAGACCAATCGACAATTGAAGCCCTTCTTCCTCAATTTGAAGATCGGGTTACGGTGATAGCTGGTCAATCTGGAGTAGGAAAGTCTTCACTATTAAATGTGTTAAAGCCTGAACTGCAATTAAAAACAAACGATATTTCCACCCATCTTGGACGAGGGAAACATACTACTAGACATGTAGAACTTCTCGATGTGGCAGGTGGACTTGTTGCTGATACCCCAGGATTTAGTTCACTTGAATTTATCGATATTGAAGCGGATGATTTGTCTTATTGTTTTATCGAAATGCGTAAAAGAAGCCCACAATGTAAATTTAGAGGCTGCACACATGTAAAAGAGCCAAAATGTGCTGTGAAAGAGGCAGTTGATTCTGGAGAAATACCAGCTTATCGTTACGAACATTATTTACATTTCTTAGATGAAATAAAAGAAAGAAAGCCGAGGTATTAATAGATGATTAAAATTGCACCTTCAATATTATCCGCTGATTTTTCACGTCTAGGTGAAGAGATAAAAGATGTCGAGCGAGGCGGCGCCGATTATATTCATGTAGATGTGATGGATGGTCATTTTGTACCAAATATTACGATTGGACCGCTAATTGTAGAAGCGATTCGACCCGTGACAAAACTTCCGTTAGATGTGCATTTAATGATAGAAAATCCTGATCGCTATATCTCGCAGTTCAGCCGTGCAGGGGCTGACATCATTTCTGTTCATGTGGAAGCATGTAGGCATTTACACCGAACAATTCAACATATTAAGGCAGAAGGAGTTAAAGCTGGTGTTGTTTTAAATCCTCATACTCCTGTGTCTATGATAGAACATGTTATTGAAGATGTCGATCTGGTCCTATTAATGACGGTTAATCCAGGATTTGGTGGACAAGCATTCATCCCAAGTGTCCTTCCAAAGATTAGAGAGGTTCATAAGCTTGTAACAGAACGAAATTTACAAGTTGAAATTGAAGTAGATGGTGGAGTTAATGTAGAGACGGCTAAGCAATGCATCGAAGCAGGTGCAAATGTACTTGTTGCAGGGTCTGCTATTTATAATCAAGCTGATCGTGCAAGTGCAATTCGAGCTATAAGAGGCAAGTAAAAAGAATCGCATGTGCGATTCTTTTCTTTTAGCCCTTTTGTATCCGATACCATTTAGAAATTACCATAATAGAATTATGTTAACAAAGGAGGATATGGCGTTGAGAGTACATATTGTGGCAGGTGGGCCGAGCGAAAACCTTCCTGATCTTTCTATATACTGTGGAGAAAAGAATGTTTGGATTGGAGTGGACAGAGGTGTTATTCATCTTATAAATTCAGGTATTATACCTACCTACGCATTCGGAGATTTTGATTCGATTACTGAAACAGAGCGACTGCAATTGCAAACGAAAATCAATCATATAGACTTCTTTCCAGCTGAAAAAGATCAAACGGATTCAGAAATTGGATTGGAATTTGCTTTACAGATGAATGAAGTAGAAGAAATCGTATTATTTGGTGGGACTGGAGGTCGTCTTGACCATTTATTTGGGAATATCCAGCTCCTTTTTAAAGCTTTGGAGAAGGGGGTTTTTGCGAAACTCATTGATAAACAAAATGAAGTTACTCTCTATTCTCCAGGTGAATATAAGATTGAAAATTCGCTTTCATACAAGTACATCTCCTTCCTCCCTTTTACAGAAGAAATTCAAAATCTCACATTAAAAGGATTTAAATATCCATTAATGAATAGGCATATTGAAAGAGGGTCGACACTATGTATAAGTAACGAACTCATTCATTCTGTTGGTACTTTTTCATTTGATGCTGGCATATTAATGATGGTAAGAAGTTCTGATGTTTAATGGGATAAACACATTTTAAGACAGGAATGTGTTAGTGTCGTTTAGGGACATTGGGTGGGAAGTCAAAAACCACTGAATCCAGCTTCATCTTATTTTTGTTTGAGGAGGGAAAATATGCGATTTTATACAATTAAACTCCCTAAATTTTTAGGTGGCATAATTCGGGCGATGCTCGGCTCTTTTAAGAAGGAATAGAAAGCACCAAACTGGTGCTTTCTATTAAAAGTCTTCATACTTTTATATTATTTTTGAAGAAAAGGGGATTAAGATACTGTTCGCAATAAGTGTTTTTAAACACTTTCCTTTCTTCCTCTAAAAACTAATAGAAGAAGGTAAAGCGTTCTTCTTTTTCTCTTCACGATTGGAAAGCTTAGACATGAAAAAAGCAGATGAAAAGATAAAAAATTCTTTTCATCTGCTTTTTTTAATGGGCGGGCAATAGGCCCAAAGCTTATGTTTCATTACACGCGTTCTACTTTACCAGACTTAAGAGCACGAGCAGAAACATAAACGCGCTTCGGTTTACCGTCAACTAAAATACGAACTTTTTGTACGTTCGCTCCCCATTTACGCTTGTTTGCGTTCATCGCGTGAGAGCGTGTGTTACCGAAGCTCGCTTTTTTACCAGTAATCACGCATTTACGTGCCATATTCAAAAACCTCCTCAATATCTACATCCATCATCAATAATCATTGTTAGATTAAAAGATACCTTAATAATTTACCATAAGGAATATTGAATTGCAATATATTTTCATACTACTTTCAAGAAAATTTACTTGACATGAATTTTATTTCATGCTCTATTATATTAGGGGAGTTGTGAGGCATTAGGTTTCTTTTAAACGTTGCCCATTTATAGTAAAATGTGTATACGGCATACGTTTGTTAAAAAGGAGGAAATCTCATGTCCATTGAATTAAAAACGAATTTCGGTCAAATTGATATTTCAAATGATGTGATTGCTCAAGTTGCTGGTGGAGCAGCAGTGGATTGCTATGGTATTGTTGGAATGGCTTCCAAAAATCAAATTAAAGACGGTCTTTCCGACATCCTTCGTCGTGAGAACTTCAGTAAAGGTGTCATTGTTCGTCAAGATGAAGAAGAAATGCATATTGATATGTACATTATTGTGAGTTATGGGACAAAAATTTCTGAAATTGCCCATAATGTACAAACGAAAGTAAAATATACCCTAAACAGCATGCTAGGGATTTCAGTTGATTCCATTAATATTTATATTCAAGGTGTTCGCGTGACGAACCCATAATCATAAGAGGAGGAAGCATTTGTGGCATTACAATTACTAGATGGGAAGCGTTTTGCTGAAATGGTTATCCAAGGAGCGAATCATCTTTCAAATAACGCTGAGGTTGTTGACGCACTAAACGTTTTCCCTGTTCCAGATGGAGATACCGGAACAAATATGAACTTATCAATCACTTCTGGAGCAAAAGAAGTACAAAAAAACGTGACAGATGAAATTGGGCAAGTTGCTGGTGCATTTGCAAAAGGATTGCTTATGGGTGCTCGTGGAAACTCCGGGGTTATTTTATCTCAATTATTCCGTGGTTTTTCCAAGGCAGTTGAAGGGACGAGTACCATTGATACGAAGCAATTTGCTGAGGCATTACAATTCGGTGTTGATACTGCTTATAAAGCCGTTATGAAACCTGTTGAAGGAACAATTTTAACGGTTGCAAAAGATGCTGCTAAAAAAGCGATAGAAGTCTCTGAACATGAGATGGAATTCGTTTCATTTATGGAAGCTGTTTTAGCAGAAGCAAAGGCGTCCCTAGATCGCACACCTGAATTACTACCTGTATTAAAAGAAGTCGGTGTTGTCGATAGTGGTGGCCAAGGTTTAGTTTTTGTGTACGAAGGCTTTCTTGCTGAATTGAAGGGAGAAAAAGTGCCTGGATCGCCAGTTAAGCTCCCTTCAATGGACGAATTAGTAAGCGCTGAACATCATAAAAGTGTACAATCCCATATGAATACAGAAGATATTGAATTCGGATATTGTACAGAATTTATGGTGAAGTTTGAAGAAGGGAAGGAGCCATTCGTAGAGGAGAAATTCCGTCAAGACTTGAGTCAATTTGGTGACTCCCTATTAGTTATTGCTGACGATGAACTTGCGAAGGTTCATATTCATGCCGAAGCGCCAGGTGATGTCCTAACATACGGTCAACGATATGGAAGTCTTATTAACATGAAAATTGAAAATATGCGTGAGCAACATAGTGCAATCGTAAATGAGAAGACAAATCAAACACTACGCGAAGAAGCGAAAAAAAGTAAAAGTAAATACGGAATTGTAGCTGTAGCAATGGGAGAAGGTATTGCTGAATTGTTCAAGTCGATGGGGGCAGTCTATGTAATAGAAGGTGGCCAAACGATGAATCCGAGCACAGAAGATATCGTTCATGCCGTGAAAGAAGTAAACGCAGAAAATGTGATTATTCTACCGAACAATTCTAATATTATTTTGGCGGCTAACCAAGCAGCTTCAGTCGTAGATGAAAATGTGGTCGTCATTCCTTCTAAGTCAGTTCCGCAAGGTATGACTGCTTTACTCGCTTTCAACCCTGATGTGGAAAGTGAACAGAACGAACAGGCAATGAATGAATCTTTAGCTCACGTTAAAACGGGACAAGTAACGTATGCGGTAAGAGATACAAACATTGATGGAATTGACCTTGAAAAAGGTGATTTCATGGGTATTTTAGATAAAAAGATTGTTACAAAAGATAAAGTGCAACTCGCTGCAGCTCAAAAGCTTGCTCAAGAGATGATTACAGAAGACGATGAGATTGTAACGATTTTACAAGGTGAAGATGCCTCTGATGAAGAAGTAGAACAATTAGTTTCATTTATTGAAGAAAAGTTCGAAGATGTGGAAGTAGAAGTGCATAAAGGGAAACAGCCATTATATTCATATATCTTTTCCGTTGAATAAAGATGTGAAAAGGACTCGCTAAGTTGGCGTGTCCTTTTTCGATTGTTACAGGAAGTTAAAGTTCAATAAAGTGTTAAAGTATTCTCTTTACAGTTTTTTTTTGGTGTCCAGCTCCAAGCGCCATCAGCTCGGGGCGCTTCGGCTAAGGACTTGCGCTTTGCGCTTTTTCTGTGAAAATAAAAATTACCTATGAGCTGAATGATCGATCATGATAGGTAGATGGTAGAAAGGAAACTCCGGGGAGAATAAATTTTCATGTCCGGGGTGTGGGAGTGAAATCATGTATGTTTCTTATTGTTAAAAAACGATGGAAGTATTAAACAGTATTTTCTATAATGAGTTGCAGACATTGTGTTGTCGTTTCACTGTATTGAGGGAGGTTCGACTTCCTTCAGGCAGAAAGCAAAGTTCTTAGGGCATAATGTTAAGACTTCATTTTAAATTGGTTTTAAAAAACATAATGAATACGAAACAGACTCATAAAAAAGGATGGGAATTTTTCTACCGTAGCAGGCTGTCTCGTTTTCTGATAAACTTAGAATGGGTAAATGTTGATGAATGTGGGGGATACTAACATGAAATACAGGAGTGTATTTGATATTATTGGTCCAATCATGATTGGACCGTCGAGTTCTCATACAGCAGGCGCTGCCAGAATTGGTCGCGTGGCTCGAAGTTTGTTTGGTAGAGAGCCAAAGTGGGCGACAATTTCATTTTACGGATCATTTGCGAAAACGTATAAAGGTCATGGTACGGATGTCGCCATTGTTGGAGGTCTATTAGACTTCGATACATTCGATGAACGAATTAAAACATCTTTAACAATAGCAAAAGAGAAAAACATTAAAATTGAATTCATTGAAGAAGATGCTGTAACAGATCATCCAAACACAGCTCGTGTAATTATAGGAGATGACAGTGGGCAATTGGAGCTAGTTGGGATTTCAATTGGTGGCGGTAAAATAGAAATTACTGAGCTGAATGGATTTGAGTTAAAGTTGTCTGGAAATCACCCAGCAGTCCTTGTTGTTCATAATGACCGGTACGGTGCTATTGCGGCAGTCTCCAATGTTTTTGCCAAATATGAATTAAACATCGGACATATGGAAGTTTCGAGAAAAGAAAAAGGTCAACTTGCGTTAATGACGATTGAAGTAGATCAAAATATTGATGACCAAGTCATTGAAGAACTTAAAACACTACCAAATATCATTCAAGTCACAAAAATTGTTGAATAGCAAAGGGGTATTTGAGGAGGATAAAGGATGTTTCGTAATGTAGCAGAGTTAGTTGAACTTGCTGAAAGTGAAGGGATAAAAATTTCCGAAGTTATGATTCGGCAAGAAATGGAGCAAACAGGGAAAACGAGAGAAGAAATCATTCAACTAATGGACCAAAACTTGAAAGTGATGGAGGATGCCGTTGAAAAAGGACTAAAAGGTGTAAAATCACACTCGGGTTTAACGGGTGGAGATGCGGTTTTACTCCAAAATTACATCCAAAAAGGAACGTTTTTGTCTGGAAGAACGGTGTTAGATGCAGTAAGTAAAGCTGTTGCTACGAATGAAGTCAATGCGGCGATGGGAACCATTTGTGCAACGCCGACAGCAGGTTCCGCAGGTGTTGTTCCTGGTACATTATTTGCGGTTAAAAATGTGTTAAATCCAACTCGAGAACAAATGGTTGAGTTTTTGTTCACTGCAGGAGCTTTCGGATTTGTTGTCGCAAACAATGCTTCAATCTCTGGTGCAGCTGGAGGTTGTCAAGCAGAAGTGGGCTCGGCGAGTGGGATGGCCGCAGCTGCTATTGTAGAAATGGCCGGAGGAACACCAAGTCAGTCAGCTGAAGCGATGGCCATTACGTTGAAGAATATGCTCGGCCTTGTTTGTGATCCAGTTGCGGGCTTAGTAGAAGTTCCGTGTGTAAAACGAAATGCAATGGGAGCTGCGAATGCAATGGTGGCTGCAGACATGGCCCTTGCTGGAATTACAAGTCGTATCCCTTGTGATGAAGTGATTGATGCGATGTTTAAAATTGGACAGACTATGCCGGTTGCTTTAAAAGAAACTGCTCAAGGAGGGTTGGCGGCAACTCCAACGGGTCGCGAATTAGAAGCGAAGATCTTTGGAATTCCGCTTGATCATGACAAGGAATAAGCTAGATCAACCAGTAACAAGCGTGAAAGGTATTGGTGAAGAAACTTCCGTCATTTTGGCTGAAATGGGAATTCAGTCAGTGCGTGATTTAATTCACTACTTTCCATTCCGGTACGAAGATTATGAAATTCGCGATTTAGCTGATGTGAAGCACGATGAAAAAGTAACGGTGGAAGGGAAGGTTCATTCTGAGCCTTCTCTTGCCTTTTATGGTCGAAAAAAATCAAGACTGACCTTTCGACTTTTAGTCGGCAATTACTTAATTACTGTCGTGGGCTTTAATCGGCAATATTTGAAGTCGAAGTTATCGATTCAACAATCCGTTACAGTTACGGGGAAATGGGACAAAAACCGGCAAACAATTTCCCTTCAGGAAATTTTCTTCGGGCCTATTGAACAGCAAAATGAAGTAGAGCCCGTGTACTCGGTGCGGGGGAAGATTACAGTTAAATCGATGCGTCGATATATTAAAAATGCTCTTAATGATTTTGGAGAATGGATCGAAGAAGACTTTCCGACCACTCTAAGACAAAAATATAAACTATTATCAAAAAAAGAAGCGTTGAAAATTATACATAATCCAAAGGATCGAAATCAATTAAAACAGGCAAGAAGAAGATTTGTCTATGAGGAATTTCTTTTATTTCAGTTAAAGATGCAAGCGCTTCGCAAGTTTAATCGTGAACAATCACGAGGTATCGTTCTACTTCCTGACAAAGAGCGTTTAAATACATTTATTGAATCACTTCCTTTCCCGCTTACAGGAGCTCAAAAACGTGTCGTTCAAGAAATTTTACACGACATGGAGTCACCATACCGTATGAATCGACTATTACAAGGAGATGTAGGGTCAGGTAAAACTGTAGTATCAGCCATTGCTATGTACGCATCCTTTCTCTCAGGGTATCAAGCAGCTTTGATGGTTCCTACAGAAATTTTAGCAGAGCAGCATGCGGACTCCTTAAGTGAACTTTTTGAAAACACTTCGGTAAATGTGGCACTTTTAACAAGTTCGGTCAAAGGAAAGAGAAGAAAAGAATTATTGACGAGACTTGAAAATGGAGAGATTGATATTGTCGTTGGTACGCACGCTCTTATTCAAGATGATGTGCAATTTCATCGTTTAGGACTAGTAATTACCGACGAACAACATCGTTTTGGAGTTGAACAACGTAGGGTGTTACGAGATAAAGGGGAGTCTCCTGATGTATTGTTTATGACAGCTACTCCGATTCCTAGGACACTTGCTATTACAGCATTTGGGGAAATGGATGTGTCAATCATTGATGAAATGCCAGCAGGCCGTAAACAAATTGAGACTTATTGGGCTAAACCATCTATGATTGAACGTGTCCTTCAATTCATTCAAAAAGAAGTGCAAAAAGGAAGGCAAGCCTATGTAATTTGCCCTCTCATTGAAGAATCCGAAAAATTAGACGTTCAAAATGCTATTGATGTTCATAGTATGCTAACTCACTACTTTAAAGGCAGCTTTAAGATTGGTTTAATGCACGGTCGTCTCACGTCAGATGAAAAAGATGAAGTGATGAGAGCTTTTAGTGTTAATGAAATTCAAGTATTAGTTTCAACGACGGTCGTTGAAGTTGGAGTGAATGTACCGAATGCAACCGTCATGGTCATTTATGACGCAGAGCGATTTGGGCTCTCTCAATTACATCAATTAAGAGGGCGAGTTGGGCGAGGTCAAGAACAGTCTTATTGTATTCTACTTGCAGATCCGAAATCTGAAACGGGTCAAGAACGGATGAAAATTATGACGGAAACAAACGATGGGTTTGTTTTATCTGAAAAAGACTTGGAATTACGTGGGCCAGGAGATTTTTTTGGGAAAAAGCAAAGTGGCGTACCAGAATTTAAAATCGCAGATATGGTCCATGATTATCGTGCGTTGGAAGTGGCTCGACAAGATGCTTATGAGCTTGTGCATTCATCCGTATTCTGGGAAAGTGAAGAATATGAAAAGCTGAGAGACGTCATTATTTCTAGTGGCATTATCAACGGTGATAAGTTGGATTAATTTGTATTAGTGGAAAATTTAATTATGACGGAATTTATATAACAAAAAGGTGCTAGAAGGATAAGTCTGGCACCTTTTTTTATTGTTACAGCAAGTTTAAGTTCAATAAAGTGTTAAAGTATTCTCTTTACGGTTTTTTTTGGTGTCTAGCTCCAAGCGCCATCAGCTCGAGTCGCTTCGGCCCTGCTGTGGCGACGGAAGCCTCCTCGTAGGTCCTGCAGCGCCCTTCGCCTAAGGGCTTGCGCTTTGCGCTTTTCTTAATAGGTCCTTGATGTGCTTTCGTCTAATTCGACATGAAATGATTTACGAAAGGCGGCGACTCTTGATGGACCAGCACAAGCAGAAGACCTCGCGAGTTAGGAGGAGATGGATGAATCTCTGCTAAAAGCGGCCACGTCCTGTGGCCAACTCAGAGGCCAACACGTCCTGTGAAAGTCCGGAAAGCGTCGTCCTTTCGTGATAAGTGAAAACGATCTTTTAGTACAAATACATTATTCTCTTTAGTAATGAATCGACTTTACTCCTGCAGTATGTATGGGAAAGTAAATGTCTTAAAAGGTATATTAAAAATGGTTGTGAAAGCGAATGATTACGCAAACATCCTTTACATGCAGTCTGTTGTTTGTCAGGAAGACTGACGAGAATAATTATAGGGAGAGTGTAGTGGAATTACGCTGGAATAGCAATACATGAAAAATTTAGTCTTGAATTCTACAATTTGAACCTATATACTACTATTAGTACCTAGTCATAATAGTAGTGCGGACGGTGTAAATGATGAGAAGAAATAAAAAAGAGCGACAGCGATTATTACAAGACACGATTCTTTCAAACCCGTTTGTAACGGATGAAGAGCTAGCAGAAAAATTTTCCGTTAGTATTCAAACGATTCGACTTGATCGTTTAGAGTTATCTATTCCTGAATTGCGTGAGCGGATAAAACATGTGGCTGAGAAGAATTTAACGGACGAAGTAAAGTCGTTACCAATAGATGAAGTAATTGGTGAAATTATTGATCTTGAGTTAGATCAATCGGCCATTTCGATCTTTGAAGTAAAAAGAGAGCATGTTTTTAGTCGAAATCAAATAGCTCGTGGACATCATCTTTTTGCACAAGCAAACTCACTAGCGGTTGCCTTAATTGATGATGAACTTGCGCTAACGAGAAAATCAACGATACAATTTACTCGACCGGTTAAACAAAGTGAACGAGTGGTGGCGAAAGCAAAAGTAACGCAAATTGATGAAGAAAGCGGACGAACGTACGTTGAAGTAAATAGTTTCGTTGGGAAAGAATTAGTGTTCTCAGGTGAATTTGAAATGTATCGTTCTAAAAAAAGTGAAAAAAGGATGGAGTAAGAAATGAAGCTTGCGATTGATGCGATGGGTGGCGATCATGCGCCGAAAGCAATTGTCGAAGGAGCTTATAAAGCACTAGAACAATTCGCTGACATCGAGATTGAATTAATCGGAAATGAAGAAATCATTGCACCATATTTAACACAATCACATAGTCGTTTACATGTCATACATACAGATGAAAAAATTGAATCGACAGACGAACCCGTTCGTGCCGTTCGTCGAAAAAAGAATGCTTCTATGGTAATCATGGCGAATCGAGTAAAAGACAATGAAGCGGATGCTTGTATTTCTGCAGGGAATACAGGAGCATTAATGACGGCAGGGTTATTTATTGTAGGGCGGATTAAAGGAATTGAACGACCAGCATTAGCCCCTACTTTCCCAACCATCGATGGAAAAGGGTTTATTATGCTAGATGTTGGCGCGAATGCTGATGCAAAGCCGCAACATTTACTTCAATATGCGATTATGGGTTCCATCTATGCCAAAAATGTTCGAGGAATCAACAAACCGCGCATTGGATTACTAAATGTTGGTACAGAAGAAAATAAAGGAAATGAATTAGCGAAGCAAGCATACACTTTGCTTAAAGATTCGGGCTTGAATTTTATCGGAAATGTTGAAGCACGTGATTTGCTAGACGGGGTATGTGACGTCGTTGTAACAGATGGCTTTACAGGGAATGTCGCTTTAAAAGCAATCGAAGGAACTGCTCTTTCTATGTTTGCGATGTTAAAAAAATCCTTAACGAGCACGTTCACTTCGAAATTAGCGGCTGGAGTCTTGAAACCACAATTCAAAGAGATCAAAAAGCAAATGGATTACTCTGAATACGGAGGAGCTTGCTTATTTGGATTAAAAGCTCCTGTCATAAAAGCCCATGGTTCGTCTGATGGTCACGCAATTTTTAATGCAATCCGTCAAGCGAGAGAAATCGTTCAAAATAATGTAACTCAAACAATACACGAAGCCATTCAAGAAAGTGGAAAGGAGAATGAAAATGAGTAAAGTTGCCTTTTTATTCCCGGGTCAAGGCTCACAAATAGTTGGAATGGGAAAAGACTTTTATGAAGAAGTTCCTGAGTCAAAACAAATTATGGACCTTGCTGATCGTAAGCTACAAATCGAGTTGACAAAGTTAATGTTCGAAGGGCCACAAGAAACGTTAACCCTTACGTACAATGCTCAGCCAGCTCTTTTAACTGCTAGTATTTCAATGCTAGAAAAGTTTAAAGAATACGGAATAAAGCCGGACTTCGTTGCGGGTCATAGCTTAGGGGAGTACACAGCTCTTGTTGCTGCGGGTGTATTATCGTTTCAAGATGCAGTATTTGCGGTTAGAAAACGCGGTGAATTAATGGAACAAGCTGTTCCGGCCGGACAAGGTGCAATGGCAGCTGTACTAGGAATGAATAGTGAAGAGCTTGAAAGCGTAACGAATGAAGTGTCGGCAAACGGTGACCTTGTTCAATTAGCAAACTTAAACTGCCCGGGACAAATCGTCATTTCGGGGACCAAACAAGGAGTCGAAAAGGCTTCCGAGTTAGCAAAAGAAAAAGGAGCAAAACGTGTCATTCCTCTTGAGGTAAGTGGACCGTTTCACTCTGATTTAATGAAACCGGCTGCTGAAGAACTTGGACAAGTATTAGACCAATTATCAATTACTGATGCTCATACTCCGATCATAGCAAATGTTACTGCAGCACCAATTCAAAAGGCAGAAGAGATTAAACAAAAGCTAGTTGAACAACTTTATTCTCCTGTTCGCTTTGAAGAGTCGGTACAAAGAATGCTGGATGAAGGAGTAACAACTTTCATTGAAATTGGCCCTGGTAAAGTGCTATCAGGTTTAGTAAAGAAAGTGAATCGTCGAGTGAAAACATACAATGTAAATGATTTAACATCTTTACAAGATGTAATTGAAAAGTTAAAGGAGGAGTAATTATGATGCTGGCAGGGAAAGTGGCATTGGTTACTGGTGCATCTCGTGGTATTGGGAGAGCGATTGCGCTTGATTTAGCACGAAATGGTGCACATGTTGTCGTTAACTATGCTGGAAATGTAGAAAAAGCAAACGAAGTCGTAAATGAAATAAAAGAGCTAGGTCAAGAGTCATTTGCGATTAAGGCAGATGTTTCTAACCAAGAAGAAGTAACAAACATGATTAAGGAAGTGTTAAATCGCTTTAATCAATTGGATATACTAGTGAATAATGCTGGGGTTACAAAAGATAACCTCATTATGCGAATGAAGGAATCCGAATGGGATGATGTAATTAACATCAATCTAAAAGGCGTGTTTAACTGCACGAAAGCCGTAACTCGCCAAATGATGAAACAACGACAAGGCCGTATCATTAACGTCGCTTCTATTGTCGGAGTTAGTGGAAATGCTGGACAAGCGAACTATGTTGCTGCTAAAGCGGGAGTTATCGGATTGACAAAAACTACTGCAAAAGAGCTAGCTAGTCGAAATATTACAGTGAACGCCATTGCGCCAGGATTTATTACAACGGACATGACTGATAAGTTGGAAGAAAATGTGAAAGAAGAAATGTTACGTCAGATTCCGTTAGCACGTTTCGGTGAGCCAGAAGACATCGCTCATGTAGTAACCTTTTTAGCCTCTGAAAAGAGTGGATATATGACAGGGCAAACGCTTCATATTGATGGCGGAATGGTGATGTAATCCCCCTTTCACTAAGCCGATAATAGAAATGAATTTTTTATAGATTTTTCTAGTCTTTTCGGTATAAATCCACTATAATACTTGAGGGGAGGTGAAGTACAATGGCAGAAGTTTTAGATCGCGTAACAAAGATCATCGTTGACCGCCTTGGTGTTGACGAGTCAGAAGTAAAATTAGAGTCTTCATTCAAAGATGATCTTGGTGCTGATTCCCTAGATGTAGTTGAGCTTGTTATGGAGCTTGAGGACGAGTTCGACATGGAGATTTCTGATGAAGATGCTGAAAAAATCGTAACAGTTGGTGACGCTGTTAACTACATAAAAGGCCAAATGTAATACGGTTTTTTACTTTAAAGTCCCGTTTTTTAACGGGGCTTTCCCTGTTATATAGATTAAATTGTAAGGAATTATTCATACTAAGTGTGATGGTACATAGTAATGGAGGTTCAGTATGCCAAACCGAGCAAATCCAAAGAATAAACGATTATTTATGAAGAAAGTGCAAGAGTTTCGAGATTTTCAACAAAAAATTGGCATCACGTTTTCGAACGAGAAGCTCCTTTATCAGGCTTTTACACATTCATCTTATGTGAATGAGCATCGTAAAAAACCTTATGAAGACAATGAGCGGTTAGAATTTTTAGGAGATGCTGTTCTTGAATTAACAATCTCGCAATATTTATACGAAATGTATCCGACAATGAGTGAAGGAGATTTAACAAAACTTCGTGCAGCGATTGTTTGTGAGCCTTCCCTCGTTTCATTTGCCAATGAACTGTCGTTTGGACAGTTAGTCTTACTCGGTAAGGGAGAAGAGCTTACAGGAGGGCGACAGCGTCCAGCACTGTTAGCTGATGTATTTGAAGCATTTATTGGTGCCCTCTATTTAGATCAAGGTCTTCAAGTTGTTGTTCAATTTTTGGAGAAGATCGTATTTCCTAAAATTAATGAAGGTGCTTTTTCTCATGTGATGGATTTTAAGAGTAAGCTACAAGAACTAATTCAACGAGATGGAAAAGGGATTTTAGAGTATAGAATTTTAGAAGAAAAAGGACCGGCACATAATCGAGAATTTGTGGCAACCGTTTCATTAAATGGTGAAACGCTAGGCACTGGAACTGGAAGGTCGAAAAAAGAGGCAGAACAGCATGCAGCCGAACAAGCATTACAAAAATTAAAACCTCAGGCGAAATGATACGGCCATTTCCGGAAAACCGGGAATGGCTCATTTCATGTATAGGTCCATCGTTCTCAAACGGAAAGTACATTTTGGGGACGGCGTTGGATATTATTTTTGTATCAATGACGAGAATATAATCATACTTAATTCTATGGCGAAGGGATGAGCTACTTTTTTATATAGCTGAATCACATCAATTAGTAGAGATTTTGGGAATCTAGTATGAACACGGTAACCATTTCCAAAATTTCATTTCGAAAGATGAGAAGTATGGTAAAATAAGAAAGGTTATCGCCCATTTTTTAAAACGATGGGCTTATTTGAATAGATAAATGTATAACTCATATTAGAATATAAGGGGGATCACGATGTTCCTCAAACGTTTAGACATCGTAGGTTTTAAATCATTTGCAAATCGTGTATCCGTCGATTTCTCCGGCGGCGTAACGGCAGTAGTCGGGCCGAACGGAAGCGGAAAAAGTAATATTACGGATGCGATCCGTTGGGTGTTAGGTGAGCAGTCGGCTAAATCACTCCGCGGAGCTAAAATGGAAGACATTATTTTCGCAGGGAGCGATTCTAGAAAAAGTGTAAATATGGCGGAGGTGACGTTAACACTCGATAATGAGGATCACTTCCTGCCCATTGATTATCATGAAGTCAGTGTAACAAGACGTGTATATCGCTCAGGTGAGAGTGAGTTCTACATAAATAAGCAAGCGTGTCGATTAAAGGATATTGTTGATTTATTTATGGATTCTGGTCTTGGGAAAGAAGCTTTTTCGATTATAAGTCAAGGGAAAGTTGAAGAAATATTAAGTAGTAAAGCTGAAGAAAGACGAAGTATATTTGAAGAAGCTGCAGGTGTTTTGAAATATAAAACGCGTAAAAAGAAGGCAGAAGCGAAACTTAAAGAGACGGAAGATAATTTAAATCGAGTGGAAGATATACTTTATGAACTAGAGAGCCAAGTAGAACCACTAAAAATGCAGGCTTCGATTGCAAAGGAATATTTAGAGCAAAAAGAAGAGCTTGAACAAATTGAAGTTGCCTTAATTGTTCATGAATGTGAGGAGCTTCATATGCGTTGGCAACATCTATCCCATACCGTTGAAGAACTCCGTAACAAAGAGTTGGACATGACAACTTCTGTCCAAAAGCGGGAAGCTGCTGTAGAAGAAATACGAGACCGTCTAACCGCTTTAGATGAATCTATTAATGATTTACAACAAGTATTGTTAATTGCTAGTGAAGAACTAGAAAAACTAGAAGGTCGAAAAGAAGTATTAAAAGAGCGAAAGAAAAATGCAACTTTTAATAAAACTCAGCTTGAACAGATGATCAAAGAACTGTCGATTCGATTCGAACAGTTGACAAATGAATTAAGTAAGGAAGAAGGGGCTTTAAAAGAGGATGAGCGAATTGTTCAACAAGTTCGAAAATCCCTCTCTGAAAAGGAAGTTCTACTTTCTAATCTTAATGAAAATATTGAAGAAGAAATAGAACAATACAAAAATGAATACTTTGAAAAGTTGAATGAACAGGCGCAAGCTCGAAATGAAGTGCAATATATCGAGAATCAACTAGCTCAGCAGCAAGCGAAAATGGATCGTTTAAAACGTTCTAATGAAAAGTATTTACATGAACGAAATGAGCTTGACGGTGAAAAACAAAAACTTGAAGCGAAATTATCATTGACTCAAAAAGAGTTAGATGAGCAAATAGGAGCGTTTCGACAAGCTCAAAAGCAATTGGAGCATAAAAAGTCCTCATATGAAAAGAAAGAAGCAATGCTCTATCAAGCGTATCAATATTTACAACAAACAAGATCCAAAAAAGAAATGCTGGAAGCTATGGAAGAAGACTATACAGGATTTTTTCAAGGTGTCCGAGAGATTTTAAAAGCAAAGGACCAAATAAAGGGAATTCATGGTGCTGTTGCTGAGCTCATTCATATGGACAGAGAATATGAAACGGCCATTGAAATTGCCCTAGGTTCTTCCCTCCAACACGTTGTTGTTGACGACGAAGAAATCGGTCGAGAAGCTATTCACTATTTAAAAAGGAATGCTTATGGAAGAGCCACATTCCTCCCGTTGTCGATAATGAAATCAAGAAAGATGTCGCAAACAGACCGGATGTTAGTAGAGAACCATCCTGCATTCATTGGAATTGCTTCCGAATTGATTACCTTTAACTCTGAATATCAACTCGTCATGGAAAACTTACTGGGGAATGTGATTGTTACGAAGGATTTAAAAGGTGCGAATGAACTAGCAAAAATTCTTCGCTATCGCTTCCGGATTGTTTCGGTTGAAGGGGATGTAGTAAACCCGGGAGGATCAATGACAGGAGGAGCAACAAAAACAAAAGGAAACTCCTTATTAAGTCGGAAGGGCGAACTGCAGTCTATTCAAGAAAAGTTAAAAGAGATGGAAGAAAAGACTGAAGCGCTCGAGCGTGATGTCAAACAACTTAAGTCAACGATTCAAGAAGATGAAAGCGTATTGGAAGAGCTCCGCGAAAAAGGGGCTGACCTTCGTTTGTTTGAACAATCACTACGTAGTCAGCTGCGAGAACTCGAATTAAAAGAGTTAAGTTTAAATGAACAACTTGCCATTTATGATGCAGAAAAACTGGCGTTCCAGGAGGAAGAAGAAAGACATCGTATTCGAAAAGAAGAATTAGTGAATCTTTTATCCTCAATCCATGAAACGTTGCAACGATTAGACAAGCAAATTGAAGAACTAGTGTCGTTAAAAGAAAACCAAAAAGCTTCTAAACAAGAATTACAAGAAGAAATAATGGATTTAAAAGTGAAACTTGCAAGTAAAGAAGAACGATATAAAAGCACAAAGAATGCGGTTGAACGTTTAAATGCTGAAAAAACAGAGACTGAATCAAAGCTGCAAGAAGCAGAAGAAGACTTAACCATTTTATCAACTGAAATGACAGATAATGATTCTGGGGAAGAAATGCTCGAAGAAGCGGCGAACCAGAAGCTACAAGATAAAAATAAAACAATTGAGCTCATTCATGCGAGAAGAGAAGAGCGGATGAGCTTGCAAACAAAATTGGAAGAAGAAGAACTCCAATTAAAAGAGTTGAAGCGTCTGTTAAAACAAATTTCAGAATCATTGAAAGATGAAGAAGTGAAAGCAAATCGAGTCGAAGTTGATTTGGATAATCGTCTTGACCGTCTTCGTGAAGAATATATGCTTTCGTTTGAAGCGGCGAAAGAGCAATATCCGCTTCAATTACCGGTTGAAGAAGCAGCA
This sequence comes from Bacillus kexueae, assembly GCF_022809095.1. Classification (GTDB taxonomy): domain Bacteria; phylum Bacillota; class Bacilli; order Bacillales; family Aeribacillaceae; genus Bacillus_BZ; species Bacillus_BZ kexueae. The sequence continues at coordinate 186,000 of NZ_JALAZE010000003.1, forward strand.
CGTAAAGTAAAGTTAATGAAACGGACAATTGAGGAACTTGGCACTGTAAATCTAGGGGCGATTGACGAATATGAACGCGTTTCAGAGCGATATGAATTTTTAAAAGAACAACAAAGCGATCTGAAAGAAGCGAAAGAGACGTTATTCAATGTGATTTCAGAAATGGATGAAGAAATGAAAAAGCGCTTTAAAACGACGTTTGAACAAATTAGGTCTCATTTTGAATCTGTTTTCCAATCGTTGTTCGGTGGAGGAAGAGCTGATTTGCGCTTAACTGATCCGAGCGATTTATTAAATACAGGGGTTGATATTGTAGCACAGCCACCAGGGAAAAAACTCCAAAACCTAGGGTTACTTTCTGGAGGGGAACGTGCATTAACCGCTATTGCGCTTCTCTTTTCCATCTTAAAGGTACGTCCAGTTCCTTTCTGTGTTCTGGACGAGGTGGAGGCAGCGCTTGATGAAGCTAACGTACAGCGTTTTGCCCAGTATTTAAAACGTTTTAGTCAAGAAACTCAATTTATCGTAATTACACACCGAAAAGGGACGATGGAAGAAGCAGATGTCTTATACGGTGTTACAATGCAAGAATCAGGAGTATCTAAGCTCGTTTCTGTTAAATTAGAAGAATCAAATCAATATGTTAAGACGTCTTGAAAGGGAGGATCAGCATGAGTTTCTTTAAAAAATTAAAAGAGAAAATCTCAACCCAAACCGATTCTGTTACACAAAAGTTTAAGGAAGGATTAACGAAAACACGTAGCTCTTTCTCCGAAAGGGTGAACGATATTGTTGCACGATATCGAAAAGTTGATGAGGATTTCTTTGAAGAACTTGAAGAGATTCTAATTACGGCCGATGTTGGCGTTGAAACGGTAATGGAATTAATCGATGAATTAAAAATGGAAGTGAAACGCCGAAATATCCAGGATCCTAAAGAAGTTCGATCCATTATATCTGAGAAGCTAGTTGATATTTATCAAGGGGATGAAGAGGCTCCAAATGAGCTGAACATTGAAGAAGGTCGTCTAAACGTCATTCTCTTTGTTGGAGTGAACGGTGTAGGGAAAACAACAACTATCGGGAAATTGTCACATCAATTTAAACAGGAAGGCAAATCCGTTCTTCTCGCTGCGGGAGATACTTTTCGTGCCGGTGCTATTGAGCAATTAGAAGTCTGGGGAGAGCGCGTAGGTGTTGATGTCATTAAGCAATCAGCCGGAAGTGACCCAGCAGCAGTTATGTTCGACGCCATTCAAGCGGCTAAAGCGAGAAATGTCGACGTTCTCTTATGTGACACAGCAGGACGTTTACAAAATAAAGTGAATTTAATGAAAGAGCTAGAGAAGGTAAAACGTGTCATTGAAAGAGAAATTCCTGGTGCCCCACATGAAGTAATATTAGTATTGGATGCGACAACGGGTCAAAACGCAATGAACCAAGCAAAACAATTTTCAGAAGCAACCAATGTCACAGGTATCGCCTTAACAAAATTAGATGGAACCGCTAAAGGTGGTATCGTCTTAGCGATACGCAATGAGTTAAAGATTCCTGTAAAGCTTGTCGGATTAGGAGAGAAAATGGATGATTTACAGCCATTTAACGCGGAGCAATATGTGTATGGGTTATTTGCAGATTTGATGGAGGAAGAGGGAGAGTAAACCCTTCTTCCTTTTAAAAATCAATTTTCTTAGCCAATTTCCAAGACAAATGAAATAGATTGATGATGTTAAGAAAAAAACTTGACATTAACAGTTGCTTTCGCTACACTAGTTACTTGTAAAGGCATTTCACTTAACAAGGGAGGAATGAGTGATGATGCTCGAAAAGACGACGCGTATGAACTATTTGTTCGATTTTTATCAATCGTTGTTAACGCCTAAACAAAAAAGTTATATGTCTTTATATTACCTTGACGATTTCTCCCTAGGTGAAATAGCTGAAGAATTTGAAGTAAGTCGTCAAGCTGTTTACGATAATATTAAGCGAACCGAAGCAATGCTAGAAGAGTATGAAGAAAAGCTTGGGTTGTTAAACAAGTTTCAAGAGCGGAAAAAAATAGTGGAGCGACTTAAAGAATTGAGCGAGCCACTGATTGATCAAGAGGAGATTCTCTCGTTGCTAAAAGCTCTTGAAAAATTGGATTAGGAGGCGGCGAATTATGGCATTTGAAGGTTTAGCCGACCGACTGCAAAGTACCATTTCAAAAATCCGCGGTAAAGGAAAGGTTACAGAAGCTGATGTAAAGGAAATGATGAGGGAAGTTCGCCTCGCTTTACTAGAAGCTGACGTAAACTTCAAAGTTGTAAAAGACTTTGTTAAAAAAGTAAGTGAACGTGCTGTCGGTCAAGAAGTAATGAAGAGCTTGACCCCAGGGCAGCAAGTTATTAAAGTCGTAAAGGAAGAGCTTGCAGAGCTCATGGGTGGTGAACAAAGTCAAATTGCCGTTAGTCAACGTCCACCGACTGTCATTATGATGGTTGGTTTGCAGGGAGCCGGTAAAACGACGACGACAGGAAAACTAGCCAATCTTTTACGAAAAAAGTATAATCGTAATCCTTTGCTTGTAGCAGCGGATATTTATCGCCCTGCGGCGATTAAACAGCTGGAAACACTAGGAAAGCAGTTGAATATGCCTGTGTTTTCCTTAGGAGATCAAGTAAGCCCGGTCGAAATCGCGAAGCAAGCACTTGCCTTTGCTAAAGAGGAGCATCACGACTATGTCTTAATTGACACAGCAGGTCGTTTGCACATCGACGAAGAGCTTATGGATGAATTAGCACAAGTAAAAGAACTAGCTAATCCAGATGAAATTTTCCTCGTAGTCGACGCGATGACAGGGCAAGACGCGGTTAACGTTGCGAAAAGCTTCCACGAACAACTTGGATTGACAGGGGTCGTACTAACGAAGTTAGATGGGGACACTCGTGGAGGAGCAGCATTATCAATTCGTGCCGTTACCGGTACACCAATTAAATTTGCTGGTATGGGAGAAAAGCTTGATGCATTAGAACCATTCCATCCTGAACGAATGGCTTCTCGAATTTTAGGAATGGGTGATGTTCTTACATTAATTGAAAAGGCACAAGCAAATGTCGACCAAGAAAAAGCAAAAGAATTGGAAGAAAAAATGCGGACGATGTCCTTTACATTTGACGACTTCTTAGAACAGTTAGGACAAGTCCGAAATATGGGACCATTGGATGAAATCCTGTCCATGCTTCCGGGTGCCAATAAGATGAAAGGGTTAAAAAATATCCAAGTGGATGAAAAGCAAATTAGTCATGTAGAAGCGATTATTCGCTCAATGACAAAAGAAGAAAAAATTAACCCTGAAATTATTAACGCTAGCCGGAAGAAGCGAATTGCTAACGGGAGTGGAACTTCTGTACAAGAAGTGAACCGCTTATTAAAGCAATTTGATGAAATGAAAAAGATGATGAAACAGATGACTAACATGGCAAAAGGGAAGCGAAAAGGCGGATTTAAATTCCCTTTTATGTAATAAAATCATTCTGTTAAGAAAAAACACTTTACAAACGATTTTAAGACTGATATTATACTATCTTGTTGAAAACTATTCGGAGGTGCTTTTAAAATGGCAGTAAAAATTCGTTTAAAACGTATGGGAGCAAAAAAATCTCCTTTCTATCGTATCGTAGTAGCTGATTCTCGTTCTCCACGTGATGGACGTTTCATCGAAACAGTTGGAACTTACAATCCTGTAAGTGAGCCAGCTGAAGTAAAAATTGACGAAGAATTAGCTCTTAAATGGTTACAAAATGGTGCGAAACCATCTGATACAGTACGTAACCTTTTCTCTAAACAAGGCATCATGGAAAAATTCCATAACGTGAAAAACAGCAAGTAATGAACGTGGTGCAAATGGAAGAATTAATTTCAACCATTGCAAAAGCGCTCGTCGATCATCCTGAAGAAGTTTCAGTAGATCGAAAAGAAACGGAAAACGAAATCGTTTTTACGTTAAGCGTTCATAAAGATGATGTTGGAAAGGTCATTGGAAAGCAAGGCAGAATTGCTAAAGCATTTCGAACTGTTGTATATGCAGCGGGGAATCATTCCAACAAGCGCGTGTTTTTAGATATTAACGATTAAAAAGGTGAGGACATATGGACCTCGCCTTTTTATCATTTCAGATTCAATTGTAGCAATACTGCTATTTTCAAATATTTAAGGTAAAATAAAAGAAGCGAATGTAAACTTGACTTAGCGTCATGAAATAAGAGTAAATGGTGGGTGAGGGAAAATGAAGATACTTCACCAAGTAACGGTCAAACAAATATTAACGGAATCGAGTAAAACGAATCTAATGGAAAAATTTCGTTTGCAAAAAGAAAGACTAGAACGAGAATGTGATCAACTGTACTTTCAATTAAAAAAAGTAAAAGGCAATCAATTACTAGTGTCCCAATATCAAAAAGAGATTGAAAAAAGAAAAGAAAAGATTAAAACGACCGAATTTCAAATGGAACAATTACATATTTTACCTCTCGGGAGTGAGTTGAAAGAGAAAGAATTAAACGCCATAATTGACATATCGGTGGGAGATAATTGGGACGAATTAATGAATGAGAAAACAATCGTCATTAAAGATGGCATCATTCAAGATATTCGCTGAGGTGATGGTGATGAGTGAAAAATGGTTTAATGTAGGAAAAATTGTGAATACACATGGAATTCGTGGCGAATTACGCGTCATTTCTAAAACGGACTTTCCAGATGAACGATATGAAAAAGGAAATAAACTATACATCTTTCAAGATGGGAAAGAACCGGTCGAAGTAGTCGTTCAATCTCGCCGCCAACATAAAAATTTTGATTTATTAACTTTTGAAGGCTATCATTCAATAAATGAAGTAGAACCGTTTAAAGGAGCGATTATTAAAGTTCCCGAAAGTCAGTTAACGGATTTAGAAGATGGGGAATACTATTTTCATGAAATTATTGGTTGCTCAGTATTAGATGAGGAACAACAAGAGATTGGTGTTATAAAAGAAATTTTGACACCTGGAGCGAATGATGTTTGGGTAGTTCAGAGAAAAGGGAAAAAAGATGTGTTAATTCCTTATATTGAGTCAGTCGTTAAGGAAATCAATATAGAAGAAAAAACGATTATCATTACTCCTATGGAAGGGTTAATTGAAGAATGAAAATAGATGTATTAACTTTGTTCCCTTCAATGTTCGAAGGCGTCCTTAACGAATCAATTCTAAAAAAAGCGCAAGAAAAAGAGGCCGTTTCCATAGATGTTGTGAATTTTCGCCAATATTCTACGAACAAACACCAAACGGTCGATGATTATCCATACGGTGGGGGAGCTGGGATGGTATTAAAACCCCAACCTATCTATGATGCTGTTGAGGATTTAAAATCCAAATCCTCTGTATCTAGTCCGCGTGTTATTCTTGTATGTCCTCAAGGAGAAACTTACACGCAAAAAAAAGCAGAGGATTTTTCAAAAGAAGATCACTTAATTTTTATATGTGGGCATTATGAAGGGTATGATGAGCGAATCCGTTACCTTGTAACAGATGAAGTGTCATTAGGAGATTTTGTCCTAACGGGCGGGGAATTAGCCGCTATGACGATTATGGACAGCGTTATTCGCTTATTACCAGGTGTTCTCGGAAAAGAAGAGTCACATATCGAAGATTCTTTTTCGACAGGGCTTTTAGAACATCCCCATTATACACGTCCTAGTGACTTCCGCGGAATGAAAGTTCCGGATGTATTGTTGAGTGGTAACCATAAACATATAGCAGAGTGGCGGCAAAAAGAATCGTTGAGGCGTACTTGGACGAGAAGGCCTGATTTACTTGAGGGATATCCACTATCGGATGATCAAAAAAAATGGCTAGAAGAAATAAAAAAAGAGAAATAAAAGGTTGCATCCACATATTTCATGTGGTAAGATATCTTTTGTGACTAAGATTGAATAATTTTAGTCGAAAACGATGTTCCGCTGCAAAGATACATATGCAAGAGCATCTGTTGGAAGGAGATGAATACGATGCAAAAACTAATTGCAGAAATTACGAAAGAACAACTACGCACTGATTTACCTGAGTTCCGTTCTGGTGACACTGTACGTGTACACGTAAAAGTTATCGAGGGTACTCGTGAGCGTATTCAGGTATTCGAAGGTGTTGTAATCAAGCGTCGTGGTGGTGGCATCAGCGAAACATTTACTGTACGTAAAGTATCTTACGGTGTAGGTGTTGAGCGTACATTCCCATTACACACACCTAAAATTGCGAAAATCGAAGTTGTTCGCCGTGGTAAGGTACGTCGTGCGAAGCTTTACTACTTACGTAACCTACGCGGAAAAGCAGCTCGTATTAAAGAAAGATAATCAACTTATTGAAACCCAAAGGAGCTTGTTTAAACAAGCTCCTTTTTCCACGTTTTACGTACCGAAGTGGTTATGAATCGTACTTGTACAATGTTAATAAGTAGTCTTAAATCTGTAATGAAACTGTAGGATGAAAGAATGTCACATTTGTATTAAAATGGAGAATATACAAATGGTAAAGGTGTGTGAAAGGGTATGGCAAAGAAAAAAAATGAATGGTTAGAATGGATAAAAGCACTCGCCATCGCAATTGTCTTGGCGGTAGTCATTCGCTCCTTTTTCTTTGCGCCAATTGTTGTGGACGGACAGTCCATGATGCCAACATTAAAGGATCAAGACCATATGATCGTAAACAAGATCGGTACAAGAATTGGTGACATTGAGCGATTTGATATCGTTGTTTTCCATGCAACAGAAGAAAAGGATTACATAAAAAGAGTTATAGGTCTTCCTGGAGACCGAATTGAATATAAAGATGATACACTATATGTGAATGGACAACCAATGGATGAACCATATTTAGAGCAATACAAAAAAGAAGTAATTGATGGACCGTTAACGGAACCTTTTGTTGTCGAAGAGGTGCCGGAAGGTGAACTATTTGTCATGGGGGATAATAGACGCTTTAGTAAAGATTCCCGTCATATTGGGACAATTTCAATTGAAGAAGTAATGGGAAAAACAAGTTTAATTTACTGGCCTTTAAATGAGATTGGCATCGTAGAGTAAAACAAAGTAGGTGATAAAATGACCATTCAATGGTTCCCTGGCCATATGGCCAAAGCGAGAAGGGAAGTAACGGAGAAATTAAAGCTTATCGATATTGTATATGAACTCGTCGATGCACGGGTGCCGTTATCCTCAAGGAATCCAATGATTGATGAAATTATTTCGAATAAACCTAGAATCGTTCTTTTAAATAAAGCGGACATGGCTGATGAAGCAATGACAAAGGAATGGCTCCAATATTTTGAGTTAAAAGGGGTTTGTGCACTTGCAATTGACGCACAAAAGGGAGTAGGGCTTAAGCAAATTGTTCAATTAAGTAAGCAACTTCTCCATGATAAGTTTGCTAAAATGAAAGCGAAAGGAATAAAACCTAGAGCTATTCGTGCCTTAATTGTCGGGATTCCAAATGTCGGAAAATCAACGTTAATTAATCGTCTTGCGAAAAAAAATATCGCGAAAACGGGTGATCGACCAGGAATCACAAAAGCGCAAAGCTGGATTAAAGTGGGGAAAGAACTTGAATTATTAGACACACCAGGAATTTTATGGCCAAAGTTTGAAGACCAAACTGTAGGGTTAAAACTGGCGGCGACGGGTGCCATTAAAGATGAAATTTTAAATTTACAAGATATTGCTGTTTTTACTTTAAGGCACTTAATTAACGAATACCCAGAACGTTTAAAAGAACGATATGGTTTTCAAGATTTTTCAGAGGATATTGTAGACATCTTTGACCATATCGGTAAAAAGCGTGGGTGTCTAATGGGTGGAGGCTACATTGATTATGATAAAACAGCTGAACTCGTCATTCGCGAGCTACGGACGATGAAGCTGGGACGAATAAGCTTTGAACATCCAAAAGATGTGACGGAAGCTCCACTATCGCAACAGTCACTAGAATAGTTTTTTTCTTTGTTTGTAGAAGGTTATGTTCTCTCAAATATGCAAGACAAATAAAAAATATACTTACAATAGATTAGATTCGCATCAATGGCGAATCTTTCTTTATGTCAAGAGAGGGGAACGAGTAATACGTATCCCTTACTAAGCAAAAGAATCAATATGTTCAAAATGAAAAAAATGAATTGATATCCGATAAAAAAAGTGAGGAGATAAGATGAAAAAGCACACGGCAAAAGAGATTGCTACTTTACTTGAACATATCCAAGACGCGAATGATCCCTTTTTAATCGAATGCATGAATGACGATCGAAAAACGGTGCAGCAACTGGTGAAAAAATGGTTTAATCAGCATGAGCGTGAAGAAGAATTGAAAAAAGAATTTGAACGCATGTGTACATACGAAAAAGCTTTGCGAAAAGAAGGAATTCGATACATCGCAGGAGTAGATGAAGTTGGTAGGGGGCCATTAGCGGGACCTGTAGTTGCTTGTGCTGTCATCCTGCCACAATCTTTTTACTTGCCTGGTTTAACTGATTCGAAAAAGCTAACGGAAGAAAAGCGAGACTATTTTTATGAAATAATAATGGAAGAGGCAATTGATGTAGGAATTGCATTTATTTCAGCTGATGAAATTGATCGCTTAAACATTTATGAAGCGACAAAAGTGGCGATGATCAAAGCGATTCAAAACCTTCAAAAAGTACAGCCTGACTACTTATTAATCGATGCAATGGAATTACCAGTTGAAATACCTCAACAGTCCATTATTAAAGGAGATGCAAATAGCATTTCAATTGCCGCAAGCTCTGTAATTGCAAAAGTAACAAGGGACCGTTATATGAAAGCATTAAGTAAAAGATACCCACAATATGGGTTCGAAAAACATATGGGATATGGGACGAAAAAGCATTTGGAAGCATTAAAGAATTTTGGTGTCACTAATGAGCATCGCAAAACTTTTGCACCGGTAAAATCTATTTTGGTTGAATGTTAGGAGAGAAAGATGAATTCACTATCTGCAATTCAACAGACACTTTTTCAAACTCAATCATCCTTAAAAACGTCGCCTGTACAGCTTCAAGATGGTGAAGTTGTACTAGGACGTATCATAAAGTTCTTACCAAACGACAATGCTATCGTTCAAATTGGTTCACAAACGATGAATGCCCAACTAGAAACAGCAGTCGAGGCCATGAAATCATATTGGTTTCAGGTGAGTGTAACTGGATCTAGTCGGAAATTGAAAGTGCTCGAATTTGGAGTGAAGGGGCAAACTCAATCATTACCGGAGCAATTACTCCAAGCATATGGAGTTCCCGTTAAAAAAGAGTCGAAAGCATTCATTCAACTGTTAATGAAAAACCAAGTCCCTTTTACACAAAAGCAGTTACTTACTGGTTTACAATGGTTATTAAATCAATCCAATGAAACACCTCAACAGATTCAGCAAAATATGGATTCCCTTCTTTTTGTGTTGAAACGAAAATGGCCTATTACACCTTTTGTTGTAGACGCAATTAAAGCTTCACGAACAAGTTCGATAACAGAGCAACTGAATACGCTAGTGCAACAGTTGGATTCTAAACCGAATAAGACCCAAGGTGAAGAAAAACTGTTACGCGTTTTGCAGGAACTTTTTAAAAGGGACTTAGAGTCGCAATTTAATAACTCCTTAACGCTTAATCAGCCGACACATACGAAGCAAGACGCGGTCAAATTATTTATTCAGATGATGACGAAACAGTTAGGATTGAATACGGAGAAGGTGTTGAAAAAAGGGAACCCGAATGAACTGAAGCATCAAATTGCAACTGTTAAATCACTCATAGTAAGTGCAATCGGTGATACGGTTGAACCGTCTATACGTATGAATATGGAACTTGTGTTAGCCCAACTGAATGGCCAGTCTTTATTGACACACGATCAAGGGCCTTTTGCTTTTTTATATGTAAGTCTACCACTTTTGCTCAAAAATTGGCTTACGGATTGGAACATCCAAATGTACGGGAGGAAACAAAAAGATGGCTCCATTGATCCATCGCATTGCCGAATCGTATTCGATTTGAACTTAAAATCCATTCAAAACACGCTTGTGGATGTTAGAATACAGCAGAAAATCGTCACGGTTCAATTGTATAATGACATATTAACGAAAGAGTTTATTACACCATTGTTACACCAAGTTAGGGGTTCTTTCGAAAAGATGGGTTACCAATTAACATCTGTAACGGTTCATCCATTTAACCGCATCGTTAATGAGCAAGAAAGTCCCCTAATTCACCAAATTCAATCTGTTGAGAAGGTAGATGTAAAAATATGAAAGAAAAAGCAATTGCCTTAAAATATAATGAACTGCAAGATGATGCGCCAAAAGTGGTTGCGAAAGGTGAAGGAGACATTGCAAAACAAATAATAGAACGAGCAGAAGAGTATGGAGTTCCCGTTCAAAAAGATGAATCTCTTATTGCTCTTTTAAGTGAGGTTGACATAAACGAACGCATCCCGGAAGAACTTTACGGAGTAGTTGCGGAGCTATTCGCATTTATCTATCAACTAGATAAAGAAGTCGGTCGAAAAAATTATGTTAAAAAAACTTAGTGAAACCACTTTATTTTCAAAAAATGACAATTATCTCTCCGTTTTTTTATAGAATGGTAGACAATATCCAAACTATTTTATAAAATGAAAGCGCAGTCTGTTTTCTTTACCAATGTATTGGTCAGAAAACTTTAATTTTTCGTACATATGTTAGGAGGATGGGATATGAATATCCATGAGTACCAAGGAAAAGAACTCCTCAGAAAATATGGGGTAGCGGTTCCAAATGGAAAAGTAGCCTTTACGGCTGATGAAGCTGTAGAAGCTGCAAAAGAATTAGGAACAGATGTTGTAGTGGTGAAAGCTCAAATTCATGCTGGAGGCCGCGGAAAAGCTGGTGGAGTAAAAGTAGCAAAGAGCATTGATGAAGTACGTGAATACGCAAGTGAATTATTAGGAAAAACGCTAGTTACACATCAAACAGGTCCAGAAGGAAAAGAAGTTAAGCGACTTTTAATTGAAGAAGGCTGTGACATAAAAAAAGAATATTATATCGGTTTTGTTTTAGATCGCGCAACTTCCCGTGTCGTATTAATGGCATCTGAAGAAGGTGGAACTGAAATTGAAGAGGTAGCGGCTGAAACTCCTGAAAAGATTTTCAAAGAATATATTGACCCGGCTGTAGGATTACAAGGCTATCAAGCTCGTCGTATCGCTTTTAACATTAACATTCCGAACGAACTTGTCGGACAAGCAGTTAAATTTATGATGGGTCTATATCGCGTATTTGTTGAGAAGGATTGTTCCATTGCAGAAATTAATCCACTAGTTGTTACAGGCGATGGTAAGGTAATGGCGCTAGATGCTAAACTAAATTTTGATGGAAACGCTTTATTCCGTCAAAAAGACGTTCTAGAATATCGTGATTTAGACGAAGAAGATCCAAAGGAAATTGAAGCATCTAAATATGATTTAAGTTATATCTCCTTAGACGGAAACATCGGGTGTATGGTAAACGGTGCTGGTCTTGCCATGGCAACGATGGATATCATTAAATATTATGGTGGAGAGCCTGCCAACTTCTTAGATGTGGGCGGTGGTGCTACTGCAGAGAAGGTAACAGAAGCATTTAAAATCATTTTATCAGACGAAAAAGTTAAAGGTATTTTCGTTAACATCTTCGGTGGAATTATGAAGTGTGACGTTATTGCTCAAGGTGTCGTTGAAGCAACAAAACAAGTAGGTTTAACGATTCCGTTAGTCGTTCGTTTAGAAGGAACGAATGTGGAGCTTGGTAAAAAGATTTTAGAAGAATCTGGATTAAATATTACTTCTGCAGAATCTATGGCAGACGGTGCCCAAAAAATCGTTTCATTAGTGAAGTAAGAAAGGCAGGGGACAAAGATGAGTGTATTCATTAATAAAGATACGAAAGTAATCGTACAAGGTATTACAGGTTCAACAGCTCTTTTTCATACGAAACAAATGTTAGAGTACGGAACAAAGATTGTTGGTGGTGTAACACCAGGTAAAGGTGGTACTGAAGTAGAAGGAGTACCTGTATTCAATACAGTTGAAGAAGCTGTAAAAGCAACAGGTGCAAACGCATCCGTAATTTACGTACCAGCTCCTTTTGCTGCAGACGCTATTATGGAAGCAGTAGATGCTGAATTGGATATTGTAATTTGTATTACAGAGCATATTCCAGTAATGGATATGGTGAAAGTTAAACGTTATATGGAAGGAAAGAAAACACGTTTAGTAGGTCCGAACTGTCCAGGTGTTATTACGCCAGGTGAATGTAAGATTGGGATTATGCCAGGATATATTCATACGAAAGGACATGTCGGCGTTGTATCTCGCTCTGGAACATTAACATATGAAGCAGTGCACCAACTTTCCCAGGCTGGAATTGGACAATCAACTGCAGTTGGGATTGGTGGAGACCCTGTAAACGGAACGAACTTTATTGATGTTCTGAAAGCTTTTAATGAAGATCCTGAAACGTATGCTGTTATTATGATCGGTGAAATCGGTGGTACGGCTGAAGAAGAAGCAGCAGAGTGGATTAAAGCGAATATGACAAAGCCAGTAGTTGGCTTCATCGGTGGCCAAACGGCACCTCCAGGAAAGCGTATGGGGCATGCTGGAGCGATTATTTCTGGTGGTAAGGGAACAGCAGAAGAAAAAATCAAAACGATGAATGCATGCGGCATTAAAGTAGCTGAAACTCCATCTGTTATGGGAGAAACACTCATTTCAGTTTTAAAAGAAAAAGGCCTATATGAAAAATGTAAAACGCATTAATTTTTTAGGAACGGAATCGACTCATTCGATTTCGTTCCTTCCTACATAAAGGAGGTTTTGAATATTAATCGTATCGATCGCCTTTTGAAGCTCGTTCACTGTCCACACCTCTCCAACAAAACCATATTGAAGCTATTATGCTACGATTCAACCTTGGAATTCTTATCGACCATTACCCCAAGAGAATTTTCTCACCTTCTCAATATTCCTATCCAAAAATCTCAATCCATTCTTACTTCATTTAATATGATAGATGCCAATAATATAAAAAAACGCTTAAAGGAGTCTCACGTTCAAATTGTAACGCTTTTTCATTCCGAATACCCAGAGCTTTTGTCGCATATTCCAAACCCGCCCGTTATATTGTATTGTAAAGGTGATGTTAAACTGTTAAAGAATGAACATAAGATCAGTGTAGTAGGGACGAGAAATCCAAATGATGATGGATTAAAAATAGTCAATTATTTGCTAAAGCCGATGGCGAAAGAGTGGGTAATCGTCAGTGGATTGGCAAAAGGAATTGATGTTCGATCACATGAAATTGCAATATCCGAAAATGGAAAAACCATCGCCGTTACTGCAGGAGGGTTTCATCATCTCTACCCGAGGGAACATCAAAAAATAGCAGAGAAAATCAATTTGCTCATTTCCTTATATCCTCCTGAAACGAAAGTGCAAAGATGGATGTTCCCTGAGCGAAATCGCTTAATTAGTGGCTTGAGTCATGGAACGCTTGTAGTTCAAGCGAAAAAACGTAGTGGCTCATTGATTACAGCAGATTTTGCACTGGAGCAAGGACGTGAAGTTTTTACGCCGCCATGTGCATTATTCGATACAGAATTTGATGGGAATTTGCACTTACTACAAGAAGGTGCGACCGTAGTATATTCCTATGTCGATATCGTTAATGAGTTAAAACCACGTATGAAAATGTTTGATTTGAGAATGAAATAATACAAAATGGGTCATAACAGGATGTAATAGGCTTTGACACATTTTAATACCTTTCGAATAAAATAAAGGAATTTTTTAAATCATATCGAAAAAGTGAAGATGAAGTGTTTATTTAATGAATTATAGAAAGGTGTTTGACAAATGAGAACGGAATATTTAATAATAGTGGAGATTTAATGAATAAAAAAACCTTGTTAAATTCATGAACTTGATATAAACTTTTGCATGCGCCAAATGCATGCTTTATAAGAATAATATAGAGAGAGAATACCTCTTAAGGAGGAAAATGCATGTCGGACTATTTAGTCATAGTAGAATCACCTGCGAAAGCAAAAACAATTGAACGTTATCTAGGTAAAAAGTATAAAGTAAAGGCTTCAATGGGACATGTTCGGGATTTACCGAAAAGTCAGATGGGGGTTGATGTTGAGGAGAACTTCTCACCTAAATATATTACGATTCGAGGAAAAGGACCTGTTTTAAAAGAGTTGAAGACAGCTGCAAAAAAAGCAAAAAAAGTGTTTCTTGCAGCCGACCCTGATCGTGAAGGAGAAGCAATTGCTTGGCATTTAGCTCATAGTTTGGACATAGATCTCGATTCAGATTGTCGCGTAGTATTCAATGAAATTACAAAAGATGCAATAAAAGAATCCTTTAAGCATCCTCGTGCGATTAACATGGATCTTGTTGACGCCCAACAAGCTCGTCGAATTCTCGATCGTTTAGTTGGCTATAACATTAGCCCACTTTTATGGAAAAAGGTTAAAAAAGGGTTAAGTGCTGGGCGAGTTCAATCTGTTGCTGTGCGATTAATTATTGAACGTGAAAAAGAAATCAATGCGTTTCAGCCTGAAGAATATTGGACTATTGATGCAGAATTCTTAAAAGGGAAAGAAGTTTTTGAAGCCTCTTTTTATGGTTTAAATGGGAAAAAGCTCGAGTTGAAAAATGAAGATGAAATGAAAGAGATTGTTAATCAGATCCAAGGTAACTCATTTCAAATTACAAAAGTGACGAAAAAAGAGCGGAGACGTAATCCTTCACCACCGTTTACGACATCTTCTCTGCAGCAAGAAGCTGCCCGTAAACTAAACTTTCGAGCTAAAAAGACGATGATGATTGCGCAACAATTATATGAAGGAATTGACCTAGGTAAGGAAGGAACGGTCGGTTTAATCACATACATGAGAACGGATTCAACTCGTGTATCGGATACAGCAAAACAAGAGGCGGAATCGTACATATCGGAAAAATATGGTCAAGAGTTCAAGGCTTCTAATAAAAAAGAGTCCAAAAAACAAGGAAATGTTCAAGATGCGCACGAGGCCATCCGTCCAACATCAGCTTTTCGTGACCCAAGCAGTTTAAAAGAATTTTTAAGCCGAGATCAATTACGATTATATAAATTAATTTGGGAACGTTTTATTGCGAGTCAAATGTCACAAGCAATTATGGATACAATGAGTGTTGACTTAACCAACAATGGATTAATCTTCCGAGCGAATGGTTCAAAAGTAAAGTTTCCTGGATTTATGAAAGTGTATGTGGAAGGTCAGGACGATCAAGTAGAAGAAAAAAATCGTCAACTTCCTGACTTAAAAGAAGGAGATTCGGTTCTAACGAAGGATATTAATCCAGCACAACACTTCACACAACCACCACCAAGGTATACAGAGGCTCGACTCGTTAAAACATTAGAAGAATTGGGGATTGGACGACCATCAACTTATGCACCAACCCTTGATACAATTCAAAAGCGTGGGTATGTTGCTTTAGAAAATAAGCGATTTATTCCAACTGAATTAGGGGAAATTGTCGATGAACTAATGAAAGAATTTTTCCCGCAAATTTTAGATGTTGAATTTACTGCTAAAATGGAGCATAATTTGGACGAAATAGAAGAAGGTACGGTAAACTGGGTAAAGGTAATCGATGAATTTTATCAAGATTTCGCAAAACGGTTAGAAAAAGCTGAAAATGAAATGAAAGAAGTCGAAATAAAAGATGAATTTGTCGGTATTGACTGTGAAGAGTGTGGTTCCCCAATGGTTTACAAAATGGGAAGATACGGAAAGTTTATGGCTTGTTCCAATTTTCCAGATTGTCGAAATACAAAGCCAATCGTGAAAGAAATTGGGGTAAAATGCCCAACTTGTCATGAAGGAAACATTGTTGAGCGTAAATCAAAGAAAAAACGAGTGTTTTATGGCTGTGACCGTTACCCGGAATGTGAATTTTTATCGTGGGATAAACCAATTGCAAGGAAATGTCCAAAATGTGAGAGCCTTTTAATTGAGAAGAGGTTGAAAAAGGGCGTACAAGTTCAATGTGTTCAGTGTGACTATAAAGAGGAACCACAACAGTAATGAGCGAAGGTGAGCATCCGAGCTCACCTTTCCTCATTCAGAATTGTACATGCTTTTTCGCAATTTATTACCCATTTAGGAACTTGGCATCGGCCAAGTTTTTCTAAGTTTTGTATTATCCTTAGATACATTAAGTGTTTCACATAATCCCTTTTTCAAGAAGTTTGTTCCTTTTATTCATAGTTCAAGGGCATTTCTTAAGAAATTTTGTATGCACAATTTGATTACAACAAGAAGATGGAGGAATGAAGAAATGAATGATCTTATCGTTAATGTAGTTGGAGCAGGGTTAGCAGGAAGTGAGGCAGCCTGGCAGCTTGCTAAAAGAGGTATAAAAGTACGATTATATGAAATGCGTCCGGTTAGACAAACGCCTGCACATCATACTGATAAATTTGCTGAACTAGTATGTAGCAATTCATTACGAGCGAACACGTTAACGAATGCTGTTGGCGTTTTAAAAGAAGAAATGCGCCACCTCGATTCTGTTATTATTTCATCAGCTGACTTATGTTCAGTTCCAGCTGGAGGCGCGTTAGCTGTAGACCGCCATGAATTTGCTCAAAACGTAACAAATCGTGTTAAAGGTCATCCTAATGTTACGGTGATAAATGAAGAAATTACAGATATTCCAGAAGGCCCTACAATTATTGCTACGGGACCACTTACATCCCCAGCACTTTCTGAGAAGCTTCGATCATTAACGGGAGAAGAATATTTATACTTTTACGATGCAGCCGCACCAATTATTGAAAAAGATACGATTGACATGAATAAAGTATATTTAAAATCCCGTTATGATAAGGGAGAAGCGGCATACTTGAACTGTCCAATGACCGAAGAAGAGTTCAATCGTTTTTACGATGCATTGATCACTGCTGAAACTGTTCCTTTAAAAGAGTTCGAGAAAGAGATTTTCTTTGAAGGATGTATGCCAATTGAAGTCATGGCAAAGCGTGGGAAAAAGACGATGCTCTTTGGACCACTAAAACCAGTTGGATTAGAGGATCCACGAACAGGGAAACGACCATATGCAGTTGTACAACTTCGCCAAGATGATGCAGCGGGGACGCTTTATAACATCGTTGGATTTCAAACACACTTAAAATGGGGACCACAAAAAGAAATTATTCGTATGATACCTGGTCTAGAAAATGCAGAAATTGTTCGTTATGGTGTTATGCATCGAAATACTTTCATAAACTCTCCTAAACTGTTGAAACGTACGTATCAATATAAAGACCGAAACGATTTATTCTTTGCGGGTCAAATGACAGGTGTTGAAGGATATGTTGAATCAGCTGCGTCTGGTTTAGTTGCAGGGATTAATGCTGCTCACTTCGTTTTAGGAAAAGAATTAGTAGAATTTCCACAAGAAACAGCTATTGGAAGTATGGCTTATTATATAACATCAACGAATTCAAAGAACTTCCAACCGATGAATGCGAATTTTGGTCTCTTCAAAGAATTGCCAGTGAAAATTAAAAATAAGCAAGAACGAAATGAACAGCATGCGAAGAGAGCATTAGAAACAATTCAAAAAATTTCGAAAAGTTTAGGGTAATTCATTGCAAGGGCTATAAAAGTGTGTTAACATTTAAAAGCCTTCACGAGGTGCTGTAATGGAATTTGTTAAAAAATATTTAAATTTGTTCGTTGAATATTTACAAATTGAGAAAAATTATTCACAATATACAATTGTGAATTATGTCCATGATATCGAAGAATTTCAGTCTTTTCTAATGGAAGAAGGAATTCATGGACTTGGGGATGTTGCCTATCGAGATATCCGAATCTATTTAACGAAATTACATGATAAAAACTTTTCTAGAAAATCAATTTCACGAAAGGTTTCTTCATTACGCACCTTTTATAAGTTTTTGTTAAGAGAAAAATTTGTTACAGAAAACCCGTTCTCACTCGTAACTTTACCTAAAAAAGAACTAAAGGTGCCTGATGTTTTGTATTACGAAGAGCTTGACCAATTGTTTTCGGTAACAGATACAAATAACCCCCTCGGTCAGCGTGACCAGGCCTTGTTAGAACTGTTTTATGCAACAGGTATTCGTGTAAGTGAGTGTTGTCAAATAACATTGTCTGATCTGGATATTAATGTTGGTACGATTCTAGTACATGGGAAAGGGAACAAACAAAGATATGTTCCTTTTGGCCAATATGCGAGTAGCGCAATTAAGCAATATTTGAATGATGGCCGCCAGAAACTATTAAGTAAGTTGCCACCAGCAGAACAGCATACAAGTTTGTTTGTTAACCACCGCGGTAAGCCGCTTACACCTAGAGGGGTTCGTTATATTTTAAATGAACTAATTAAAAAGGCAGCACTAACTATTCATGTTAGTCCGCATACATTTCGACATACCTTCGCCACTCATTTATTGAATGAAGGGGCAGATATGCGGAGTGTCCAAGAATTGTTAGGTCATGAACATCTTTCATCAACACAAGTATATACACATGTTTCAAAAGAGCATTTGCAAAAAATTTATCGCTCTCACCATCCACGTGCATAGTGAGAGAAGAAAAAGGAGGAGTCGCTTTGTCACAATTCCATGCGACAACGATCTTTGCTATTCACCATAAGGGTGAGTGTGCAATGGCAGGAGATGGCCAAGTAACATTTGGAAATGCTGTTGTAATGAAACATACTGCACGAAAAGTTCGTAAATTATTTAACGGACAAGTGTTAGCTGGGTTTGCAGGCTCTGTAGCGGATGCCTTTACGTTATTTGAAATGTTTGAAGGGAAGCTAGAAGAGTATAATGGAAACCTCCAGCGAGCGGCTGTAGAATTGGCAAAAGAATGGCGAAGTGATAAAGTACTGCGTCGTTTAGAGGCTATGTTAATTGTAATGAATCGAGACCACCTACTACTCGTTTCTGGTACTGGTGAAGTGATTGAACCGGATGATGGTATATTAGCCATTGGGTCAGGTGGAAATTATGCGTTATCAGCTGGTCGAGCGTTAAAGCGTTTTGCGGGAGATCATCTTACAGCGAGAGATATTGCACAGTCCGCTTTGCAAATTGCAGGAGAAATATGTGTTTATACAAATGAAAATATTATAGTGGAAGAACTTTGATGAAGGAGGACCTTAAATATGCGGAATCACGACTTAACGCCTAGACAAATTGTTGACCGATTAGATCAATACATTGTAGGGCAAAAGGAAGCGAAAAAAGCAGTTGCTGTCGCTCTTCGAAATCGGTATCGTCGAACGTTACTACAAGAGAAAATGCGTGATGAAGTAGTGCCAAAGAACATTCTCATGATTGGACCTACGGGTGTAGGGAAAACCGAAATTGCTAGACGTATTGCAAAATTGGTTGGAGCGCCTTTCGTAAAAGTAGAAGCAACGAAATTTACAGAAGTAGGGTATGTAGGTCGAGATGTAGAGTCGATGGTTCGTGACTTAGTGGAAACGTCAGTTCGAATTATTAAAGAAGAAAAAATGCAGTCGGTAAAATCTCAAGCGGAAGAAAATGCGAACAAACGACTATTAGACTTATTAGTCCCTAGTAAAAAGAAAAGTCAACCGTATAAAAATCCGTTTGAAATGATTTTCGGTGGAAATCAGGCTCAAGAGACTCAACATTCTACTACCGATGACGATATTAATCGTGAAGAAAAGAAAAGAGAGTTTGCAATAAAACTTGCTAATGGCGAACTAGAACATCATGAAATTGTCGTTGAAGTTGAAGAACAACAACCTTCTATGTTTGATATGCTTCAAGGATCTGGTATGGAGCAAATGGGAATGAATATGCAAGATGCTCTCTCCAACTTGATGCCTAAAAAGAAGAAACGACGCAAGATGAAAGTAAAAGATGCACGACAAGTACTTATCAATGAAGAAGCTCAAAAGCTTATTGACATGGATGAGGTTACACAAATTGCATTGGAACGTGCCGAACAATCAGGTATCGTTTTCATTGATGAAATTGACAAAATTGCAAAATCAAGTAAGTCTTCTGCATCTGCTGATGTGTCAAGAGAAGGTGTGCAGCGTGATATTCTTCCGATTGTCGAAGGTTCAACTGTCGTGACAAAATATGGTTCCGTCAAAACCGATCATATTTTATTTATCGCAGCAGGTGCGTTTCACATGTCGAAACCATCTGACTTGATTCCAGAATTGCAAGGGCGTTTCCCAATTCGCGTTGAATTGAAAAAGTTAACTGTAGACGATTTTGTCCGGATTTTAATTGAGCCTAGTAATGCAATTTTAAAGCAATATCAAGCATTATTGGAAACGGAAGGTATACAATTAGAATTTTCTGACGATGCTATTCGTAAGATTGCAGAAGTTGCCTTCCAAGTCAATCAAGATACGGATAATATAGGAGCGCGTCGTCTTCATACGATCTTAGAAAAACTGTTAGAAGATCTATTATTTGAAGCTCCAGATATTACGTTAGAGAAAATACAGATTACGCCGCAATATGTTGAAGAAAAATTAGACATCATTGCACAAAACAAAGATTTAAGTCAATTTATTTTATAAACATAAGACATCTAAGAAGAACTACTACATATTTAGGAGGACAAATAGAATGGCTCTTTTAGAAAAAACACGTACCATTAATGCAATGCTTCAAAATGCTGCTGGTAAACAAGTGAACTTTAAGGAAATGGCAGAAACATTAAGTGAAGTAATCGAAGCGAATATTTTCGTTGTAAGTAGACGTGGAAAGCTTTTAGGGTTTGGAATTAATAAGCAAATCGAAAATGAACGTATGAAAAAAATGTTAGAAGACCGTCAGTTTCCAGAAGAATATACGAAAAGCTTATTTAACATTTCAGAAACATCTTCTAACTTAGATGTATACAGCGAATATACAGCTTTTCCAATTGAAAACCGTGAACTTTTCAAAAATGGTTTCACAACAATTGTTCCAATTAACGGTGGGGGAGAAAGACTTGGTACGCTAATTTTAGCTCGTTTAGCTGACCAGTTTAATGATGATGATTTAATTCTTGCTGAATACGGTGCAACGGTTGTAGGAATGGAAATTTTACGAGAAAAAGCAGAAGAAATTGAAGAAGAAGCGCGTAGTAAAGCGGTTGTACAAATGGCTATTAGCTCTCTTTCCTATAGTGAGTTAGAAGCGATTGAGCATATTTTTGAAGAATTAAATGGAAACGAAGGCCTACTAGTAGCGAGTAAAATTGCCGATCGTGTAGGTATTACACGTTCCGTTATTGTAAATGCTCTTCGTAAACTAGAGAGTGCGGGAGTTATCGAATCTCGTTCTTTAGGAATGAAGGGAACGTATATCAAAGTTTTAAACGACAAGTTTTTAGTGGAATTAGAGAAGTTAAAAAATCATTAATCATTTCTTAACATTGTGTTAACTAAACAAAGAAGCGAGCCAAAATAAATAACCTTTTGGCTCGCTTTCTTTTTTTAAAATAGGCCAAAAAGGTTATTGAAAAAGTTGTGTGTAAAAGTTTCCCTATACTAGAAGTGTTATCCGGAGTGTCTGAAGTCAGTCATATCAAGGTGTCGAAAATTGTCAAAATAATTAAAACTATTTGAGTGAAAAGGGAATTCTGAATATAAGTGTAAATAAGTTGAAAGTTTTAAGTCTTTAGTCCTAAACAAAAAATAGAACCATTCTCCAACGAATTTTAACAAAAGATTCATAGACTTTATATCTATTCTTTTTTAAAATAGAAATATATTATTTAACATTTTTCGACATAAATACCATTCGTTCTACATGGAGTCGTTTGTGGGGGTATTTAAATGAATATTTTTTCGAGTACGATACAGCAATTAGAAAACGGAATTCAATATGCTTCGACAAAACAGAAAGTCATATCCAATAATATTGCAAATGCAGAAACACCTGGATATAAGGCGAAGAGTGTGAAATTTAAAGATGCATTACAACAGGAAATAAGCAAATTCGAAGCGTATCGAACACATGAAAAGCATTTATCTTTTTCGGGTGTGGGATCACAATCGTTTGAAGTGTATACACGAAATCAAGCTTCTTACATGGCGAACGGAAATAGCGTAGATATTGATCAAGAAATGGCTGAAATGGCCCAAAATCAAATTTACTATGATGCGTTAATGGAACGTCTTAATGGGAAATTCAATTCCTTAAAGTCTGTTATTAAAGGTGGTCAAGTGTAATGGGGATTTTTCAATCACTTAATATTTCAAGTACTGCGCTATCGACACAACGGCTTAGAATGGATGTTATCTCTTCAAATATTGCAAATATGGACACGACGCGAGCTGAATTTAATGGCGAGTCTTGGGAACCATACAGACGGAAGATGGTCGTGGTGGAGCCGAAGGGTGAATCGTTCTCGTCATATTTGCAAAATGCCATGAAATCGACAAGTAAAGTAGGTAGTGGTGTAAAAGTGACTAAAATCATAGAAGATGAAACGCCATTTAAGTTAGTATATGATCCAACTCACCCAGATGCCAATGAAGAAGGTTACGTTCAATTACCGAATGTCGATCCATTAAAAGAAATGGTCGATTTAATGAGTAGCACTAGAGCATATGAGGCGAATGTAACTGCCTTTAACGCATCTAAAGGAATGCTCATGAAAGCATTGGAACTTGGTAAATAGTAGGAGGGGCGAAAATGATAAACGGCATTAATTCGATTGCTGCTGCTTCCAACACAGTTGCAAAAACAAATAATGTAAATATAAATAATGGATCAGGTTCATCGTTTTCAACAATATTAAAGCAAAGTTTAGAAACAGTAAATAAGGCTCAAATTGAGTCAGATAAATTAACAAACGCCTTTATTTCTGGTAAACCAGTTGAATTACATAATGTTATGATTGCTTCTGAAAAAGCAGGCATTCTACTTCAAACGACTATAGAAGTGAGAAATAAAGCGATAGAAGCCTATCAAGAGATGATGAGAATGCAAGTCTAAACGCTTTAGGACAGTGAGTCGTTTTATCGGGGGATTAAACATGAATGAAAAATTAAAACATTTAGGAGCGAACATACGAACCTTTTGGCAAGAGAGAACAAAACTGCAAAAAGGGTCAATTATAGGTTCTGTTGTCGGTATATTCGCGATTATTGCAATACTTTCAATATTCTTAAATCAATCGAACATGGCTCCTCTTTACACTAATCTTTCTCTAGAAGAAACTGGTAAAATAAAAGAAACGTTAGATGCAAGAGGGATTCAATCAGAGATTACGGACAATGGACAGACGATTTTAGTGCCACAAGAAGTGGCGGATACGTTAAAAGTTGAATTAGCCGCAGAAGGAATCCCGAATAGCGGGAATATTGACTATACTTTTTTTGGGCAAAATGCTGGCTTTGGAATGACTGACAATGAATTCAACATGGTCAAACTTGAAACGACCCAAACAGAATTGGCTAACTTAATTAAAGGAATTGAAGGAATTAATGATGCAAAAGTAATGATTAGCTTGCCTTCTGAGTCAGTGTTTGTCGGTGAAACAACCGAAGAGGCAACAGCATCCATTGTGTTAAATATTCAGCCTGGATATCAACTGGATCAAAACAAAGTCAATGCACTATACCATCTTGTGTCAAAAAGTATTCCTAACCTTCCTACTGATAATATCGTCATAATGGATCAAAACTTTAGTTATTTTGACCTAAAAAATGAAAATAGTCCAATAAATTCTAATATTGTATCTCAATTACAACTTAAGAAAGAAATTGAACAAGATATCCAAATGGAAGTACAAAAGCTTTTAGGTACGATGATGGGACAAGATAAAGTGGTTGTTTCTGTAACTACTGATATAGACTTTACCCAGGAAAATCGTGAAGAAAACCTCGTGCTTCCTGTTGATGAAGAAAACAATGAAGGAATTGCCATTAGTGTTGAAAGGATTACAGAAGCATATTCAGGTGAAGGAGCAGAAGCAGGTGGAATAACTGGAACCGGTGACACGGATACAGTTACTAATCAAGAATTTGCTGGTGAGGGAGCAGGAGAGTACGAGCGAATCGAGGAGCGAGTCAATAACGAAGTTAACCGAATTCGAAAAGAGATTGTTGAAAGTCCATATAAAATTCGGGATATCGGAATTCAAGTGATGGTAGAACCTCCAGATCCAAATGATGCAACCTCTCTACCTGCAGAACGTGTGAATGATATTGAACAAATTTTATCAACAATTGTACGTACGAGTATAAATAAAAATGCAAATGAAGAACCTTTGTCTGCTGAAGAGATTGAAGAGAAAATTGTCGTATCAGTTCAGCCGTTTACTGGAAAGGCAACTTTCAATAGTAATGAACAAACGTTTGCGATTCCAATGTGGGTTTACATTACTTTCGGTGCAGCATTACTATTAATCATTTTATTAATCCTATTGCTAATTCGAAGAAAGAAAAATGCTGCTGTGGTTGAAGAAGATGGAGATGTAGCAGAAGAACCGATTGATATTCCAAATATTTTAGAGGAACGTCAAGAAGCATTTGATGAAGTTACGGTAAAACGTAAGCAGATTGAAGATATGGCGAAAGAAAAGCCAGATGAATTTGCGAAACTACTACGAACATGGCTCTATGAAGATTAGGGGGAACATGAATGAAAAAGCTAACAGGCCGGCAAAAAGCGGCTGTATTACTAATCTCCTTAGGACCGGATGTTGCTGCAAATGTGTATAAACATTTGTCAGAAGAAGAGATTGAAAAGTTAACGTTAGAGATATCAGGTGTTAGAAAAGTAGATAACGAGAAAAAAGAGGAGATTATTTCAGAGTTTCATGACATCGCACTTGCACAAGATTTTATTTCTCAAGGAGGCATTCAATACGCTCGACATATTTTAGAAAAAGCACTAGGAGAAGAGAAGGCTGAAAACATAATCTATCGTTTAACTTCATCTTTACAGGTAAGACCATTTGATTTTGCGCGTAAAGCGGAGGCATCTCAAATTCTGAACTTTATTCAAAATGAGCACCCGCAAACCATTGCACTCATTCTATCTTACTTAGATGCTGTGCAGGCAGGGCAAATTTTATCGTCACTTCCACAAGAAATGCAAGCTGACATTGCCAAGCGTATTGCGGTGATGGAACGTACTTCTCCTGAGGTTATTAATGAGGTTGAACAAATTCTTGAGAAAAAGCTATCTTCTACAGTTACACAAGATTACAGTGAAACTGGTGGAATTGAAACGGTAGTCGAAGTATTAAATGGTGTGGATCGTGCAACGGAGAAAACAATTATTGAAGCACTTGAAATTCAAGATCCAGAATTAGCTGAAGAAATTAAGAAGAGAATGTTCGTGTTTGAAGATATCGTAACATTAGATAATCGCGCAATTCAACGAGTGATTCGTGATGCGGAAAACGAAGACCTTATGCTATCTTTAAAAGTTGCTTCCGAAGAAGTAAAAGAAGTATTATTCCGAAATATGTCTTCTCGGATGGCTGAAACGTTTAAAGAGGAAATGGAATTCATGGGACCTGTTCGATTACGCGATGTCGAAGAAGCTCAGACAAGAATTGTTTCTGTCATTAGACGATTAGAAGATGCAGGTGAAATTGTAATCGCTAGAGGTGGAGGGGATGATTTAATTGTCTAACGTTTATAAACGTTCCATCGCCTCTAACCTAGACAATCCGTTAACATTACCTATTCGAAAAATAGAAGTGCCGATTCAAAAGAATGAGCAAGAAGAAAAGAATGAAGTTAATACTTACGCCATGATTGAAACTGCTCGAAAAGAAGCTGACCAAATTATTCAATCAGCCCAAGCTGAATCCGAAAAAATGAAAGAAGAAATTGAATCGCAAAAACTGCAGTGGGAGCAAGAACGAAAACAGTTGATTGAACAGGCTAACCAACAAGGGTATGAAGAAGGTTTTGTAGCAGGTAAAGCTGCAGGATTAGCTCAGTATGAAACCTTAATTCAACAGGCGAGAGATATTGTTCAAGTTGCTGAAGAAGACTATCAAAACAAAATCGAATCAGCTGATGAACAAATACTTCTTATCGCCCTGAAGGTAGCAGAAAAAATATTAAACACACAACTAACAGATTCACCAGATGATTTTATTCCTATCGTAAAAAATGTGATACAAGAAGTGAAAGATTATCCAGAGGTGACGATAGCTGTTCATCCAGATCAGTATGAATTAATCGTATTTCACAAAGAAGAGTTTAAACAATTATTTACGAAACCTGTTCATTTATATACTGTTCCAGATTCGTCAGTCACACCGTTTAGCGTTCAAATTGAATCCCCTTCTGGCAAAATTGATGGCAGTATTCAAACTCAAATTGAGCAGTTACAAGGCAAATTACTAGAATTTATTCGAGAGGGGTAGCTTTATGGATATCCAAAACCTCTTTCAACAAATTGATGAAATTGACCGGTTCAAACGTTATGGAAAGATTCATAAAGTGGTTGGATTGACTGTTGAATCTATCGGACCAGAAAGCTCAATTGGTGATTTGTGCTATATTCATACAAAAAACGGAGATAAAATCCCAGCAGAGGTAGTAGGGTTTAAAGGTGAAAATATCATTCTGATGCCTTTTACCTCTATAAAACAAGTTGCCCCTGGTAGCATTGTTGAGGCGACACAGAAGCCTTTAACCATTAAAGTTGGCATGAATATTGTTGGGCAAGTTGTAGATGCAATGGGAAATCCGTTAGATGGTGGACAATTACCAAAAGGATTGACAAATGTCAAGAGTGAAAATGAACCTCCTAATCCATTAACGAAACCTCCAATTGAGCATGTAATGGAGGTTGGAGTTAAATCCATTGATGGATTATTAACAATTGGAAATGGTCAGAGAGTTGGTATTTTTGCAGGAAGTGGTGTCGGAAAAAGTACTTTACTTGGGATGATTGCCAAGCAGGCAAAAGCAGACATTAACGTCATTGCCTTAATCGGTGAGCGTGGTCGTGAAGTTCGCGAATTCATCAATCGAGACTTAGGAGAACAAGGTTTAAAGAAATCAGTTGTTGTTGCTGCAACGTCAGACCAACCTGCATTGATGAGAATTAAAGCAGCTTATACGGCAACGGCAATTGCTGAGTATTTTCGTGATAAAGGTCTAAATGTCATGCTCATGATGGACTCTGTTACGAGGGTAGCGATGGCACAAAGGGAAGTCGGGCTTGCAGTTGGTGAACCTCCAACTACGAAAGGTTATCCTCCATCTGTATTTGCATTATTACCGAAGTTGTTAGAACGAACAGGTACGAATCAAAATGGTTCAATTACCGCGTTTTATACGGTTTTAGTAGACGGTGATGATTTAAATGAGCCGATTTCAGATACTGTGCGCGGCATTTTGGATGGCCATATTGTATTAGATCGAGAGTTAGCTAATAAAGGACAATATCCTGCCATTAATATATTGAAAAGTGTAAGTAGGATAATGAATTCAATCGTGACAGATGAACATAAACGTGGAGCGAATGAGCTAAGAAGTATTTTGTCTACTTACTTGGAAGCAGAAGATTTAATTAATATTGGGGCTTATAAGCGTGGATCATCTGCAGAAATCGATCGTGCAATAAGGATTTATCCGAATATTATATCATTTTTGAAGCAATCCATTGATGAGAGCCAATCGTTCGAAACAACTGTTCAACAATTACTGGAACTAATTCAAAAGGGATGATGATGTTTGTCCTATTATTATCGATACCAATCAATCCTAAATATGAAAGAGAACGAGAAAAATCAAATTCTATCTGATTATGAAAAGTCAGTGGAGGACTTCGAGAAAGTAGCCCAAAAATTATATGAATGCTTAAAGAAAAAAGAAGACCTTGAAAAGGCAAAATTGGAAGGGTTGGAAAAAGGGTTAGCTGTTCAGGAAATGAGACATTATCAACAGTTTGTTACTAATTTGGAAAGAACTATTGATCATTATCAAAAGCTCGTGATGTTAACTAGAAATAAAATGAATGAAAAGGAAAGCTTATTAAAAAATAAAAATATTGAGCTAAAGAAATATGAAAAAATGAAAGAAAATGACTACAAAAAGTATAAGCAAGAAGAAAGAAATAATGAGATAAAAGAACTTGATCAAATTTCGATAATGGCTTATTCCTACCGGGGAAATTAGGTGAAAAGTATGGAAAATGAAGAAAAATCATTATCAAAACTACAATGGTTTTTAATAATTGTAACATCATCCATTGTAACACTTGTTTTTATCTATTTTATTCTTTATATGGTTGGAATTGACCCACTTCAAAAAGTAAAGGAAAAAGCGAAAACGATCCCAATCATATCCAATTACATTGATAAAGAAGAAAATCCAATATCTGAATTGGAACAGATAACAAGAGAGTTTGAAAAAGAAAAAGAACAATTTACGAAAACGATTGATGAACAACAACAAATGATTACTGCTTTGGAGAAAGACCTACAGTTAAAAGAGGATGAATTAAGTGAATTACAAGCTGAATTCCACTCGCTGCAATCTGAACTAAATGCATTAAATAGGGAAGGTGAACAAAAGGTAGATATCACTTCTATCTATGAAGAAATGAATCCTTCAAAAGCTGCTGAATCGATTGCAGTATTGTCCGATGAGTCAGCAACACAAATTCTCACTTCATTAAAACAAGAAACGATTGCAAGAATACTTGAAAAGATGGATGTTCAAGATCGAGCCCGAATGACGAAGCTGCTTCAAGATTCGAATTAAAGGAGGTGAAACAATGGTAAATCCAATTGGGCTTCTTCCAATTTCCAATCAACTTGGGAATGAGATGAATGCTAAGGTGGATATGAAAAAAGGTCAATTTCGACAGTTGTTTCAAAGTATTAGTACTCATACAAAAGGTGATTTTACTGGTGAAACAAAACCTTATGAACTACTAATAGATTCCATTGCTTCAGTTTTAAATGGAATTATTCATATGAAAAATGGGACATTAGGAGAAGTTAACGAGGCAGAATCAGCAGGTGAATCGGCTCATGATGGTACAAAAGAGATCGAATTTATATTACACCATTTCCTTGAAAATCTATTTAAAGAATTGAAGCCTGAAAATTTTATCAACCCAAATGTGAATTCGGTAGATAATGGAGAACCTAAAGAAAATCCTTCAGTACGATTGGGTCATAAGGGTCAGTTCAATTTAGAGGTCTTAACAGGACTACTGAAGAAGATAGAGTCCTTATCTCCTGTTCAAATTCAAGCAGTCTTGCCAAAGAATAAAGCTGAAGAGCTAACTAAATTACTTACTCAAATTTCGGGAATTATAGATGAACATGTGAAGTCAAAAATGAAGGACTTAGTCTTACAGAATCAAAGAGTCGTAAATTTAAGCGGCGCCGTTGACAAAATTATGGACAATGAAGATTTGTTTAAGGTCATTAGAGCTATAGAGTTAAAAGGAAATACACCGACAAAAAGTCCTATCAATTTACAAAATTTTAACTTGAATCTAAGTGAACATCAACAAGACTTTGGTAAGATAAAGTCAGTAATACCTACTTTCGAAAATGTACAAACTGTAGGCGTTAATCATTCAAAAGATGTGATTGAGTTTCCCTTATCGTTAAATACTGCAAAGGGAAATGACCAAAAAACGATGGTGGATCAACAAGAGTTTGTTAAAAAGTTTTTAGATATCATGAAAACGAGCAAAATGTATCGCCAAGTAGACGGAAAAAGTGTAATGACTATTCGTTTAAACCCGGAGCATCTTGGAAGCTTAACAGTAAGATTAGTACAACAGAACAATGAAACGATTGCAAAAATAATGGCTTCTACACAATCGGCAAAAGAATTACTTGAGCATAGTATCCACCAATTAAAGCAAGCATTACCAAACACTGAAATTGCCGTACACCGATTCGAATTAGTAGAGGAGCAACCAATGTCGTCATTCCGAGAACATCAAGAAAAGGAACATCATCAGAATCAAAAAAATGAAAAGAAGCATGACGACTCTCAAGAATCCTTTAAGGATAGACTTGAAGAAATTCTTAATCTTGAAGCTTAGGAGTTAAGAAACATGAGCACTCTCAATTCAATAGATGCTAATTTACTATTATCAAGTGTGAAAAGTCAACAAAAACAACCATCATCCTCTTTAGGAAAAGATGACTTTTTGAAAATCCTTATTACTCAGCTACAAAATCAAGACCCATTAAATCCGATGGAAGATCGAGAATTTATTTCGCAAATGGCTAATTTTTCGTCACTGGAGCAAATGACAAACTTAAATAGCACGATGTCTAATTTTGTTCAACAACAAAAACAACAATCGATGTTCCAATATTCCGAAATGATAGGTAAAGAAGTAACCTATCGGGATGATAATGGTATTGAAAATCTTGGGGTTGTTCAATCGGTTCGATATAACGGGACAGAAGTCCTTCTGCAGCTCGAAAATGGGATTGATATTACAACCTCCACAGTCTTTAAAATTAGCGAATCTAAAACGAAATAATCCAACGAAAAATGAATGAGGAGAGGATAATATGCTTCGTTCCTTGTATTCAGGAATAAGTGGTATGAAAAACTTCCAATTAAAGCTTGATGTGATCGGTAACAATATCGCAAACGTTAATACATATGGATATAAAAAGAGCCGTATTACATTCAAAGAACTAGTGAACCAACAGCTTTCAGGGGCAAGTGAAGCAGCAGGCGGCCTTGGAGGTGTAAACCCTAAACAAGTAGGGCTTGGTTCAACCGTTGGAACAATTGATACAATCCATACGACTGGAGCTACTCAAACGACGGCTCGTACACTTGATTTGGCGATTAACGGAGACGGATTTTTTCCTGTAGCGACCATAAGTGACTTCAGCCGCATTAACATCGATATAGGAAATGCAATTGGTGACAATAAAATCGCCGGAAATATTAATAATGCAGTTGATTTAGCCTACACGCGCGCAGGTAACTTCTATTTAGATGAAAGAGGCTATTTAGTAACAGGGGATGGGATGTACGTTATCGGAGAAACCGGTGAAAAATCTGTTCCAACTGATGATGGAATTACGAAAGCCAATAATGCTTTAACAGCCATAGCTTCTTTTAATACACCATATGAAAACATGTATGAGTCTTTAAAGGAAATTTATGATAAAGCAAATGATTTGAAATCTGCCTTTGAAGCATACAACGAGTCGGTCAAAATATGGTCAGATGCTGGAAGTCCAAATCCATCACCTTTATATGATGCAATGGACAGTGCACATCAAGCATTACAAACGATTTACACGGATTTTAACA
This sequence comes from Bacillus kexueae, assembly GCF_022809095.1. Lineage (GTDB taxonomy): Bacteria > Bacillota > Bacilli > Bacillales > Aeribacillaceae > Bacillus_BZ > Bacillus_BZ kexueae. Next base: position 217,396 of record NZ_JALAZE010000003.1, read on the forward strand.
ACCGAGTCACGACTGCAGGAACAGGTTTTGATGCCGTTGCTACAGATTTTGCAACTGCGCTTACAACCCTTAACAATTCAATTGATACGTTTAACAGCGCAACACCAATCACAGATATTTTAACGAAAATTACAAGTGCTGTTTCTACGATCTCAGGGAATTACCCTGACGCAAGTACAATTGCGGTAGGTACACCTGCAAGTTCTACTCAATTAGATACGATGAACCAGCTAATAAACTCTTTAGAGAGCTATACAACAGATTTAAATAATGTAGCACAATCTGTAATCAAATATGAAGATGCTGCTGAAAGGTTAAAAGAACCTTCATGGACAGATTCTTTGAGTGGAAGTGCCGGATTAATTCAGATTCCATTATCAGCGAAGAGCTTTAGTATTGGACCAAATGGAACAATTACGTTTGTTAACCAAGATGGTGAATTAAATGTAGCTGGTCAAATTCGCATTGCTAATTTCCCGAATGCAGGTGGTCTAGAAAAAGTCGGAGCAAACCTCTTTAAAGAATCATCTAACTCCGGTTCAGTCGATAAGAATGGAAATGGAATACAATTAGATGAATTATTCGCACCAGGAACTAATGGTACAGGTACTCTTACTTCCGGTGCATTAGAAATGTCAAATGTTGACTTGTCAGAAGAGTTTACAGAAATGATCGTAGCCCAAAGAGGTTTCCAATCTAATACAAAAATTATTACAACTTCTGATGAAATCCTGCAAGAATTAATGAGCTTGAAGCGATAATGAAGTTAAGTGGTGACTGTAAATGATTACATTAACGAAATTAAATGGTCAGCCGTTCCTATTGAATGTATTGTTGTTCGAACGGGTAGAATTTCTGCCCGATTCGACCATTACATTAACGAATGGGCATAAGTATATCGTGAAAGAAAGCCAGAAAGAGATCGAAGCAAAAATAATGACGTTCTATAAGGAAATAGGTCTAACCTCTTCCATGAACAAGTTAGGAGTGTTGGATGAGGATGAATAGAAGGTTTTTAAATATTTTACTCATTATCATTGCTTCCATTTCCGTTATCGGGATTACCGCTTTAGTAGTTATTAATAATTTTATAAATGATGGAGATGAAAAGAAAGAAAAGACTGTGGATGATGTTGTAGCGTCAACGGTTGAAATTTCTGAGCTAACGACTAACTTAGCTACTGGAAATATTGTTCAGCTATCAATGCGGATTGAAGCGAATGATAAAAAAGGAAAGGAAGAACTTGAAAAACGAGATTTTCAAGTGCGTGATATTGTCATCTCCGTTCTTGCAAACATGAAAGCGAGTGAGCTTGAAGGGGAAAATGGAATGAAACTCTTTAAAGAAAAAGTAAAAAATAATGTGAATGGATTAATGATCGAGGGTGAGGTTAAAGAAATTTACATAACCTCCTTTATCCTTCAGTAAGATGAAATAGTTTGGATGGGGAGGTGAATGCTCATGTCATCAAATGAAATATTGTCACAAAGTGAAATTGATGCACTCTTGTCGGCTCTATCTACCGGAGAGATGGATGCGGACGAATTAAAAAAAGAAGAAGAGTCAAAAAAAGTTAAAGTATATGATTTTAAACGAGCTTTGCGATTTTCAAAGGACCAAATCCGAAGTATTACGAGGATTCATGATAACTTTGCAAGATTATTAACAACCTACTTCTCCGCACAGTTACGTACTTATATTCAAATCTCTGTGGCGTCAGTTGATCAACTTCCATATGGAGAATTCGTTAGTTCGATTCCTAAGATGACGATTTTAAATGTTTTTGAAATGCAGCCACTTGAAGGAAGAGTCTTGATGGAGGTAAATCCGAACATCGCCTATGCGATGATGGACCGTGTAATGGGTGGATTAGGGGTATCGATGAACAAAATCGAAAGCCTTACAGAAATTGAGACGAAAATTATTTCGAATGTTTTCGAAAAATCCTTAGAGAATTATCGAGAAGCATGGGAAGGAATTGTTGAAATTGATCCTGTGATGCAAGATTTTGAAATAAATCCTCAATTTTTACAGCTCGTTTCCCCGAATGAAACAGTTGTCGTCATATCGTTAAATACACAAATTGGAGAGACGAGCGGTATGATTAACTTATGCTTGCCGCAAGTCGTGTTAGAGCCAATAATTCCGAAGCTCTCTGCTCACTACTGGATGCAATCTGAGCGAAAAGAGCCGATGGAAGTCGAAACGAAAGCTATTAAAAAACAAATAAAACGAGCGGAAGTGCCTTTAAGTGCTGAACTAGGGTATGCACAATTAACTATTAAAGAGTTTCTTGAGCTACAAGAAGGGGATATGATTCGTTTAGAGTCGATGGTAACAGATCCTCTGACGGTTAAGGTTGGGGAAGTGCCGAAGTTCACCGGACAACCAGGAAAAGTGAAAAACCGATTAGCAGTACAAATTCTTGACGTGATAAATCGAGGTGAGGACGAAAATGAATTCTAATATGCTGTCGCAGGATGAAATTGATGCGCTATTAAATGGCGGGGGGATGCCTGACGAACAAGAAGATTCAAAGAGTAGTCAAAAAGACATCAACGACTTCTTTTCAGAAATGGAACAAGATGCAATAGGTGAGATTGGAAACATTTCGTTCGGAAGTTCAGCGACGGCTTTGTCTACCCTTTTGAATCAAAAGGTTCAAATTACTACCCCAACAGTATCACTCGTTAATCGTCAGCAATTGGCTGATGAATTTCCGCACCCTTATGTTTCGATTCAAGTCTACTATACAGAAGGGTTTACAGGTAGTAATATACTAGTTATAAAGCAAAGTGATGCATCTATAATTGCAGATTTAATGATTGGGGGTGACGGCTCCAATCCGCAAGATTTAGGAGAAATACAAATAAGTGCAGTACAAGAAGCGATGAACCAGATGATGGGTTCAGCAGCAACATCAATGTCAACAGTTTTTAACAAAAAGGTGGATATTTCTCCTCCTGCTATTGACTTACTAAATGTTCACGAAGGTAAAGGAACGGAAAGTATTTTAGAAGAAGAGTTATTCTTAAAGGTATCTTTTCGATTAACAGTCGGCAATTTAATTGATTCGCAAATTATGCAGTTGCTTCCGATTGAATTTGCTCGTGAATTAATTGACCAATTAATGCATACGGAAGAACAGGTAGTGGAAGAAGTGGTTGCACCTTCTCAAGAAGAGCCTAAACCACAGAAACCATCTACTCAATCTGAACCGGCTCCAGCACCAGTTACTCCTCCACAAACCGAGCCAAAGAAGGAGCCGAAACAAGTAAATGCAAAACCAGTCGAATTCGCTTCGTTTGAACCACAGCAAGTTCATACGGATGTTTCGAATTTAGATATGTTACTGGACATACCATTAACTGTTACTGTGGAGTTAGGCCGTACAAAACGGTCAATTGAAAAGATTCTTGAACTTTCCACCGGATCTATTATTGAACTTGATAAGTTGGCGGGAGAGCCGGTTGATATATTAATTAACAATAAAAAAGTGGCTAAAGGAGAAGTTGTCGTCATTGATGAGAATTTTGGCGTTCGTGTTACGGATATATTAAGCCAATCAGAACGCTTAAATAAAATTAATAATTCGTAATAGGAGTGGATGAACTATGGCAAACAAAATTTTAATCGTGGATGATGCAGCATTTATGCGAATGATGATTAAGGACATTTTAACTAAGAATGGGTATGAAGTGGTTGCAGAAGCAGCAGACGGGGTTCAAGCTGTTGAAAAATACAAAGAATTACAACCTGACTTAGTTACAATGGATATTACAATGCCAGAAATGGATGGAATTCAAGCATTGAAAGAAATTCGTCAAATTAACCCAAATGCAAAAGTCATTATGTGTTCTGCAATGGGGCAACAAGCGATGGTAATTGATGCAATTCAAGCTGGTGCGAAAGATTTTATCGTCAAACCATTCCAAGCAGATCGAGTATTAGAAGCAATTAGTAAAACATTAGGAGCTTAAGGGGAATTCCTCCTTTGAAAAGAGTTAAAAAGCTATTATTCTTCTTTTCTATTTTTTTATTATGCACGCTGTCCTCTGTCACAGTCGTAGTGGCAGAGGCAGGTAATACATCTGTTAGTGATTTCTATAGTAACGATGGAAAAGAAGAGCCATTTGTCGAACCAGAAGTACCAGCAGCGGAAATCTCGTTTGTTGAATTTATCAAGATGATTTTTGCTTTTCTGTTTGTTTTATTACTTATTTACCTGTTAATGAGATTTCTAAAAAGTAAAAACCGTTTGTTTCAAGGGTCCAGCTATATTGAGCTTTTAGGAGGTACAAGCTTAGGCCAAAATCGGTCCATTCAGCTTGTAAAAGTTGGAGACCGAGTATTCGTTCTAGGTGTAGGGGACTCAATTCAATTGTTAAAAGAAATTGATGAGGATGAAGAAATTGAGCGAATTAAGGCTGAAAAAGAGCAAGCTTTCAAATCTCCAGTTGAAGAAAAGGTGAAAAACTGGTTTAACCAAAGAAAGTCGAGCACTCCTCAATTCTCATTTAAAAAAGAACTTGAAGAAATGATGAAGAAACGTTCAGAACAAATGATTCAGCTTAACATGAAGGGAAAGGCAGAAGATGAATGAGTTTATTGAGTTATTCAATCAAAGCGATCCAGAAAATGTAACGACAAGTATTCAGTTATTGCTGTTGCTAACTGTTCTTTCTCTAGCACCAAGCATTTTAATATTATTTACTTGTTTTACTAGAATCATAATCGTTTTATCATTTGTTCGAACTTCATTGGCAACTCAACAAATGCCTCCTAATCAAGTATTAATCGGGTTAGCTTTATTTATGACGTTTTTTATAATGGGCCCTACATTTCAAGAGGTTCATCAACAAGCCTTAACACCTCTATTTAACAATGAAATTGATTTGGAAGAGGCCTACGAAAAAGCGGAAAAGCCGTTTCGAGAATTTATGAGTCAACATACAAGGCAAAAAGATTTGGCCTTGTTCTTAAAGTATCATGATGTCGAACCTACATCGGTTGATGACATCCCGATGACAGCACTTGTACCTGCATTTGCAATCAGTGAAATAAAAACTGCCTTTCAAATTGGATTTTTAATTTTTATTCCATTTTTAATTATTGATATGGTAGTAGCGAGCATTTTAATGTCGATGGGGATGATGATGCTACCGCCGGTCATGATTTCACTACCGTTTAAAATATTATTGTTCGTGTTAGTTGATGGGTGGTACCTCGTTATTAAATCGTTATTACAAAGCTTTTAGAGAAGGGGAAAAACATGAGTTCGGAAATGGTATTATCATTGGCAGAAAGAGCAGTTTATACGACCTTAATCGTTTGCGGTCCGATCCTTTTGTTAGCCTTAATTGTCGGTTTACTTGTAAGTATATTCCAAGCTACAACGCAAATACAAGAACAAACATTAGCTTTTGTTCCGAAAATTATTGCTGTTTTAGTGGGCTTAATCTTTTTTGGACCGTGGATGTTATCGATAATGTTATCTTACACACATGAATTATTAAGTAATCTACATCAATTTATAGGATCGTAATGGAGAATCTTATTAACTACTATCCTGCTTTTCTGCTTGTACTAACAAGAATTGCATCCTTTATGGTCACAATGCCGTTATTCTCGTACCGTACAATTCCTAATCGAATGAAAATTGGGATTTCCTTTTTTATCGCTCTACTTATCACATACACGATTGATGTACCTACCTTAAGTTTGGATGAACGTTTCATTCTCTTAATATTAAAAGAAGCGACAGTAGGTTTAATGATCGGTCTTGCTGCTTACTTGATATTTGCTGCCATACAAACAGCGGGGAGCTTTATCGATTTTCAGATGGGATTTGCCATCGCAAGCATTGTAGATCCTCAAACAGGTGTCCAATCACCGTTAATCGGTCAATTCTTTAACATAGTTGCATTGCTCCTTTTACTTAGTACGAATGCACATCACCTTCTGATTGATGGGATGATTCATAGCTTTCAATTCATTCCGCTAGATAAAGGAGTATTGCTTTTTGGGAATGAAAGCATGACAGCTGTTATCATAAAAAGTTTTAATACGATGTTCATTGTTGCTTTTCAAATGGCGCTTCCGATTGTAGGTTGTCTTTTTCTAGTAGATGTAGCGCTTGGGATTGTAGCGAGGACAGTGCCACAATTAAATGTATTTGTAGTCGGTTTACCGTTAAAAATAGGCGTGAGTTTTATCATGATTTTCCTAGTAATGGGAGCATTGTTCTTCGTTATTGAGGAATTATTTCAATTCATGCTCGAATTAACTAATACGTTATTAAGAATTTTAGGTGATTTTAGTTGAGTCTCATACGAATAGACTTACAGTTTTTCTCAGGAGAAAAAACTGAGAAGGCGACTCCGAAGAAGAGGCAAGAAGCACGAAAAAAAGGACAAGTCGCCAAAAGTGCTGATGTAAATACCGCCATCACGTTATTCTTCATGTTTCTTGCTTTACTCTTTTTTGGACGCTATATGCTGGATTTAATGTTATCACTTTTTCGGACCACATTTAGTGAATATCTATTTATCGAATTGAATGAAGAAAACGTCCATATGCTGTTTCAAACGTTAATGTATCAGTCAGCAAAAATGGTTGCCCCAATGTTTGTTGTAGCCGTCATTGCAGGTTTAGTAAGTAACTATATGCAAGTAGGCTTTATGTTTTCGACTGAGCCGTTAAAAATGAAGTTAGAGAAAATTAATCCGATCCAAGGATTTAAACGAATATACTCGCTTCGTGCACTAGTGGAGCTTTTAAAATCCATTTTGAAGATTACTTTCGTGGGATTCGTTACATTTCTCGTTCTCTATTTTCAGTTCGATGAGTTATTGACATTGCCACAGATGTCAGTAGGTGACGCATTTGTATTCCTTGCGAATTTAACACTTCAAATGGGGCTGTTTGCTTCAGGTGCGCTCCTTTTCATTGCAGTTTTAGACTATGTATATCAAAAATATGATTTTGAAAAAAATATCCGAATGTCTAAACAAGATATAAAAGATGAATTTAAAAAAACAGAAGGAGATCCGTTAATCAAGTCTCGTATTAAGCAGAAGCAAAGGGAAATGGCTATGCAAAGGATGATGGAAGAAGTTCCGAAAGCAGATGTCGTCATTACGAATCCAACTCACTTTGCCATTGCGATTAAATATGATGAAGAAAAATTAGATGCACCCTTTGTCGTTGCTAAAGGTACAGATTTTTTAGCTCAAAAAATAAAAGAGATTGCGCATAAACATGACGTTGTCCTTGTGGAAAACAAACCGTTGGCCAGAGCTCTATATGACCAGACTGAGATTGGAGATGTTATACCAGAGCATTTCTTTAAAGCAGTCGCAGAAATTATCGCATACGTATATCGATTAAAACAGAAAGTGTAATTAGTTGTTAGGAGAGAAAATTCATGCAAGCAAGAGATTTATCCGTTCTTATTTCTGTCATATTAATTATTGCCATGCTCATAATACCTTTTCAACCTTGGATGTTGAGTATATTAATCATTATTAATATTTCTCTTGCATTGTTGGTTCTCCTCACATCCATGAATATGCAGGAACCATTACAGTTTTCAATTTTTCCATCATTACTCTTATTACTAACTCTTTTCCGCCTTGGACTTAATGTTTCAACTACAAGATCCATTCTCTCAAAAGGAGAAGCAGGAAAAGTAGTCGAAACGTTTGGAACTTTCGTTGTTGGTGGGAATGTTTTAGTAGGGTTTGTTGTGTTCTTAATATTAATAATTATTCAATTTATTGTTATCACAAAAGGTTCAGAACGTGTTTCAGAAGTAGCTGCTCGCTTTACACTAGATGCTATGCCAGGGAAACAAATGAGTATCGATGCTGATTTAAATGCAGGTATTATTTCCGATGAAGAAGCGAAGAAACGTCGTGAAAAAGTAGCTAGAGAAGCGGATTTTTACGGTGCGATGGACGGGGCCAGTAAATTTGTTAAAGGAGATGCCATAGCTGGAATTGTTATTGTTCTAATTAACATCATCTTTGGTATCATTATCGGAATGGTTCAACAAGACTTACCGTTACAGGAAGCAGCATCTCGTTATACATTATTAACTGTTGGCGACGGAATTGTTAGTCAAATTCCCGCCTTATTGATTTCGACTGCAACCGGTATTGTCGTTACACGTGCAGCATCTGATGGAAACTTAGGAAGCGACATTACAAAACAACTATTTGCTTATCCAAAAATGCTGTATGTTGCTGGAGGTACAATATTCTTATTAGGAATAGTGACACCGATTGGAGTGCTATTAACGGCTCCGATTGCAATTCTACTTGCTTCACTTGGGTATTATATGACCCGTACACAGCAACGTGAAATGGCTGTGAGTGAGCAGGTTGAAGAAGAAGAACCAATTCAAGATATGAAGAGCCCAGAGCAAATCATGAATCTTATAGATTTAGACCCGATAGAATTTGAGTTTGGCTATGGATTAATTCCCCTTGCTGATACGAATCAAGGTGGAGACCTTTTAGATCGTATCGTTATGATTCGTAGGCAATTGGCGATTGAACTTGGGATGGTCATTCCAGTTGTAAGAATTCGGGACAATATTCAGTTAGAGCCGAATGAGTATCGCTTAAAAATTAAGGGGAATGAAGTAGCTAAAGGTGAATTGTTATTAGATCACTATTTAGCCCTTGGACCAGGAATAGAGGAAGATTCTATCGATGGGATTCATACGAAGGAACCTTCATTCGGTTTACCAGCAAAATGGATTAGTGAAGAAACGAAGGATGAGGCTGAAATATACGGATTTACAGTAGTGGACCCACCTTCCGTTGTTTCAACGCATATTACTGAGTTGTTAAAAAAACACGCGTACGAATTGCTTGGTAGGCATGAAACGAAACAGCTTGTCGATCATTTGAAATCCCAATATCCAATTGTCGTTGAAGAAGTAACGCCAAATCCATTATCAATTGGAGATATTCAAAAAGTCTTGTCAAAATTATTAAAGGAAAAAGTGTCAATACGTAATTTGCCTGTCATTTTTGAAACGTTAGCAGATTATGGAAAAATGACGACAGACCCAGATCTGTTAACTGAGTATGTAAGACAAGCGCTCGCTAAACAAATAACAAGCCAGTATACAAAAGACGGTGAGGCTTTAAAAGTTGTCACACTCTCTGGTCAAACAGAAAAACTAATCGCAGATGGAGTACATCAGACGGAACATGGTAATTATTTATCGTTAGACCCACAACATTCTCAAGCGATAATCGAATCAGTTGCTAATCAAGTAGAGCAGCTATCGATGCAAGGTGAAACACCGATAATTCTATGTTCTCCTGCTGTTCGAATGTATGTGCGAGAACTGCTAGAACGATACTTACCTGATATACCGATCCTTTCATACAATGAGTTAGAAGCTAATGTTGAGGTACAGAGCGTCGGGGTGGTGAATGCATAATGAAAATTAAAAAATATAAAGCTTCTTCTTTACAGGAAGCGATGAAATATATTCGAAAAGACTTGGGTCAAGATGCTGTCATTTTAAATTCAAAAGTGGTTTATACGGGTGGATTTTTCGGCCTTTTTCAAAAGAAAAATATTGAAGTGATTGCTGGAATCGATGATGATCCCGATAAACGCACAAAAAAAATCGCAAGAATTGAGACAAGTGTAGAACGCATTCAGGAACAAAATACTGAATCAAGTACTTCCAATGAGACTGTCCATCTATTAATGGAAGAAATGAGAGGTTTAAAAAAACTGATTCAAAACGTTCCTCAGAGTGGAGAACGGATTTACCCTGATGAATTGGCTGTCTTTGAAAATACTTTAAAACGACAAGGAATATCCGATGAAATTCGAACAAAAATCATGTCATCGGTTGTAGAAGCTTTCTATTTGAATAAAAAAGAAATGGACGTTGACCACCTTTGGGATGTCATAAAAAAAGAAGTGAAGAATGAACTGAGTTCAATCTCATTTCATGGAATGTCAAATAAAAAATATATTAATGTGATCGGTCCAACAGGAGTTGGTAAAACTACCACTTTAGCAAAATTAGCGGCAGAAATGAAAATTAAGCAAGGAAAGAGCATAGCATTTATTACGACTGATACCTATCGAATTGCAGCGATTGAACAGTTGAAAACGTATGCGAATATTTTAAATGCTCCTGTTGAAGTTTGTTATAACGCTGAAGACTTTATTAAAGCTAAGACAAAGCTTCATTCTTATGATGTAGTGTTCATCGATACTGCTGGCAGAAATTTCATGGAACAGCAATATGTAAAAGATTTAGAAAAAGTTATTGATTTTCATCATGATATGGAAACATTCCTTGTTTTCTCTCTAACTGCTAAATATGAGGATATGGAAAGTATATTCGAACAATTTTCTACGATTCCGATTCATCAATTCATCTTCACAAAATACGATGAAACGAGTACGCGGGGAGCCATGCTAAACCTCATTATGAAAACGAGAATTGGATGTGGGTACATAACCAATGGACAAGATGTGCCTGATGATATCCAAAAGATGGATAGAGAAAAATTTGTTGAATGGTTATTGAGGTAGTTAAGATGGATCAAGCAGAAAAACTCCGATTACAATTACAGAATATTCATCAAAAGCAAGCGACGACATACGCTGTAATTAGTGGAAAAGGTGGGGTAGGAAAATCAAACCTTGTCTTAAACATATCACTTTTGTTGGCAAAACGTGCAAACAGTGTTTTAGTCGTTGATTGCGACATTGGAATGGCGAATATTGACTTGTTACTCGGGGTTCCTTCCTCTTCTAAATCACTTATCGATATGGTTGAAGAACGCCTAGCTTATACAGAGTGCGTGAGTGTGGGGCCAAATCGATTGAACTTTTTAAGTGGAGGAACGAGCCTTTCGAAGCTAATTTCCTTTAAGGATAATGAGTACCAGTTCTTCTTTGAACAACTTGAAAAAATGTCCATGCAATATGACCAGATCTTTTTTGATATGGGAGCAGGGATTTCGGATATAAGTTTAAATTTTATTAAAAGTGTGGATGAGGTTCTCGTTGTGTCAACGCCTGAGCCAACATCTATCATGGATGCTTATGCTGCTATAAAACTAGTATTACACGAGATGCCAGATAAAAAAATCTCATTAATTGTGAACCGCTGTCAAAAACGAAACGATGGAGAAGAAACATGGCAAAAGCTCTCTCAAACAGTAAAACGATTTTTACATAACGAAATACATTTATTAGGGACTATCCCTGATGACCGCCATGTTCAACAAGCAGTTATGGAACAAACACCTTTCACGCTAAAATATCCATCTTCACCATCTTCGAAAGCTGTCGACACCATTGCTTCGAAATTAATGGGGATTGAATCGAATGAAAGTGGGTTTGTTAATAGATTGAAAAAATTCTTTTTGAAAGGTTGATTCCTTTTGCAAAAAATCAAAGTGTTAGTCATCGATGATTCTGCATTTATGAGAAAACTCATTTCTGATTTTTTAAATGACCATCCGGAGATTGATGTAGTTGGCACTGCAAGGAATGGCCAAGATGGTTTAGATAAGATTCAACGCTTCAAACCGCATGTTGTTACACTTGATATTGAGATGCCCGTTTTAGACGGCCTTGAAACATTAAAAAAAATTATGAAAGACCATCCCCTTCCAGTGATCATGTTATCGAGTACGACAAAAGCAGGGGCTAAAAACACCATATTATCCTTACAATATGGAGCATTCGATTTTATTCCGAAGCCTTCAGGAGCTATATCGTTAGATTTGCATAAAGTAAAGGATCAAATCGTCGAAAAAGTACTGCAAGCAGCTAATGCATCTAGGCGACTGAAAACTGTTCATCATAAGGAACAAGAGCAAACAATAACTGTTCAACCGGTTGTTAAAAGAATACCAATGGCGAAAAAAAATGATCACGTTTTAGTAGGAATTGGTACCTCAACCGGTGGGCCAAGAGCACTTCAGATGGTTATCCCACATTTACCTAATAATCGAAGGGCATCTTATTTTGTAGCTCAACACATGCCAAAAGGGTTTACTCAATCACTCGCTGAACGATTAAATGAAATGTCTGAATTGCAAGTGAAAGAAGCAGAGAATGGAGAAATCGTTCAAAAAGGTGTTGTTTACGTAGCGCCAGGAGGACAACATTTGAAAATTATACAAAAAGGTGCATCTCTTCAAATCGTTATCGTGAACGAAGACCATGGAGGTTATCGACCATCCGTCGATTTATTGTTCGAATCGATGAGTAAACTCCTTAATTATGACAAAGTAGCAGTCATTATGACAGGTATGGGGTACGATGGCACAAAAGGATTAAAAGCATTAAAAGAGTCTGGGAATGTGACGACCATTGCTCAATCGGAAGAATCCTCGATTATTTTCGGGATGCCAAAATCTGCGATTGAAGCAAATGTAATTGATCATATTGTTGATTTGAAAGATATTCCGCAAAGTATTCAAAGTATTATTTGAAAATACAAGGAGTGAGCCTCATATGGAAATGAACCAGTATTTAGAGATCTTCTTGGAGGAAAGCAAAGAACATCTTCAAACATGTAATGAAAAACTTCTTGATCTTGAGCAAGCCCCTGAAGATTTATCCATTGTTAATGAAATCTTTCGTTCAGCACATACATTAAAAGGTATGAGCGCAACAATGGGATTCGAAGATTTAGCAGATTTAACACACAAAATGGAGAATGTTTTAGACGCGATTCGAAATGAAGTGTTAGTTGTAAACACGGATATCGTAGACGTTCTCTTTTCAGCAATGGAAAGTCTAGAAGAAATGGTAGAATCGATCGCCTCTGGTGGAGATGGGAAAAAAGATGTATCCGCTCTAGTGAAAAAGTTAGAGCAAATCGAGAAAGGTGAAGCTTCAAATTCTACAGACGATGCTCAAGGCTTAGATGAACAAAACAAATCATTTGATGAGTATGAGCGAACAATTATTATGCAGTCAAAAGAACAAGGATATCAAGTTCTCGAATTAACGGTTACACTTCGCGAAGACTGTTTACTAAAAGGTGCTCGTGCATTCATGGTTTTTGAACTGTTGGAAAAGGAAGGGGAAATCGTTAGATCGACTCCATCTGTCGAATTGTTAGAAGAAGAGAAATTCGACCATCAGTTTGTCGTTACATATATTACAAAAGAAGAGAAAGAGGCCATTCAATCTAAAGTATTAAAAGTATCAGAGATTGAGAAAGTTGAAGTGTCAGAAGTTCAACTAGATGAATCGGTAAATCAAGAAGTTGAAGATTCAAATGACAGCGTTGCAGCTACGATTGAGGCTCCGAAAAAAGAAGCTGCAGAACAAGGTGAGAAAAAAGAAGATTCAAAACCGAAGGAGCAGCCGAGCAAAAAAGCAAAACAATCATCCAAAACGATTCGTGTGAACATCGATCGACTCGACGTATTAATGAACTTATTTGAAGAGTTAGTTATTGATAAAGGCAGATTAGAGCAAATCTCTAAAGATTTAAATCACGCAGAATTAAAAGAAACGGTCGAGAAAATGTCACGTGTTTCTGGTGACCTCCAAAATATTATTTTAAATATGCGTATGATTCCAATTGAAACGGTGTTTAATCGTTTCCCTCGAATGGTGCGGCAATTAGCAAGAGATTTGAATAAAAAAATTAAATTGCAAATTATTGGCGCAGAAACAGAGCTTGATCGCACTGTCATTGACGAAATTGGTGATCCTCTAGTTCATTTAATTCGTAATGCAATCGACCATGGAATTGAAACACCTGAGGTTCGCTTAGCTAATGGTAAGCATGAAGAAGGAAAGCTTGTATTACGTGCTTACCATAGTGGAAACCATGTCTTTATTGAAATTGAAGATGATGGAAATGGAATTAATCAGCGAAAAGTACTACAAAAAGCGATTGAGCGTGGAGTCGTTTCTAAAGAAGTAGCAGAAACCCTTTCACCACAACAAATCTATCAATTAATCTTCTCATCTGGTTTTTCAACAGCTGACCAAATCTCTGATATATCCGGGCGCGGTGTTGGACTGGATGTAGTTAAAAATACGATTGAGTCACTAGGTGGAAGCATCACGATTGATTCGATTGAAGGGAAAGGAACGTTATTCTCTATTCAATTACCATTAACTCTATCCATTATTTCCGTGATGCTTGTTGAATTAGGGAAAGAGAAATATGGAATTCCGATTTCTTCAATTATTGAGTCGCTTGTCATTAATAAAGAAGATATTTTACAAACTCATGATTATAAAGTGATTGATTATCGAGGAAAAATCGTACCTCTCGTTTTCTTGCGTGACTTATTTGGGGTAGAAGATGATAAAGAAGATGATATGTATTCAGTTGTTGTCGTGAAAAAAGGAGATAAAATGGCCGGTCTCGTTGTAGATTCATTTATCGGACAACAAGAAATCGTCTTAAAGTCACTAGGACAATATTTAACAAATGTATTCGCAATTTCGGGTGCAACAATCCTAGGTGATGGGCAAGTAGCTTTAATTATAGATTGCAATTCCTTAATTAAGTAATAAAAGAGAGGAGGGTGGCCTTCCGCTTTCCTCTCATAAAATGATCACGGTAGAGGTGAGGGAATAAATGACACAAACAGCGGTAAATGAACTAAAAGTTATCGTGTTTCAACTAGAAGAAAAAGAATACGGCATATTCGTACAAGATGTAAAATCAATTGAGAAAATCGTTCACATTACACGTGTTCCTGGAACGCCTTCCTACATAAAAGGAGTTATTAATTTACGCGGGGTTGTGACACCAATAATTGATTTACGAACACGATTTAGTTTAGAAGAAAAAATTGATGATCAAACTCGTGTAATTATTTCATCAAAAAATAATGTGGATGTTGGATTGATTGTTGACGCGGCCCATGATGTGATTGATATAACGGAAGACCAAATCGAACCAAAACCTGAAGTGGTAGGTGGGGTCGAATCTTCATTTATAAAAGGAGTTACTAAAATTGATAAGCGTCTCATTATGTTATTAGATATTGACAAAGTACTTGAGGGGCAAGATGTATGAGTTTCCTAAAAAATATTACTAACGCGCAATTGGATGTGTTGAAGGAAATTGGAAACATCGGAGCCGGGAATGCAGCTACAGCATTGTCGAATATTTTAAATAAAGCCATTCATATGGAAGTACCGGATGCAAAAGTAGGAACATTTGATGAAATCATGGAGTTAATCGGGTCAGAACAAGAAGTGGTTGCTCTTTATTTACGTCTTGAAGGTGACATTCAAGGGTCAATGTTTTTCATTCTATCCGTTCAAAATGCTTCAGAATATTTAAATGTATTAGTCGGTGAAACCACGATTTCACTTGAAAAAGAAATGAATGATTTAGAAATTTCAGCACTTCAAGAACTTGGGAACATTTTAGTAGGGTCGTATGTTTCTGCTCTTTCCGATTTAACTAAATTGTATATTTATCAATCCGTGCCGTTTTTATCCGTTGACATGTTTGGAGCGGTCATTAGTCACGGGTTATTAGAATTATCGCCAGTAAGTGATCAAGCGTTAATCATTGACACAGTGATCAAAGATAATGAACAACAAGATCAAGACTTCTTAAAAGGTCACATTTTCTTTTTACCCAATCATGAGGCTTATCAGAAAATCTTTGAGAAGTTAGAGGTTTAAAATTATGAATCAGCTATCATCTGTTGTTAAGGTTGGGATTGCCGACTTAAAATTTGTAAAAGCACCCTATAAAATCCGAACATCCGGTCTAGGCTCATGTGTAGGATTGATTGTTTACCATGAAAAGAATAAAACGGCAGGGTTAGCACATATTATGCTACCGGATTCTTCCTTAGCGAAATCAGAAGAATTAAACGAAGCGAAATACGCAGATACTGCAGTGAAAAAACTTGTACAACATTTTCAAAAAGAAGGAATGCCTTTAACTTCCCTTCGTGCAAAAATAGCTGGTGGAGCACAAATGTTCTCTTTTAAACCAGCATCAGACATTATGAGAATAGGACCTCGAAATGTCGAAGCCATAAAAGAAGAATTAAAGTCATTTCGAATTCCCCTCGTAGCTGAAGACGTGGGGGGGAATGCTGGTAGAACGATTGAATTTGATCCGGATACTTGCAAACTGATGATTCGTACGGTGAATAAAGGAACACGAGAAATTTAACATAAATATTGAATTATGGAATTTGGACAAATACCGACTGATAAAAGGTTCACGTATTTTTAGAGGAGGATGACAAATGGCCCAAATGACACTTAATGATGAGAAGCAATATTGGCAAAAATGGATCGAGTGTCGTGATAGACAGGCATGTGACATGCTAATAAAAAAGTACATGCCATTAGTCCGTTACCATGTGGGGCGCATTTCGGTTGGATTACCTAAAAACGTCGATAAAGAAGATTTAATGAGCTTAGGAATGTTCGGCTTATATGATGCACTTGAGAAGTATGACCCTGACCGTGATTTGAAATTTGATACGTATGCTACTTTTCGAATACGTGGTGCCATTCTAGATGGACTTCGAAAAGAAGATTGGTTACCCCGTAGCTCACGTGAAAAAACGAAAAAAATCGAAGTAGCGATTGAACGATTAGAGCAAAAATATTTACGAAATGTAACTCCTGAAGAGATTGCCGAAGAGGTCGGTATGTCCAAAGAAGAAGTTTTACAAGCTGTAAATGAAAATTACTTTTCCAACATCTTATCGATTGATGAGCAATTACAAGATCATGATGATGGAGAAAATTTGACTATCATGATTAAAGATGATCGTGCTAAAACGCCTGAAGATCGACTTATAGAAGGAGAACTTTTTGATCAGTTGGCATATCTCATTACACAACTTAATGAAAAAGAGCAGCTTGTCATTAGTTTGTTTTACAAAGAAGAATTAACCTTAACCGAGATTGGACAAGTGTTAGGGTTATCAACTTCGAGAATATCTCAAATTCATTCGCGAGCTTTGTCAAAGTTAAAAGTAGTATTAGAGAAAATCGTTTCTTAAAAAAGTAGGGAATTATATGACAACATTATTAATTTTGTTTAGTTTCATCATTCACATTCTTTCAATCTTTGCTATAATCATCCTTTTCACAAAATATCAATCCATTAAACAATTAGAGCAATCACAAAAACAGCTTCTTCAAGAGACAGAAGAAGCTCTTTCCCTTTTTATGATGCAAATGAAAGAGGAAAATGAAAAATTTATTAATCAGTTACAGGTATCTGACAAAAAAAATCCTCTTCCTCTGAGAAATGAAGTAGAAAGCAGACAAATCAAAGAAGAAAATGATGATGATGACTTACCTTCTCATCTTCAAACAATCCTTGAACAGCAGATGGATGTAATAGAAGTGAAGGAAATTCCACGTGATGAGACGACATCTCATGATCAAATTATTGAACTTTCTAAGAAGGGGTATACAATCGAAGAAATTGCACAACAATTAAATGTAGGAAAAACGGAGATTGAACTTTTCCTTAAATTTAATCAAAAACAATGATTTCATGCTTGATTGACCGAAGTCAATATGGTATATTTGTTTCTGGTGTTAATACACACGTCCGATGATTTAAGCACTGGTGCTACTTTGTAGTCTTGCTTGAAGATGACGCGGGCGGAGGATAAGAAACCATAGGAGGAACAGAAAATGTCAGTAATTTCAATGAAACAATTACTTGAAGCTGGTGTACATTTCGGACACCAAACTCGCCGTTGGAACCCAAAAATGAAGAAGTACATCTTCACTGAGCGTAACGGCATCTACATCATCGACTTACAAAAAACGGTGAAAAAAGTAGAAGAAGCTTACCAATTCACGAAAGAATTAGCTGCAAACGGCGGTACTATTCTTTTCGTTGGTACTAAAAAACAAGCACAAGAGTCTGTAAAAGAAGAAGCAGAACGTGCAGGTATGTACTACATCAACCAACGTTGGTTAGGTGGTACATTAACTAACTTCGAAACAATCCAAAAGCGTATCCAACGCTTAAAAGACATCCGTAAAATGGAAGAGGATGGAACGTTTGAAGTACTTCCTAAGAAAGAAGTTGTTCAACTTAACAAAGAATTAGAGCGCCTTGAGAAATTCTTAGGCGGTATTAAAGATATGAAGCAACTTCCAGATGCGCTTTTCGTCATCGACCCTCGTAAAGAGCGTATTGCAGTTGCTGAAGCACGTAAATTAAACATCCCGATCATCGGTATCGTTGATACAAACTGTGATCCAGATGAGATTGATTACGTGATCCCTGCAAACGATGATGCAATTCGCGCTGTTAAGCTTTTAACTTCTAAAATTGCAGACGCTATTTTAGAAGCTAAACAAGGCGAAGAAACTACTACAACTACAACTGCTTAATGAAGCAAAAAGGTGATAAGAGGGGAATAAAGCCTTTTATCACCTTTTTTTAACCAATGCATCCCATACATATGTATATTAAAGGAGGAAACCAAAATGGCAATCACTGCTCAAATGGTAAAAGAATTGCGTGAGAAAACTGGCGCAGGTATGATGGATTGTAAAAAAGCATTAACTGAAACAAATGGCGATATGGAAAAAGCAATCGACTTCCTTCGTGAAAAAGGTATTGCAAAAGCTGCAAAGAAAGCTGACCGCATCGCTGCTGAAGGTTCTGCTTTAATCAAAGCTGTAGGAAACGAAGCGGTTATTATTGAAGTGAACTCTGAAACTGATTTCGTTGCGAAAAACGAATCTTTCAAAGAATTATTAGATGTTTTAGCAGCTCACCTATTAGCGAAAAAGCCAGCTTCTTTAGAAGACGCTTTAGCTTCTACAATGGACAACGGTTCTACAGTTCAAGATTACATCAATGCTGCTATTGCAAAAATCGGTGAAAAAATTACACTTCGTCGTTTTGAAATTGCTGAAAAGACAGACAAAGATGCATTCGGTGCATACTTACACATGGGTGGACGTATCGGTGTATTAGCTGTGTTAGAAGGAACTACTGAAGAAGAAGTTGCTAAAGACGTAGCAATGCACGTAGCGGCTGTAAACCCTCGCTATATTGATCGTGACGCAGTTCCACAATCAGAAGTAGACCATGAGCGTGAAGTTCTTAAGCAACAAGCTCTTAACGAAGGAAAACCAGAACACATTGTTGAAAAAATGGTTGAAGGTCGTTTAGGTAAGTTCTTCGAAGAAATTTGCTTATTAGACCAAAACTTCGTTAAAAACCCAGATGAGAAAGTACGTAACTACGTACAATCTAAAGGCGCTACTGTAAAATCTTTCGTTCGTTATGAAGTTGGAGAAGGTATTGAAAAGCGTCAAGATAACTTCGCAGAAGAAGTTATGAACCAAGTGAAAAAATAATGTTGAGCTAAATTATGATGAGCTGTGCTTTTTAAGCACTAACATCAGCCGCTTAAAGGAGATCCCTTTAAGCAAAATAAAGGGAACACAATTGTGTTCCCTCTTTTTCGACATGATCATTTTACTACCTTAAACAATAGGTAGGAAATAGCTTGGAGGTTATTATGGAATCGCCCAAATATAAACGTATTGTATTAAAGTTAAGTGGGGAAGCTTTAGCCGGACAGCAAGGGTTCGGGATTAATCCAGCTGTCATTCAATCCATTGCTAAACAAGTGAAAGAAATTGCTGAACTAGATGTAGAAGTAGCCGTTGTTGTAGGTGGAGGAAACATTTGGCGTGGGAAGATCGGAAGCGAAATGGGAATGGACCGTGCAACAGCTGACTACATGGGAATGCTTGCGACAGTGATGAATTCTTTAGCTCTTCAAGATAGCTTAGAAAACTTAGGTATTCAAACACGTGTACAGACATCAATTGAAATGCGTCAAGTCGCTGAGCCTTACATAAGAAGAAAAGCTATCCGTCATTTAGAAAAAAAGCGTGTTGTAATTTTCGCTGCGGGTACTGGTAACCCTTATTTCTCAACAGATACAACGGCTGCATTACGTGCGGCAGAGATCGAGGCTGATGTCATCTTAATGGCTAAAAACAATGTTGACGGAGTTTACAGTGCCGATCCGAAGAAGGACGAAAATGCTATCAAATACGATGAACTATCATATTTAGATGTATTAAAAGAAGGATTAGCAGTAATGGATTCTACAGCTTCATCCTTGTGTATGGATAATGATATTCCGTTACTTGTATTTTCTATTATGGAAGAAGGAAATATTAAACGTGCCGTTTTAGGCGAAAACATTGGAACAGTAGTAAGGGGGAAATAACCATATGTCAAAGCAAGTTTTAGATCAAGCGAAAGAAAAAATGGAAAAAGCCGTTTCTGCATTAAAACGTGAATTAGCAAGCGTACGTGCAGGTCGTGCTAATGCATCTTTATTAGATAAAATTCAAGTGGATTATTACGGAGTTCCAACACCTGTTAACCAATTAGCATCAATCAGCGTTCCAGAAGCTCGCTTACTCGTTATTCAACCATATGATAAATCTTCTTTAGGAGAAGTTGAAAAAGCAATCTTAAAATCTGACTTAGGTTTAACGCCAACAAGCGATGGTACGGTTATTCGAATTACGATTCCTGCACTTACAGAAGAGCGTCGTAAAGAGTTAGCCAAAACAGTTCGTAAATATTCTGAAGATGCAAAAGTAGCTGTTCGTAATATTCGTCGTGATGCAAATGATGAGTTGAAAAAGCTTGAGAAAGATGGCGAAATTACAGAAGATGAACTTCGTAGCTATCAAGACGATGTTCAAAAACTTACAGACACTTACGTAAATCATGTCGATGAAGCGACAAAAGAGAAAGAAAAAGAAATCATGGAAGTTTAATACGTTTCTATGTAAAATAGAAATGTGAAAAAACCCTCTTCACCATACAGGGGGTTTTTTTGTTAACTCAGTTGCTACATCCGTCATGTGGCTACATTTTCTCTTTGGAGGATTAACATGTTTAATTTTATGAAAAAATGGACAAACTCCGAACAACTGAATGAAACGATTACGATTGAGCAAATAAAGCAACATGAGATTCCGAAACATATTGCAATCATAATGGACGGTAATGGACGATGGGCAAAAAAACGCTCACTTCCGAGAATGGCCGGACATCATGAAGGAATGAAAGTTGTACGAAAAATTACGAAGCTTGCCAATGAACTAGAAGTGAAAGCTTTAACTTTATATGCTTTTTCAACCGAAAACTGGAAACGTCCGAAAACTGAAGTAGACTACTTGATGAAATTGCCTGAACAGTTTTTAAGTACGTTTTTACCGGAACTAATTGAAGAAAATGTTCGTGTACAAATTGTGGGCGATTCTTCAAAGCTCCCAAACCATACCTTACAAGCTGTTCAAAAAGCGATGAAAGAAACAGAGCAGAATACAGGGCTAATTTTAAACTTTGCGTTAAATTACGGTAGTCGTGCGGAAATAATTCATGCTGTTCAGCAAATAGCACAAGAGTATAAAGAAGACGCCATTTCGCTTGATCAAATTAACGAAGATTACTTTTCTGATAAATTAATGACAAAAGGTTTGGAAGACCCAGATTTATTAATTCGAACAAGTGGGGAAATACGTTTATCTAACTTTCTGTTATGGCAACTGGCTTATACAGAATTTTGGTTTACAGATGTATTATGGCCGGACTTTAATGAACAACATTTTTTAACAGCAATTCATGACTATCAACAAAGAGGTCGCAGGTTCGGCGGCATTTAGAAGGTGTGATGAAATGAAAACGAGAATCATTACAGCTGTCGTTGCGGCAGCATTATTCATTCCTATTGTATTTATAGGTGGAATTCCTTTTACGATTTTAATATATATGATGGCTTCTGTAGGCTTGTTTGAACTATTACGAATGAAAAAAATACCGATCCTTTCAATCCCAGGAGTCGTTAGTTTATTAATTTTATGGGTATTATTATTCCCAAGCCGTTATATTGAGCTCTTAAATGATATAAATATAAGTAAGGTAGGAACTGTATTTCTAGCAGTTATGTTTTTTCTAACATATACTGTCATATCGAAAAACAAGTTTACATTTGATGATGTTGGATTTACAATTGTAGCCACTTTATACGTTGGAGTTGGATTTTACTTCTTCAATGAAACGAGGTATGAACAACTAGAATATATTTTCTTTGCTTTGTTCCTTGTGTGGGCTACTGATTCCGGAGCTTATTTTTTTGGAAGAGCATTCGGAAAGAAAAAGTTATGGCCAGAAATTAGCCCGAATAAAACGATTGAAGGATTTTTCGGTGGGATTGCCTCCGCAATTGTAGTGGCTTTACTTTTTCAAATGGTAACAGATATTTGGCCATCTTATTTATTGGTTGCCTTCATTGCGGTGTTCGTGTCAATATTTGGACAAATGGGCGATTTAGTTGAATCGGCCCTTAAACGTCATTATCATGTAAAAGATTCCGGCACGATTCTACCAGGGCATGGTGGAATATTAGATCGATTTGATAGTTTGTTATTCGTTCTACCTATTCTTTATTTCTTACTAAAAGTTACGGTGTAATGTATTGTTGGATTGGGAGTGACACTTGTGAAGTACATTAGCTTACTAGGTGCAACGGGTTCGATTGGAAGACAAACGTTGGATGTAATACGACAGCATCCTACTGAGTTTCGATTAGTATCAATGTCGTTCGGCCGAAATGTTAAAGAGGGATTAAAGGCTATTGAAGAATTTCAACCATCTTATGTTGCGGTACAAAACAAAGAGGTGTTCGATCAAATTCGACCAGTTGTACCGTCAAATATTACATTGAATTATGGCCCAGAAGCATTAATTGAGGCAGCAGCCTTTGAAAAAGCAACAATCCTCGTAAACGCTGTTATTGGTAGTGTTGGTCTTTTGCCCACCTTACAAGCAATTAAAGAAAAAAAAGATATTGCCATTGCAAATAAAGAAACGCTAGTAACAGCTGGACATATTGTCACGGCTGCGGCGAAAGAAAATAATGTGAATTTAATACCGGTAGATAGTGAACACTCAGCAATATTTCAAGCCCTGCAAGGAGAAAGACATAAAAATATTGAACGTTTGATCGTGACCGCTTCAGGAGGAAGCTTTAGAGATAAAACGAGAGACGAGCTGAAAGATGTAACTGTTAAACAAGCATTAAATCATCCTAACTGGTCGATGGGTGCTAAAATTACCATTGACTCAGCTACTATGATGAATAAAGGGTTAGAAGTCATAGAGGCTCATTGGTTATTCGACTTACCTTACGATAAAATTGATGTTCTTTTACATAAAGAGAGTATTATCCATTCCATGGTTGAATTTCACGATGGAAGTGTGATGGCGCAATTAGGTACACCTGATATGCGTGTCCCAATTCAATATGCTCTTACATACCCAGACAGGCTTCCATTGAACACAGAACGATTGAATTTAGCAAAACTGGGACAATTACATTTCAAAGAAGCGGATTTAAAGCGATTCCGTTGCTTACATTTTGCTTATGAATCAGGTAAAATAGGTGGTACTATGCCAACTGTGTTAAATGCAGCCAATGAAGTTGCGGTACAAGCATTTTTAACCGATGCAATTTCATTCTTAACAATTGAAGATCTGATTGAAGAAGCTTTGTCCAAGCATAATGTCATTCATAACCCTTCATTGGACGACATCATACAGGTAGATGCTGAAACGAGAAAGTACGTTCAATCACTAATTTCATAAAGGTGGTTTTGCTTGTGAATACAATTATTGCTTTTATCCTCATTTTTGGGGCTCTCGTATTCTTTCATGAACTGGGACATTTAATATTTGCTAAAAGAGCGGGAATTTTATGCCGTGAATTTGCCATTGGATTTGGACCGAAAGTGTTTTCATTTAAACGGGATGAAACCGTCTATACGATTAGATTGCTACCAATCGGTGGATTTGTTCGAATGGCTGGAGAAGACCCTGAAATGATTGAGGTAAAGCCAGGCTATCATATCGGTCTTCTCTTTAACAAATCCAATGAAGTAGAAAAAATTATTCTAAATCATAAAGATCAATACCCTGATGCGCGGATTATTGAAGTGGAGGAAGCGGATTTAGAACAAGGAATGTTTATAACTGGTTATGAACAAGGTGACGATGAAACACTTCGTCGTTATACAGTCAGTGAAAAGTCTTACTTTATTGTAGATAAAGAAGAAGTTCAAATTGCTCCTTATAACCGTCAATTTGCTTCAAAAACAATTGGGCAACGAACAATGGCGATTTTTGCCGGACCCTTAATGAATTTCATCTTAGCTTTTGTCGTCTTATTCTCCTTAGGGTTTATTCAAGGAGCACCAATCAATGACCCGGTATTAGGAGAGTTAACAGAAGACGGTGCGGCGAAAGACGCTGGTTTGTTAAAAGATGATATTGTAAAATCCATTGATGGACAATCAGTCGATGAGTGGACAGATGTAGTGACCATTGTACGTGCTAACCCTGAAAAGGAATTATCCTTTGTCATTGAACGAAATGGTGAAACGGTTCAATTAGAGGTCATCCCAGAAGCGCGTGAAGTTGGGGAAGAAACGATTGGTTTAATCGGTGTATATAGTCCAGTAGAGAAAACGTTTTTTGCATCGCTTAAATTTGGAGTTGTGGAAACGTATCAATGGACAAAAGAAATTATTATAAGTTTAGGTAAGTTGATAACTGGACAGTTCTCAATTGAAATGCTCTCAGGACCAGTAGGAATATACGATATGACGGATAAGATTGCTCAAACTGGTATTACAAATTTATTAAACTGGACAGCTCTCTTAAGCATTAACTTAGGAATAATGAACTTATTGCCAATTCCTGCGTTAGATGGAGGCCGACTTATGTTTCTTGCAATCGAAGCGGTAAGAGGTAAACCAATTGATCGTCAGAAAGAAGGAATTGTGCATTTTATCGGATTTGCGCTACTCATGCTGTTGATGTTAGTCGTAACTTGGAATGATATTCAACGATTCTTTTTCTAAGGCTCTTTTGTAAAGGGTTGTTGCTTTTAGGGTGTATAAAATACATTGCTGAGAATCGTTCGCTAGGACGCTAGGAGCCGAAAATAGACAGCTCCCTGCGGAAAGCAAGTGTCCGTAGCGCAATGTCCAGAGTTCATTTTAAAAATGACTGAAAAAGCAACAATCTATACGAAAATAGCCTTTTCTAAAGTAAAGGATGCTACCCTAAAAAGGGGTGTCCTTTCCCCTTAATTGTAGAGAAGGGACCATTAATCATAAATCAAAGAACTTAAATTTGCTATGTTGAAATTGAGGTGTAGAACATGAAACAAAGTATGTCATTTATTCCGACGCTACGGGAAACACCAGCTGATGCAGAAGTGAAAAGTCATCAGCTTCTTCTCCGTGCAGGATTTATTCGTCAAACGGCAAGTGGAGTTTACAGCTATTTGCCACTTGCGACAAAAGTATTGAAGAAAATTGAAACAATTGTAAGAGAAGAGATGAATCGAGCTGGTGCAGTTGAATTATTAATGCCAGCTTTACAACAAGCAGAGTTATGGGAAGAATCAGGGCGTTGGCAATCATACGGTCCAGAATTAATGCGTATTCACGACCGACATGATCGCCCGTTTGCGTTAGGTCCGACACACGAAGAGGTAATTACTAGTCTCGTTCGTGATGAGGTGAAATCCTATAAACGCCTACCACTAGCACTTTATCAAATCCAAACGAAATTCCGTGATGAAAAGCGACCTCGTTTTGGGTTATTGCGTGGAAGAGAATTCATTATGAAGGATGCATATTCGTTTCATTCTTCAAAAGAGAGTCTTGATGAGATGTATGAAAAAATTAGCACTGCTTACCGAAATATTTTTACAAGATGCGGACTAAATTTCCGCGCTGTCATTGCTGACTCAGGTGCTATGGGTGGAAAAGACACGCATGAATTTATGGTATTATCTGATATTGGAGAAGATACGATTGCGTATTCTGATTCATCAGATTTTGCTGCGAACATTGAAATGGCACCGGTTGTAGTTCAATACGAGAAATCGAATGAACAAGAATTACAGCTTGAAAAAATCGAGACGCCTAATGCTAGAACAATTGGGGAAGTTTCGTCCTTATTAAATGTTGATGAGACGAAATGTATTAAATCTTTATTGTTTAAAGTAGACGACCGATTCGTACTAGCGTTAGTTCGCGGTGACCATGAAGTAAATGATATTAAACTAAAGAATTTCTTTAACGCAGCTGTAGTTGAGCTTGCAACAGAAGAAGAAACTCTTGAAATAATGGGAACGAAACCAGGTTTTGTAGGACCTATTCATGTTCGTGATGAAGTAGAAATTGTTGCTGATCATGCTATAAAAGCAGTCGTAAATGGTATTTGTGGAGCAAATGAAGAAGGCTATCATTATCAAAATGTTAATATTGAACGTGATACAAACGTGAAGGAGTTTATTGATTTACGCTTTATCCAAGAGGGAGACCCATCTCCAGATGGCGTTGGTACGATTCGTTTTGCAAAAGGTATTGAAGTAGGACATGTATTCAAGTTAGGCACACGTTATTCGGAATCTATGAAAGCACACTATTTAGATGAGAATGGAAAATCTCAACCGATGATAATGGGTTGCTACGGAATTGGAGTTTCTCGTACTCTGTCTGCAGCTGTTGAACAACACCACGATGAAAATGGAATTGTTTGGCCAAAAGAAATTGCTCCGTTTGACGTACATGTAATTGCGGTAAACGTAAAAAATGATGAGCAGCGCGAATTAGCTGAACAAATTTATTCTGAATTTGTAAACGAAGGATTAGATCCTCTTCTTGATGATCGACAAGAGCGTGCAGGCGTTAAATTTGCTGATTCAGATTTGATTGGAATACCAGTAAGAGTCGTTGTCGGGAAAAAAGCGAGCGAACAAATTGTTGAAGTAAAAGTTCGAAAAACAGGAGAGAGTTTTGAAGTTCCTGTTGCGAATTTAAAAGAAACAATCCAGTCCTTACTTTAAAATAGAACTCTGTTGAATGATAGCACGATTTTATATCACGTGGTAATATGAAAAGAAAAAAGGTACCTCAATAAATGGGGTACCTTCCTTATGTAGCGGATTACCTTCTAGGAAGAAAGAGGGGAGCAAAAATGACTGACATTCATACGGAACAGCGGGAGCGTTTCCGATTATTACTCCAACAGTTACAATTAACAGAAGACGATATCGTTGAACATTTTTACCAAGGAGCTATACAAAAATTAACCGTACACAAGCAGCAAAAAACGTGGCATTTTCAATTTGTGCTTCAAAAAATACTACCATTTCATGTTTTTCAACTTTTTCAAGCTAAATTGACAAAGACGTTTTCACATATTGCAAATGTTACCTTTTCTATTCACATTCCTAACCCAGAGCCAAATGAGGAATTAATTCAATCATATTGGCCAGTTTGTGTTCAAGAAATAGAGGGGATATCGCCACCAATTCTTTCGCTTCTTTCGAACCAAACTCCTTCTGTAAATGGCTTAAAGCTCCTCGTACAGACGAGAAATGATACAGAGTCTCAGGCGATTAAAAAGAAGTATGGCGAATACATTCGAAGAAGTTATGAAACGTTTGGTTTTCCTAGTTTTCAAATCGATACGAAAATTACGATATCAGATGAAGAGATCCGTCAATTCCAAGAGCAGAAAAAGCGTGAGGATCAAGAAAAAGTCGCTCAAGCGATTACGGAAATGGAAAATCGTGAGAAGGAATCTAACCAAGAAAATGATGTGCCATCAGGCCCGTTAACAATCGGGTATCCAATTAAAGACGAGGAAGAAATACGTACGTTAAATAGCATAATGGAAGAAGAGCGAAGAGTCGTTATTCAAGGGTATGTATTTGATGTCGAAACGAGAGAATTAAAATCCGGTCGAACATTATGTACATTTAAGATGACCGACTATACAAACTCTATCCTTGTAAAGATGTTCGCTCGTGATAAGGAAGACGCAGCACTGCTCCAATCCTTGAAAAAAGGAATGTGGTTGAAAGTGCGCGGTAGTATTCAAAACGACACGTTTGTGCGCGATCTTGTCATGATTGCGAATGATATCAACGAGATGAAGCCGAATCTTCGAGAAGATACAGCACCAGAAGGACAAAAGCGTGTGGAATTACATGCACACTCACCAATGAGCCAAATGGATGCTGTTACGTCAATTTCAAAATTAGCCGAGCAAGCGAAAAAGTGGGGACATGAAGCGATTGCTTTAACCGATCATGCAGTTGTTCAATCGTTCCCTGAAGCATATTCCGCTAGCAAAAAACACGGCATAAAGATGATTTATGGTCTAGAAGCAAACATTGTTGATGATGGTGTGAGAATTGTATACAATGACAAGACGGTATCGTTAGAAGAGGCTACGTATGTCGTATTTGACGTGGAAACAACTGGTCTTTCAGCGGTATATGACACTATTATTGAGTTAGCGGCAGTTAAAATTCGAAATGGTGAAATCATTGATCGCTTCGAATCATTTGCCAATCCTCATGAACCATTGTCTGCTACAACCATAGAGCTGACAGGTATAACCGATGATATGGTAAAAGATGCCCCAGATGTGGATGTGGTGTTGCGAAAATTCAAGGAATGGGTAGAAGATAGTATTTTAGTTGCCCACAATGCGAGCTTCGATATGGGCTTTTTAAATGTCGGATACAAAAATTTGCTTGGTGAAAACAAAGCATCAAATGGTGTTATCGACACATTAGAATTAGCCCGTTCTTTATACCCAGAAATGAAAAATCACCGATTAAATACATTGTGTAAAAAATTCGATATTGAATTAACACAACACCATCGTGCCATCTATGATGCTGAAGCGACAGGACATTTACTCATGAAAATGTTAAAAGATGTAAGTGCTAAAGGCGTAACAATGCATGATGAAATGAATATTAAACTAGGGGACGCTAAAGCATATCAACGTTCTAGACCATCACACGCTATTTTATTAGCTCAAAATGAAGAAGGACTGAAGAACTTATTTAAACTCGTATCATTATCCCATGTGCAATATTTTTATCGTGTACCTCGTATTCCGAGATCGGTATTATCCAAGTACCGAGAGGGAATTCTTGTTGGTTCAGCGTGTGATAAAGGGGAAGTCTTTGAAGGAATGATGCAAAAATCACCGGATGAAGTAGAAGATATTGCATCCTTTTATGATTATTTTGAAGTTCACCCACCAGCTGTTTACCAACATTTAATAGAGCTAGAACTAGTACGTAATGAAGCGGCTCTTCGTGACATTATTAAAAATATCGTGAAGCTCGGCGAAAAGTTAAATATACCTGTTGTAGCAACAGGTAATGTTCACTATTTAAACAAAGAGGATAAAATATATCGAAAAATTTTAGTAAGCTCTCAAGGTGGAGCCAACCCGCTGAACCGCCATTCGTTGCCAGATGTTCATTTTCGAACAACAAATGAGATGATTCAAGAATTTCAGTTTTTGGGCGAGGAAAAAGCGAACGAGATTGTGGTAGAAAACACGCAAAAAATCGCTTCGCTTATCGGGGAAGTTAAGCCGATTAAAGATGATTTATATACTCCAAAGATTGAGGGAGCAGACGAAGAAATACGACAAATGAGCTACGATATGGCGAAAAGTATTTACGGAGACCCGCTTCCTGAGCTTGTAGAAGCACGGCTAGAAAAAGAGTTAAAAAGTATTATCGGACACGGATTTGCCGTCATTTATTTGATTTCACATAAACTAGTTAAAAAATCTCTTGATGATGGTTATCTAGTTGGTTCGCGTGGGTCCGTCGGCTCATCCTTTGTTGCGACAATGACTGAAATTACGGAAGTAAATCCATTGCCACCACATTATGTGTGCCCAGAATGTAAACATTCTGAATTCTTCAATGACGGGTCTGTTGGTTCGGGTTACGACTTACCAGACAAAGAATGTCCAAAATGTGGCGCGATGTTCAAAAAAGATGGTCATGACATTCCATTCGAAACCTTTTTAGGGTTTAAAGGAGATAAAGTACCAGATATTGATTTAAACTTCTCTGGAGAATATCAACCGAGAGCACATAACTATACGAAAGTGTTGTTTGGAGAAGATAACGTCTATCGTGCAGGTACAATCGGAACTGTTGCTGAAAAAACAGCGTTTGGGTACGTCAGGGGATATGCAAATGATCACAATATCCACATGCGCGGTGCTGAAGTAGATCGTCTTGTGCAAGGGTGTACGGGGGTAAAACGGACAACTGGACAGCATCCAGGAGGAATTATCGTTGTCCCTGATTACATGGATGTCTATGATTTTACTCCTATACAGTTTCCAGCGGATGATACAAGTGCCGATTGGAAGACAACTCATTTTGACTTCCATTCTATTCACGATAATCTTCTGAAATTAGATATATTAGGACACGATGACCCAACCGTTATTCGCATGCTCCAAGATTTAAGTGGTATCGATCCGAAAACCATTCCGACGGATGATCCAGAAGTGATGAAAATATTTAGTGGCACAGAAACCCTCGGAGTTTCTGAAGATCAAATTATGTGTAAGACCGGAACATTGGGGATTCCCGAGTTTGGAACGCGATTTGTGCGGCAAATGCTAGAGGATACAAGGCCGACTACATTTTCCGAATTAGTGCAAATTTCGGGGCTTTCACACGGAACGGATGTTTGGCTTGGAAACGCACAAGAACTTATCCACAACGGTACTTGTACCTTAAGTGAAGTAATCGGTTGTCGTGATGATATTATGGTCTATTTAATTTACCAAGGCCTTGAACCTTCCCTTGCATTTAAGATTATGGAGTTTGTACGGAAAGGAAAAGGGCTCCAACCAGAATGGGAAGAAGAAATGAAGAAAAATGGTGTGCCAGATTGGTATATTGAATCATGTAAAAAGATTAAATACATGTTCCCGAAGGCACATGCGACAGCATACGTGCTAATGGCGGTTCGTATTGCTTACTTTAAAGTCCACTTCCCGCTTCTATATTATGCAACATATTTCACTGTGCGGGCAGACGATTTTGATATTGAGACGATGATTAAAGGTTCGACGGCCATAAAAGCTAAAATTGAAGAAATCAATGCTAAAGGTTTAGATGCATCTCCGAAAGAAAAAAGTTTATTAACTGTACTGGAAATGTCATTAGAGATGTGTGAAAGAGGTTTTTCGTTTCAAAAGGTAGATTTATATCGTTCAAGTGCAGCGGAATTTTTAATTGATGGTGACACGTTAATTCCACCGTTTAACTCAATTCCAGGTTTAGGAACGAATGCGGCTTTAAATATAGTAAAAGCACGTGAAGAGGGCGAGTTTTTATCGAAAGAGGACTTGAGAGAACGGAGCCGCATTTCAAAGACGATATTAGAGTATTTAGATAATCACGGTTGCCTGACTTCTTTACCAGAGCAAAACCAGTTATCCCTATTTTAACGGATTAATTCAATAGCTCGAGTTGGTCAATATTTGCAATTCATATAAAGTTATGGTATATTTTATATGGAAATGCTATCGGAGAACGGAAAAAGAGTGGGGAAACCCACTCTTTCCTATTGGGTAAAACTAGTAGCATTTCGAGCGGATCACCTTAAATCCTTCGTTTGTGTACATACCCCTGCTCATATAGCAGGGTTTTTCAACACTTTTAAGGTTTCGGAACAATTTGAGGAGGAAAAGGATGAGTAAAAGAATTACAGATTTAGTAGAAGAACTTGTTACCCCTATTACGGAAGAAATGAATCTTGAACTTGTCGATATTGAGTATGTAAAAGAAGGGAAAAATTACTTCTTGCGCGTCTTTATCGATTCAGATACAGGGGTTGATATTGAAGAATGTGGAACGCTTAGCGAGCGACTTGGTGAAAAGCTTGATGAAATCGACCCGATTCCACATAACTACTTTTTAGAAGTATCATCTCCAGGTGCTGAACGCCCGTTAAAAAATGAGCGTGATTTCCAAAAAGCAATTGGGAAAAATGTAGCGATAAAAACTTATGAATCGATTGATGGAGAGAAAGAATTTGAAGGGGAATTAACAAGTTTTGATGGCGAACTCGTCAAACTGAGTGTAAAAGTGAAAACGAGAACGAAAGAAGTAACAATTCCTTACGAAAAAGTGGCAAAAGCTCGTCTCGCAGTTACATTTAATTTTTAAAGGGAAACAATTTCGGCAGCGATTGCTCATTGGAGATTCCTTATAATTAATTAGAGGGAAAGATGATGATCTAGCTACCGAAGAATGACCAATTTTGTTATTCTAACAAACCGTGAGCGTAAGCCATATTGACAAAAATAAGTTTTGAAAGAATTTATTAGTTTTTTAAGGGGGAAATCCATTCGATGAGCAATGAATTGTTTGATGCTCTAACGATCCTTGAAAAGGAGAAGGGCATTGGAAAAGAAGTTATTATTGAAGCGATTGAAGCAGCGTTAATTTCTGCATATAAACGTAATTTTAATCAAGCTCAAAACGTGCGTGTAGATATAAATCGCGAGACAGGTTCAATGCGTGTCTTTGCACGTAAAGAAGTAGTAGACGAGGTATTTGATCCTCGTTTAGAAATCTCACTTGATGAAGCAAAATCAATTAATCCAAATTACGAGCTAGAAGATACAGTTGAAATTGAAGTAACGCCACGTGATTTCGGTCGGATTGCTGCTCAAACTGCTAAACAAGTTGTTACGCAACGTGTACGTGAGGCTGAAAGAGGTATTATTTATTCCGAATTTATCGATCGTGAAGAAGATATTATGACAGGTATCGTTCAACGTATTGATTCTAAATTTATCTACGTTAGCCTTGGTAAAATCGAAGCATTACTTCCAGTAAGTGAGCAAATGCCAAATGAAACGTATCAACCACATGACCGTATTAAGGTTTTTATTACAAAGGTTGAAAAGACAACGAAAGGACCTCAAATTTTCGTGTCACGTACTCATCCAGGATTGCTAAAACGATTATTCGAAATTGAAGTGCCAGAAATTTACGATGGTACAGTTGAAATTAAATCTGTAGCCCGTGAAGCTGGGGACCGTTCGAAAATTTCCGTATACTCCGATAATCCTGAAGTAGATCCTGTAGGTTCATGTGTTGGACCAAAAGGTCAACGCGTCCAAACGATCGTCAATGAGTTAAAAGGCGAAAAAATTGATATTGTTCGTTGGTCGGAAGATCCGATTGAATTTGTTGCCAATGCATTAAGTCCATCTAAAGTTCTTGATGTCATTGTTGATGAAGAAGAGAAGGCGACTACGGTTGTTGTACCTGATTACCAATTATCACTAGCGATTGGAAAACGTGGTCAAAACGCTCGACTTGCAGCGAAACTTACAGGTTGGAAAATTGATATTAAGAGTGAATCAGATGCAAAAGAAGCAGGCATCTATCCTCGTGAGGACGTGAATCCTCCACTATTCGAATTGTCAGTAGAAGAAGATAGCGAATAGAGGTGGTATATATGACGAAGGCAAAAAAGATTCCTTTGCGAAAATGTGTTGCAACTGGAGAAATGAAGCCTAAAAAAGAACTTGTCCGTATCGTACGATCAAAAGAAGGGGAAGTTTCGATCGATTTAACGGGTAAAAAGAACGGTCGAGGTGCGTATATCACGTTACAAAAAGAGTGTATTTTAAATGCGCAGAAGAAAAATGTTTTAGCCAATCATTTAAATGCTGAAGTTCCTCCATCCATCTATGAAGAATTAGTATCTCTTGCTGAGAGGGAGCAAAAAGCGTAAATGAGTTCAAGTTGGGCACAGTTTTTAGGGTTGGCCAATCGAGCACGTAAGATTATTTCGGGAGAAGAACTCGTCATAAAAGAAGTGAGGAACGGACGAGCAAAATTAGTTCTTCTATCAAAAGATGCATCGAATAACACGAGTAAAAAAATAACCGATAAATGTTCCTATTATGGTGTTCCACTTGTGTACGTAGAAAGCCGTGAGCAATTAGGTCAGGCAATCGGGAAGGAACAAAGAGTTGTAGTTGCCGTGTTAGATTCAGGATTTGCATCCAAATTAAAAACAATGCTCGATTAAAAATTGTGGGGGTGAACGCATGACAAAAATGAGAGTATATGAATATGCAAAACAACAAAATCTTTCTAGTAAAGAGGTTATTCAAACGTTAAAAAACTTAAATATTGAAGTGACAAACCATATGTCGATGATCGACAATGAGGTTGTTCAGCAACTAAATAAACAATTAACGAGTTCATCTCAAGAAACAGAACAAGTAAAAACAGAAAAAAAACAACGTAATAATGGGGAGAATATGTCGAATACACAAGCAAACAACAGTAAGAAAAAAGAAAATCGTAAACAAGATTCGTTTAAGAAAAACGATCAGCCTAAAGGAAATAAGAAAAATAAAAAGCAAAACAAAAAGAATAAACACCAAGCTCAACAGCCAAAAGTAGCAGCGAAAAAAGAATTACCTGAAAAAATTACTTTCACAGACTCTTTAACGGTTGGCGAGCTAGCTGAAAAGCTTGGAAAAGAGCCTTCCGAAATCATTAAAAAGTTAATGATGCTCGGAGTTATGGCTACGATTAATCAAGATTTAGATAAAGATACAATCGAATTAATTGCTTCAGAGTACGGAGTAGAAGTAGAAGAAGAAATCGTCTTTGACGTAACAGAATTTGAAAAATATGAAGTGGAAGATGATGAAGAAAACCTAGAAATTCGTCCACCGATTGTAACCATTATGGGTCATGTTGACCACGGTAAAACGACATTACTTGATTCCATTCGTAAAACGAAAGTTGTAGAAGGAGAAGCGGGTGGAATTACACAGCATATTGGTGCATACCAAGTTGAGGTTAACAATAAGAAGATTACATTTTTAGATACGCCTGGACACGCCGCGTTTACAACGATGCGTGCTCGTGGAGCGCAAGTAACGGATATTACAATTCTTGTGGTAGCGTCAGATGATGGAGTTATGCCACAAACAATTGAAGCAATTAACCATGCGAAAGCTGCAGAAGTTCCAATTATTGTTGCTGTGAACAAAATGGATAAGCCAACAGCAAACCCAGACCGTGTCATGCAGGAACTTACAGAGCATGGCTTAATTCCAGAGGATTGGGGCGGAGATACAATCTTTGTACCAATTTCGGCATTAAAAGGCGATGGAATTGACGATTTATTAGAAATGGTTCTTCTTGTTAGTGAAGTAGAAGAATTAAAAGCAAATCCGAATCGATTAGCAACGGGAACTGTTGTTGAAGCAGAATTAGATAAAGGACGCGGTCCTGTTGCAACATTACTTGTACAAAACGGAACGTTAAAAGTCGGTGATCCAATCGTTGTTGGAAACACTTACGGTCGCGTTCGCGCGATGGTGAATGATATTGGTCGTCGCGTGAAAGTTGCGGGACCTTCAACTCCGGTTGAAATTACTGGATTGAATGATGTACCACTTGCTGGAGACCGCTTCATGGTATTTGACGATGAGAAAAAGGCACGTCAAGTGGGAGAAGCGCGTGCTCAAAAACAACTCGAAGCACAGCGCAGTGAAAAAGCTAAATTAAGCCTTGATGATTTATTTGAGCAAA
Source organism: Bacillus kexueae (assembly GCF_022809095.1). Taxonomy (GTDB): domain Bacteria; phylum Bacillota; class Bacilli; order Bacillales; family Aeribacillaceae; genus Bacillus_BZ; species Bacillus_BZ kexueae. The sequence continues at coordinate 252,925 of NZ_JALAZE010000003.1, forward strand.
TTAAACAAGGCGATATGAAAGAAATTAACATCATTGTAAAAGCTGACGTACAGGGATCTGTTGAGGCACTTGCTGCTGCACTTCAAAAAATTGACGTAGAAGGCGTAAAAGTAAAGATTATTCATACAGGTGTAGGTGCGATCACCGAATCTGACATTATTTTAGCTTCTGCATCGAACGCAATTGTCATTGGTTTTAATGTGCGTCCAGATGCTAACGCAAAACGTACAGCTGAAGCTGAAAGTGTAGATATTCGTCTTCACCGAATTATTTATAAAGTAATTGAAGAAATTGAAGCTGCGATGAAAGGAATGCTGGACCCTGAATACGAAGAGAAAGTAATCGGTCAAGTAGAGGTTCGTCAAACGTTTAAAGTGTCGAAAATCGGAACAATTGCTGGATGTTACGTAACGGATGGTTCCGTAACTCGTGATAGCGGAATTCGCCTAATTCGTGACGGTGTTGTCGTGTTTGAAGGTGAAATTGACACTTTAAAACGATATAAAGATGATGTAAAAGAAGTGAACCAAGGGTATGAGTGTGGTATCACAATTAAAAACTTCAATGATATTAAAGAAGGAGATGTCATTGAAGCGTATGTAATGGAGGAAATTAAACGTTAATGATTGGGTATGTTGAATGTGAATGCATCATATACGATGCTCAATCATTAAAAGAGAAACGAGCAGTTCTTCAGCGAGTGACAATGAGATTAAAAAACTCGTTTAATATAGCTGTATCTGAGTTGGAATATCAGGATGTCTGGCAGCGAACGAAGTTAGGGCTCGTTTCGATTTCTTCTAGTCGAACGGTTACGGAACAAGAGTTAACAAAGGCTTTAAAGCTATTGGACTCATTTCCCGAATTAGAGAGAACCGTAACAACTTTTGAGTGGTTGTAAAGTGGGGTGAAAAAATGAGTTTACGAGCAAACCGTGTCGCAGAACAAATGAAGAAAGAACTTAGCGACATTATCGGTCGAAAAATTAAAGATCCGAGAATTGGATTTGTAACGGTAACGGATGTTCGCCTTTCAGGTGACTTACAAATTGCAAAGGTATATATTTCTGTACTCGGTGATGAAAAACAACGTGAAGATACTTTAAAAGGGTTAGCGAAAGCTAAAGGCTTTATTCGCTCAGAAATTGGCCAAAGAATCAGATTACGCAAAACACCTGAAATTCAGTTTGAGTTTGACGAATCGATAGATTATGGAAATCGTATTGAAACGCTCATTCATGAACTGAATCAAAATAAAGAGCAAGATTAATTCGTATTACCGAAGGTGACCTTCATTATGATGATTTAGGTCACCTTCTTTTGTTGAGGTATCTTGCTAAGAAATGAATTCATAAAATAGGAATGAAAGTACCAGGGAGGCGTACGGATGGAAGGAGTACTACTTTTACATAAGCCAGCAGGAATGACGAGTCATGATTGTGTCAATAAAATACGCAAGCTTTTTTCCACCAAAAAAGTAGGGCATACAGGAACGTTAGACCCTGACGTATCAGGAGTTTTACCTCTATGTATCGGTAAAGCAACAAAAATTGCTCAATTTTTAACAGCGGAAAATAAAACGTATTCTGCTGAAATAACGCTTGGCTTTTCAACGACTACAGAAGATGCATCAGGTGAGATAGTAGCGTCTAAAGAAGTATCGAAAAGTCTAAGCAGTGAAGATGTGAAAAAAGTGTTAGAAGAACTTACAGGTGAAATTGAACAAACACCTCCCATGTATTCCGCCGTCAAAGTAAATGGAAGAAAATTGTATGAATATGCGCGTGAAGGTATTGAAGTAGAGAGACCGACTAGGACGATTACTATTCATCAAATGGATTTAACATCTGATATAGAATGGAATGGGCAAAATGTTTCCTTTCGAATTGATGTGACTTGTTCAAAAGGGACATACATCCGAACATTAGCTGTTATGATTGGTGAAAAGCTTGGTTATCCGGCTCACATGTCACATTTAATCCGTACAAAATCGGGTACCTTTGTGCTTGATGATTGCTTAACATTTGAAGAACTAGAAAATATTCTTCCGAATCCATTACCTGCAAACAGTTTTCTTACAATGAATGATGCGTTAAATCATTTGCCCAAATGGACAATTAATGATACATTAGCAAAGAAAGTGAAAAATGGAGCGGTATTATCGGTTCCCGATGATTGGAACCATCAAACGAATCGACCGATTCGTGTTATTCATAACGGCGAGTGTATTGCACTATATACCTTACATCCGACAAAGGAAAATCTCGTTAAACCGTTAAAAGTTTTTCACTAATGATTCTAGTTATTCTATAGGGCGAGACCCTTGAAATAAAACAGGTTAATAAAAAGAGGGGAAAGCGTGTGAAAACGATAAGGTTGACGCATCCGCATCCGTATGTTTTAGAAGATTTTTCACCGATGGTTATGGCACTAGGGTATTTTGATGGAGTGCACCGTGGACATCAAAAAGTGATACAAACGGCTATTAAACTTGCGGGTGAGAAAAACATGAAAAGTGCTGTGATGACATTCGATCCGCATCCATCTGTTGTACTAGGGAAACAAGCTTCAAAAATGCACTACATCACTCCTTTACATGTAAAAGAGCAAATCATGATGGAAATGGGTGTGGATCTTTTATTTATTGTCGAGTTTACGAAGGAATTTGCAAGTTTACTTCCACAGCAGTTTGTCGATAATTATATTATCGGTTTAAATGTCCATCATGTTGTGGCAGGGTTTGATTTTACGTATGGAAAGCTTGGAAAAGGAACAATGGAAACCATGCCTTTTCATTCGCGTAATCAATTTACACAAACTGTCGTCGAAAAGCAAACAGATCACGATCGAAAAATTAGTTCGACATTGATTCGGAAAGTATTGCAAAGCGGAGATGTAGCATATGCCAAACATTTGCTTGGTCGTCCACATGAAACGACAGGTACGGTAGTCCATGGGGACAAAAGAGGTCGGACAATTGGATTTCCTACTGCTAATATTGATGTGAAAAATGAATATTTTATTCCACCAACTGGCGTGTATGCTGTAACCGTTGAGGTAGAAGGTGAAAGATACGAAGGCGTTTGTAATATTGGATATAAACCGACGTTTCATCAAGAGAAAAAGGTACTTCCTAGCGTAGAGGTCCATATCTTTCACTTTGACCAACAAATTTACGGAAAAACCGTTACGATAAAGTGGCATAAGCGGATTCGTAGTGAGCAAAAATTTGAATCTGTACAAGCATTGATTAACCAAATTGAGCAAGACAAACGAAGTGCTGAACAATTCTTTGAAGAAAACAAAGATTGAGCCTTGCAAAAGATTGCGAGATTTTATATAATAACAATTGTGACTTTAAACCATTGCTTGGCAATTCGAATCACCAACGATTGCTCGGTAATTGGGGATTATATGATATTAGGAGGTGGACAGGATGGCATTAACTCAAGAGCGTAAGAACGCAATCATCAACGAGTTCAAAACTCATGAATCTGACACAGGTTCTCCAGAAGTACAAATCGCTATCCTTACAGAACAAATCAACACTTTAAACGATCATTTACGTACTCATAAGAAAGACCATCATTCTCGTCGTGGTCTATTAAAAATGGTAGGTAAACGTCGTAACTTATTAACTTACTTACGTAACAAAGATGTTACTCGTTACCGTGAGTTAATCAACAAATTAGGTTTACGTCGATAATGAAAAAGCGGGAGATTTTCCCGCTTTTTTAATATGAGAAGAACTATTTTATCTAAATGATTTTAGCGATAAGTATAACGGGTAAAATGATTATAGGTGACATATCCGTTCCAAAGAAAGAGTCTAGTTCAATACGCCTTGTCATTATCACAAGGTGTGAGAGTAAAATCAAAAACATATGAAAACCAATATTGTTTGTGATTTTCTATTTACATATACCTTTCTGATTGATATGTTGAAATAAATTAGTCCATAATAGTACATAATGGATGTTTACATAAGTAAGAGAGGAGTCAAATTTTTATGGAGCAAGAAAAACACGTCTTTTCCATTGAATGGGCAGGAAGAACCCTTTCAGTGGAAGTGGGTCAATTAGCAAAACAAGCAAATGGCGCTGTATTAGTCCGTTACGGAGATACAGTCGTATTATCAACTGCAACAGCCTCAAAAGAACCGAAAGCAGTTGACTTCTTCCCTCTAACTGTCAACTATGAAGAACGTTTATACGCAGTTGGGAAAATTCCTGGAGGGTTTATTAAGCGTGAAGGACGTCCAAGTGAAAAAGCGATTTTAGCTAGCCGCTTAATCGATCGTCCTATTCGTCCTTTATTTGCAGATGGTTTCCGTAATGAAGTTCAAGTTGTCAGTATGGTGATGAGTGTAGATCAAAACTGCTCTTCTGAAATGGCAGCAATGTTTGGATCATCCCTAGCTCTTTCTGTATCCGATATTCCGTTTGAAGGGCCAATTGCTGGTGTAACTGTTGGTCGAGTTGACGGAGACTTTGTTATTAACCCAACCGTTGAACAAATGGAACAAAGTGATATTCACTTAGTTGTTGCAGGAACGAAAGATGCAATTAACATGGTTGAAGCTGGTGCAGAAGAAGTACCAGAAGAGACAATGTTGGAAGCTATTATGTTCGGTCATGAAGAAATTAAGCGTTTAATTGCGTTCCAAGAAGAAGTTGTTGCTCAAATTGGAAAGGAAAAAATGGACGTTCAATTATATGAAGTCGATGCAGAATTAGAAGCAAAAGTGCGTGAAATGGCTGAACGTGATTTGTTAACGGCTATTCAAGTTCAAGAAAAGCACGCTCGTGAGGACGCGATTCAAGCAGTTAAAAATGATATCTTAGCGAAATTTGAAGAAGAAGAAGACGAAGATACGCTAAAACAAGTGAGTGAAATTTTATCTAAGTTAGTGAAAGAAGAAGTGCGTCGCCTCATCACGGAAGAGAAAGTTCGTCCAGATGGACGTAAAGTGGATGAAATTCGTCCATTATCTTCGCAAGTAGGTTTATTACCTCGTACCCATGGTTCAGGATTATTCACACGTGGTCAAACTCAAGCGTTAAGCATTTGTACGTTAGGGGCACTAGGTGATGTGCAAATTTTAGATGGCCTAAGTCTTGAAGAGTCAAAACGATTCATGCATCATTATAATTTCCCTTCATTTAGTGTAGGTGAAACAGGACCGATGCGCGGACCAGGTCGTCGTGAAATTGGGCATGGTGCATTAGGAGAACGTGCGTTAGAGCCTATTATTCCAGACGAACGTGATTTCCCATACACAATTCGATTAGTATCGGAAGTTCTCGAATCAAATGGTTCTACATCACAAGCAAGTATTTGTGCTTCTACGCTTGCTATGATGGATGCAGGTGTGCCGATTAAAGCACCAGTAGCAGGTATTGCGATGGGGCTTGTCAAATCTGGTGAATATTACACTGTCCTTACAGATATTCAAGGAATGGAAGATGCTTTAGGAGATATGGATTTCAAAGTTGCTGGTACTGAAAAAGGTGTGACAGCCCTTCAAATGGACATTAAAATTAAAGGTCTGTCTCGCGAAATCTTAGAAGAAGCATTAACACAAGCGAAAAAAGGTCGTTTAGAGATTTTACAATCAATGCTTGCAGCCATTTCTGAGCCTCGTCAAGAACTTTCACCATATGCGCCAAAAATTTTAACGATGACTATTAATCCGGACAAGATTCGTGATGTTATCGGGCCGAGTGGTAAACAAATCAATAAGATTATTGAAGAAACTGGCGTGAAAATTGATATCGAGCAAGACGGAACAATCTTTATTTCTTCAGTCGATCAAGAGATGAATGAAAAAGCGAAGAAGATTATTGAAGATATTGTTCGTGAAGTTGAAGTTGGACAAATGTATTTAGGAAAAGTTAAACGGATTGAAAAATTCGGTGCATTTGTTGAATTATTTAGCGGAAAAGACGGACTTGTTCATATTTCCGAGCTAGCAGAAGAGCGGGTAGGTAAAGTGGAGGATGTCGTATCCATAGGCGATGAAATTCTCGTAAAAGTTACGGAGATTGATAAGCAAGGTCGCGTAAACTTATCTCGCAAAGCGGTATTAAAAGAGGAAAAAGAAAAGCAAAATTCTTAATTAACGGAGCCTGGGGAACCTGGCTTCTTTTCACGTTCTGATAAAGTTATTTGTAGCAAGGTTTTAGTGCATAATTGGAGCTATAATAAGTAGATAAAATAAATAAGAATGTTTGCAAATATGTGTCTAAAGCGTGCAAACTATCCTGAAGTGAAAGATAACATATATTGAGAGTTTATATTGTAAGTTCTACCTTGTCCCCTTTTTACATATTTTGAAGTAAGAAGGGGGATATGTATATGCAAAGGTATATTATGCAAGTGGTCGGCTTTATTGTTATCTTTGTTATTAGTGTAAGTACGATTCAAAATCCTTTTAAACACTCTTATTCTGATAACATTCAAAAAGTAAGTTCGACCCCTGCTTTTCATAAAGATGAACTTTATCAGGAAATTTTGGCTAAATCGAAGAAATATAACATTGCACCTCAAAATGCTGAAATACATAGTGTTTGGAAAGCAACACCCGGTTATAATGGTATTGAAGTAGATGTAGAAGAATCGTATAACAATATGAAAAAAAATGGTGATTTCGACGAGAAATTACTTGTATTTAAACAAATTTCTCCGTCTGTCCATTTGGAAGATCTTAAGCCATCACCTATTTATAGAGGCAACCCAGAGAAACCAATGGTATCATTTATCATAAATGTAGCGTGGGGAAATGAATACATTCCTGATATGCTTGAGGTGTTGAAAAAGCATCATGTAAAAGCGACTTTCTTTTTAGAAGGCAGATGGGTAAAAAAGTACCCAGATATCGCGAAAATGATTGCTGATGCTGGACATGAAATTGGAAATCATTCATATACACATCCGAATATGGCACAGCTTCCATCTTCTTCGATTCGGGATCAAATTGTGAAAACAAATGAAGTGATTGAAGCTACAACGAATGTGAAACCTACACTTTTTGCTCCACCGAGTGGAAGTATGAGAGAAGAAGTCGTAACACTCGCTGATGAATATAATATGAAGACAATTATGTGGTCTGTTGATACAATTGATTGGCAGCGTCCTGAGCCTCACGTACTTGTAGAACGCGTGATGTCCAAAATCCATCCCGGTGCTATTATATTAATGCACCCTACATCTTCTACATCCAAAAGCTTGGAAACACTGATTTTGTCCATTAAACAAAGAAATCTTTCGATTGGATCGGTGTCGATGCTCTTAGATGAACAGCGAATTATCGAAGAATCAACCGTGAAATAGCTTTCGAAAGAAAAGTTGCAAGATAGAGAATAGGGGGTTCCTCATTTGATTAAAAAATATACATGTTCAAACGGAGTTCGAATTGTACTAGAATCCATTCCAACTGTTAGGTCAGTAGCGATTGGTGTTTGGATTGGCACAGGATCAAGAAGCGAAAATGAACAAAACAACGGTATCTCACACTTTTTAGAACATATGTTTTTTAAAGGAACTTCGACAAGAAGTGCACGTGAAATTGCTGAATCATTCGATAGTATCGGTGGCCAAGTGAATGCCTTCACATCAAAAGAATATACGTGTTATTATGCTAAAGTGCTAGATGAACATGCTAATCATGCGCTTGAAGTGTTGGCGGATATGTTCTTCAATTCTACATTTGATAAAACGGAAATGGATAAAGAAAAAAACGTCGTATTAGAAGAAATTAAAATGTATGAAGATACACCAGACGATATTGTGCACGACTTACTTAGTAAAGCGATTTATGGTAACCATCCTTTAGGGTATCCAATATTAGGAACAGAAGAAACGTTACATTCTTTTACCCCAGATACGCTCCGTGACTATATGAAGAAATATTACACGCCTGATAATGTGGTCATTTCAATTGCGGGGAATATTGATGAATCGTTTATTCAAGAAGTAGAGAAATATTTTGGATCTTATACGACAGGTTATCAAAAAAATACGTATAAAGTACCCGTTTTTCAAAGTGGTAAATTAGCTCGAAAGAAGGAAACGGAGCAGGCTCATTTATGCATTGGCTATAATGGTTTAAAAGTAGGTTCAGATGATATTTATAGCTTAATCGTATTAAATAATATTTTAGGGGGAAGCATGTCCAGTCGTCTGTTCCAAGATGTTCGTGAAGAACGAGGCTTAGCGTATTCTGTCTTCTCTTACCATTCCTCTTTTGAAGATAATGGCATGCTAACAATTTATGGTGGGACAGGTAGCAACCAGTTAGATTTATTGTATGATACGATTCAACAAACAATTGAAACTTTGAAAAAAGATGGAGTTACCGAAAAAGAATTATTAAACAGTAAAGAACAAATAAAAGGAAACTTAATGTTAAGCTTAGAGAGTACAAATTCACGGATGAGTCGAAATGGTAAAAATGAGCTTCTGTTACGCTCACACCGTACACTTGATGAAGTTGTGCAACTAATTAATGGTGTCGACATGAGTAGTGTTCAACAAACAATTGAAAAAATATTTACAAATGATTTTGCTCTTTCTGTCATTAGTCCAGAAGGGAAATTACCCTCTTCCATTTCCTAATCATTTTTCTCGTTAAGAGGCTGAGTCAAAAAGTCATGAAAAAATGACCTTTTGAGGCTCATGCCTCTTTTTGTTTTTTCGAATTTTACGATATGGAAGTGTTAATTGATCTAAGTCGCTGTTTACGTATAGAATATGTTTATTTAGACATGATTTGGCGACAAGAAAGCCTTTCTTTTTAAATTTGAAGCTTCAGCTTTTTTCGTTTGGTATTTTTAAATGCTACCCAACCATATAGATAGTATTAGAGAGGAGGTCTTTTGAGTTGAGGTTATCAGAACTAAGTGGCAAAGAAATTGTAGATGTGAAAAGGGCTGAACGGTTAGGGGTACTCGGGCAAACGGATTTAGAAATCGATGAAGAAAGTGGTCAAATTAAAGCACTTATTATTCCTTCATTAAAATGGTTTGGATTAAGAAAACAAGGACATGAAGTAAGGGTACCGTGGCATCATATTCAAAAAATCGGTTCAGATATGGTCATTTTGGATGTTCCAGATGAACAAATTAAAAAACTTGATGCACCAGACTAGTGCAATCAAATGGAATAGATCTTACTAAAAGAAGTTGAAAAGGGAAAAATCCTTTTCAACTTCTTTTTTTTAATGTTACAGAAAGTTTAATAAAGTGTTAAAGTATTCTCTTTACCGTTTTTTTGGTGTCTAGCTCCAAGCGCCATCAGCTCGGGTCACTTCGGCCCTGCTGTGGCGAGGGAAGCCTCCTCGCAGGTCCTCCAGCGCCCTTCGCTTAAGGACTTGCGCTTTGCGATTTTCTTAGGTGTTTCCACTCGCCATATTCTTTTCGGATAGTATGAAAATCTATAAAAAAGACTCCTCTTAGTTAAACATAAATTCCTCAAACGCTTTCTGCGACAATAAGAAAAATCTTTCGTAAATTGGGTACATATCGACAATCACCGAAGAACATTCTCTCACATAGTATGCTCTAGGCACAATAATTACGTTTCTTTTGAAAAAGAAGGTGAAGAAAACATGTTAACTGGGTTAAACATTGCCGTAATCGGTGGTGATGCTCGTCAATTAGAGGTGATTCGGAAATTAGTTGAATTAGACGGGAAACTGTATCTTGTAGGGTTTGACCAACTTGATCATGGATTTACAGGAGCAATCAAGTCGAAACTTGAAGAAGTGCCTTTTCATGAAATAGATACGATTATCTTACCAGTACCCGGTACTGCTTTAGACGGTCATATTGATACAGTGTTTTCTAATGAAGAGATTGTGTTAACAGAAGAATTACTTGAGCAGACTCCTGACCATTGTCAAATATATTCCGGTATTTCCAACGATTATTTAAATCAACTCGTGCTAAAAACGAATCGGAAGTTGACTCAGTTGTTTGAGCGCGACGATATAGCAATCTATAATTCCATTCCGACAGTTGAAGGTACCATTATGATGGTCATTCAGCATACGGATTTTACGATTCATGGGTCTAACATTATGGTACTGGGATTAGGGCGAGTTGGAATGAGCGTTGCCAGAACCTTTTCGCATTTAGGCGCACATGTCAGAGTTGGGGCACGTAAATCAAAAGACTTGGCACGCATAACGGAAATGGGACTTAAGCCATTTCATTTGAATGAATTAGAGGATGAAGTAAGCGACGTGGATGTGGTTCTCAATACAATTCCTTACCCTATTGTAAATGCAAAAGCGATCTCAAAAATGCCTTCTCATACTTTAATTGTTGATTTAGCTTCAAAACCAGGGGGAACGGATTTCCGGTACGCGGAAAAACGGGGGATTAAAGCGATTTTAGCTCCAGGATTACCTGGAATTGTTGCGCCTAAAACAGCTGGCCAAATATTGGCCAATGTATTGGCTCAACTTTTATTTGAACAATTAGAAGATGGAAAGGAGACTTCATAATGGATGTGAAGGGAAAACGAATCGGATTTGGGTTAACGGGGTCACATTGTACGTACGATGAAGTATTTCCTCAAATTGAGCGATTAGTACAGGCGGGGGCAGATGTGATACCAGTTGTTACACATACGGTTCAAGCGACCACCACCCGTTTTGGCGAAGGAAATGAATGGGTGAAAAAAATAGAAGAAGCGACCGGTCATGAAATTGTTGATTCGATTGTAAAAGCGGAGCCACTAGGCCCAAAGCTTCCACTGGATTGCATGATTATTGCTCCATTGACGGGAAATTCGATGAGTAAGTTTGCAAACGCGATGACAGATTCACCAGTACTGATGGCAGCTAAGGCAACATTACGGAACCATCGTCCTGTAGTTCTTGGCATTTCTACAAATGATGCACTTGGTTTAAATGGTGTAAATTTAATGAGGCTAATGGCGACCAAAAATATATTTTTCATTCCATTTGGGCAAGATGCCCCTGAAAAGAAACCAAACTCCATGGTTGCGTATATGAATTATCTTCAAGAAACAGTAGAAGCAGCTCTAGAACATAAACAATTTCAACCGGTTATCATTGAACGATATAAATTGCAATAAAAAAACGCTTTCAATATAAAAAATTTCATCCATTTATTTTCTTCTGTGATACAATAGGACGTAATACGATTGGAAGACTAGAGTAGATTTATGCATTTGGGGAAGGAGATAGAGAGATGAGTTTGAAAGGTTATCATGTAGCAGTAGTTGGAGCAACAGGAGCAGTAGGAACACAAATGTTAAATACATTGGCAGATCGCGAGTTTCCGATTTCCAAATTAACTTTACTATCTTCAAAACGATCTGCAGGAACGAAATTAACATTTAAAGGTCAAGAATATACAGTAGAAGAAGCGACTCCTGAAAGCTTTGAAGGTGTACAAATTGCACTTTTTAGTGCTGGGGGAAGCGTTTCGAAACAACTAGCGAAAGAAGCGGTGAAAAGAGGAGCAATTGTAATTGATAATACAAGTGCCTTCCGCATGGATAAAGATGTACCACTAGTTGTGCCGGAAGTGAATGAAGAAGACTTAAAAGGGCATAACGGAATTATTGCCAATCCAAATTGTTCGACGATTCAAATGGTTGTGGCACTACAACCGATTCGCCAAGCATTCGGATTATCGAAAATTATCGTTTCTACGTATCAAGCAGTCTCAGGAGCTGGTGCTCAAGCGATTGAAGAATTAAAACAACAATCACAAGATGTTTTAGATGGAAAAGAACCGCAAGCTTCTATCTTACCTGTTAAAAGTGATGAAAAACATTATCAAATCGCTTATAATGCCATTCCACAAATCGATAAATTCCAGGAAAATGGATTTACATTTGAAGAGATGAAAATGATTAATGAAACGAAAAAAATTATGCACGATGATTCGTTACAAGTAGCAGCGACTTGCGTTCGTTTACCTGTCGTAACTGGTCACTCAGAGTCTGTATTTATTCAAGTAGAAAAAGATGATGTGTCCGTTGAAGACGTGCGTCAACTGTTGAAAGATGCACCAGGTGTAACCCTGCAAGACGATCCAAGTAAGCAGCTTTATCCAATGCCTGCCTATTGTGTAGGAAAATATGATACGTTTGTTGGGCGTATTCGTAAAGATTTAGATAACCCACGCGGCTTCCACCTTTGGGTTGTTTCGGATAACTTATTAAAAGGTGCAGCACTAAACTCTGTACAAATAGCTGAAAGCTTAGTCAAATTAAATCTAGTATAACGATTTTATTCGGCTTATTCGTTTCTTAAATTGCTTCCGTTAAACGAGCTAGGAAGTGAAGGGAAAAGCCAATAAAACGATGAGTGGGGAAGAGAGTTGAGTGTTTTCGACTCTCTTCTGTTAGTTTGATAAAAGAGGTGGGACAGATGAAAATCATTGTACAAAAATTTGGGGGAACTTCGGTAAAGGATGAACACGGCCGTCAAAATGCTTTGGAACATATCATCGCGGCAAAGGAAAAAGGATATAAAGTAGTAGTTGTCGTGTCAGCAATGGGAAGAAAAGGAGATCCTTATGCAACAGACACACTTTTAAGTTTAGTAGAAAACGGAATTGAAACTATATCAAAACGAGAACAGGATTTATTATTATCTTGCGGAGAAATTATTTCATCCGTTGTATTCACAAGTATGTTGAAGAGGAATGGTCTTCAAGCTACCGCTTTAACTGGGGCGCAGGCCGGATTTGTAACGACACAAGATCATACGAATGCTAAAATCATTGATATGAAATGTGATCGTCTCCTTGAGCTATTAGCTGAACATGATGTCATTGTAGTGGCAGGTTTCCAAGGAGCGGCTTCAAATGGTGATATTACTACAATTGGGCGAGGGGGAAGCGATACATCTGCTGCAGCGCTTGGAGCGGCTCTTCAAGCAGAATACGTTGATATCTTTACGGACGTCGAAGGGGTTATGACAGCGGATCCTCGAATCGTTCAAAGTGCGAAACCGCTTTCTACCGTAACGTATACAGAAATTTGCAATATGGCTTACCAAGGAGCTAAAGTAATACATCCACGAGCAGTTGAAATTGCGATGCAAGCAAAAGTACCTTTACGAATTCGATCAACATATGCGAAAACGGAAGGAACGCTCGTAACGTCAAACGAAACAGAAAAGCGTGGTGCAGACGTAAAAGAACGTTTAATTACTGGAATTGCACACGTGGCGGATGTCACACAAATTAAGGTAGAAGCATCAGATGGTGATTATGAATTCCAAACAAAAATCTTTAAAGCGATGGCTAAAAACGGAATCAGTGTCGATTTCTTCAATATTACACCGAGCGGCGTAGTATATACAGTAAATGGTAACGTCACAGAGGAAGCGGTTGCGATATTAGAACAATTGGGGTATACTCCAGTTGTCAATAGACGATGCGCGAAAGTTTCGACAGTTGGAGCAGGTATACAAGGAGTACCAGGTGTAACTGCTAAAATTGTATCGGCACTTTCGAAAAAAGGAATCCAAATCCTACAATCGGCAGATAGCCATACAACGATTTGGGTACTAGTAAAGGAAGAAGACATGATTGAGGCGGTTAATGCGCTTCATGATGTTTTTGAACTTGGGAAAAATCAATAAAAGGTGTGAATGAGAATGAACTTTGGAAAAATTTCAACAGCAATGGTGACACCCTTTGATAAAAATGGAAATGTTGATTTTGACAGAACGACGAAGCTTGTTGAATATTTAATTAACCACGGGTCTGATTCACTTGTCATTGCTGGCACAACAGGGGAATCTCCAACGCTAACAACTGAAGAAAAAATAGCGTTATTTAAGCATGTAGTAAAAGTAGTGAATAAACGAGTTCCTGTCATTGCAGGTACAGGAAGTAATAATACGTTACAGACGATTGAATTAACAAAAAAGGCTGAAGAAACTGGCGTTGACGCTATTATGCTTGTTACGCCATACTATAATAAGCCTAACCAGCAAGGTTTATACGAACATTTTAAAGCTGTGGCAGAAAGTACATCACTTCCAGTTATGTTATACAATGTGCCAGGGCGTGCTGTAACTGTATTAGCTCCTGAGACAGTCATTAATCTTTCAAAAATTGATAATATCGTTGCAGTGAAGGAAGCTAGTGGTGACCTAGAAGCGATGACAAAAATTATCGCAGAAACAGATGAGGATTTCTTATTGTATTCCGGAGACGATGCGCTTACTCTACCGATTCTTTCAATTGGTGGTGCAGGTGTTGTATCAGTAGCTTCTCATATTATTGGAGATGAAATGCAAGAGATGGTGGAAGCGTTTTTATCGGGAGAACTGAAAAAAGCAGCTTCAATTCATCAAAAAGCGTTACCTGTTATGAAGCAGTTATTTAGTGCACCAAGTCCTACACCAGTTAAAACAGCTCTTCAAATGAAAGGGCTTGATGTAGGGTCTGTTCGTTTACCACTTGTGCCACTCACGTCAGAAGAACGAAATGCACTCGATGTGGTATTACGTCAATTTTCTTCTTAAATCCGAAAACAAATAATAGAGATGAAAAAAAGTGTCTAAAGAAGTCTTCAGGACGATTTAGGCACTTTTTTTATATATGTTACAGAAAGTTTAAGTTTAATAAAGTGTTAAAGTATTCTCTTTACATTTTTTTTGGTGTCTAGCTCCAAGCGCCATCATCTCGGGTCGCTTCGGCCCTGCTGTGGCAACGGAAGCCTCCTCGCAGGTCCTCCAATGCCCTTCGCCTAAGGACTTGCGCTTTGCGCTTTTCTTATATTGAAACAGTAATCGAAATATGAAAATTCTTTTGAGGTGATCAATCAATACCCTTCCTTTGAACTTAACCATTATTTTCTTGTCTTCCATTTCCTCTTTCAGTTATAATAATGCTAAGTGACTTTGGACGGGAACATGAACATTTAGGGAGGACACTTAATACATATGAAAAAGACAGAAAAAGTAAGATTGATTGCCTTGGGAGGCGTTGGGGAAATTGGTAAAAACATGTACGTTGTTGAAATTGACTCCAACATTTTTGTCGTAGATGCAGGGTTAATGTATCCTGAAAATGAAATGCTCGGAATTGATGTTGTTATACCTGACATAAGTTACCTAATCGAAAATAAAGATCGCGTTCAAGCGGTATTTTTAACACACGGACACGATGAGCATATCGGCGGAGTATTTCACCTCATTCAACAATTAAAAGTTCCTGTATACGGTACGAAGTTAACGTTAGCATTGTTACGTGAAAAATTAAAACCTTATCAATTACTGGATAAAGCAGATTTACGCGAAGTAACTGAGAAAACAACGATTTCGTTTGAGTCATCAAAGGTATCTTTCTTCCGAACATATCATAGTATTCCGGACTCTGTCGGGATTTGCTTCCATACTTCTATGGGAGCTATTGTACATACGGGTGACTTTAAGTTTGATCAAACACCAGTTGGACAGCAGTTTATCGATATGGGACGCATGGCGAAAATCGGAAACGAAGGCGTTTTATGTTTGCTTTCTGACAGTATGAATGCTGAGATTCCAGGTTATACCGGTTCAGAATCAGTTGTAGGGGAAGAGATTAAAGATATCGTCTATGGTGCAAAAGGACGGGTCATTGTCTCATTGTTTGCTTCTAATATTCACCGTATACAGCAAGTTATTGATGCTGCTCAAAAATGCAAACGAAAGCTAGCAGTTGTCGGTAAGAACATTTCACAAACAATTCAATTAGCGACAAAGCTCGGGTATTTATCTGTTTCTGATGATTTACTTATACCTGTCCAAAATATCTCGAAATACCCGAAGCATAAAGTCGTTATTATGACAACAAGTCACAAAGGCGAACCGCTGTCTGTGTTAACGAAGATGGCGAAAGGAACGCATAAACAGTACAATATCGAAAAAGGTGATACTGTACTCATTGCTTCTACTCCGATACCAGGGCACGAATTGACATTCTCAAAAACCATTGATCGTTTATTTAGAGCAGGTGCAAATGTCGTAGGAAAGAACAAAAACATTCACATTTCTGGTCATGGGTATCAAGAAGAATTAAAGTTAATGCTCAATTTAATGAAGCCGAAATATTTTATTCCGATCCATGGGGAATATAAAATGCAAAAAGCCCATGCGAAGCTGGCTACATCAGTTGGAGTTGCTGAAAAGAATATTTTCCTCGTCGAGAAAGGCGAAGTAATTGAATTTCATCAAGGAACGGTTAAAACAGGTCAAAAAGTACCTGCAGGAAACATTTTAATTGACGGTTTAGGTGTAGGAGATGTAGGAAATATTGTTTTGCGTGATCGTAGATTACTTTCCCAAGACGGTATCTTAATTGTCGTTGTTACATTAAATAAAAGTACAAAACAAATTGTTGCAGGACCAGAGATTATCACTAGAGGATTTGTTTATGTGCGTGAATCTGAACAATTAATTGCCGAGGCAGTTGACCAAGTACAGTCGATTTTAGTCAAATGTATGGAAGAACAAACCGTTGAATGGTCATCCATGAAGCAAAACATCCGTGACACACTGAATCAATTTTTATTTGAACGAACAAAACGTCGTCCGATGATTCTACCCATTATTATGGAAGTGTAAACATGAACTGGAAATCAATGCATAGCATTGTTTTCCAGTTTTTTTATTGAGCTCGAATGATGGAACATTGTATTCATGAAAAGATGCAAAAACTTGAAACGAAAGGTAGTGGACTATAGAAGGTACAGCATGTGCGGTATATCGTAAAGAGAGGATGTTCAAAATGGGTCGTCGACGACAGACCTCTCGCATTTAAAAGTAATACAAAAAAACAATCTTTTGTGGAGCGGCATGCTGAAACATTTCTGAGAATGACTTATAAGGTGCAGTGTGAAACCTTGCATCTTTTAGGTTGAAACTATCACTCATACTAGCTCTAATCAACCAACAAAGTTATTGTCAAATTGTTAACGATGTTCTATCGAATGAAATAAAACGGAACCGCCCATACTAATTTTATGATGCAGGTAAGAAAGGGTGGATACGTTGTGAACGAATATGAACTAAATGAAGAAAGGTCAAAAGAAGAAAAAGATACCGATCAAAATGAGGCGAAAAGCTCCCTTGTTGAAAAAATACAGCAATTAGGACAAACAAATATACCGCAAATGACAAATGAATCGAATATTCATTGCTTAACTATCGTCGGTCAAATTGAAGGGCATGTTCAACTGCCGCCACAAAATAAAACAACGAAATATGAGCATTTAATCCCTCAAATCGTAGCAATAGAACAAAATCCGAAAATTGAAGGACTCCTTGTGATACTAAACACGGTAGGTGGAGATGTAGAGGCGGGGCTCGCTATTGCTGAGATGCTTGCTTCATTAACAAAGCCTACCGTTTCCATTGTGTTAGGTGGAGGTCATTCCATTGGAGTTCCGATTGCGGTTTCTTGTGATTACTCCTTCATCGCTGAAACAGCTACAATGACAATACATCCTGTTAGATTAACTGGTCTTGTCATTGGTGTACCACAAACCTTTGAATACTTAGACAAAATGCAAGAAAGAGTGATTAATTTCGTTACGAAGCACTCTAATATTTCAGAAGAAAAATTCAAAGAATTAATGTTATCGAAAGGAAACTTAACACGAGACATAGGTACAAATGTTGTAGGAGCGGATGCTGTGAAATACGGACTCATAAATGAAGTAGGTGGCGTCGGAAAAGCGATGAAAAAGCTCTATTCCTTTATTCAAGAAAATCAAGAAAACGAGGAGGGCATGCTTCAATGATTTTATATACAATGATGCCCCAGGAACTTATCTTTCAAGATACCCAACAATCCTTTGACGGGCCAAAACTTGTTTATATGAGGGGAATACCTATACTCGTTCAGGAAAACAATCAAAAGCAATATGAAATTGTTAGAGTATTAAGTACGGACCCAAATCATTATTTGCTTGATCAGCTCATTCCAGGCCAAACAGTATCGCCTCAATTATTTCAAACAATATGATTTCACTCATAGATGTGGTATAATAAAATACAAACAGTCGTTCGCAGCCAGACATCATGGCTGCTTTCTTGTTTTTCTAATGGATGGCGAAATACAAGTAACTACATACATAAAAGCCATGATAATTATTTACATAAATCTATTATGGTAAACTAAATATAATATCGCTACAGGTGGGATTTACGTGGCCAAGCAAAAAACGAAAAGAAAACAAAAAAGAAAAAAATCGAATTGGCAAGATCGCCTCAAATTTGAAATTGCAGGGATCATCTTGTTCTCTCTTTCTATTATTGCCCTTGCACAGTTAGGGTTTGTAGGACGAGCCATTACATCTTTATTTCGCTTTTTCACAGGAGAATGGTTCATTTTCTGTGTGCTAGGACTTTTATTTTTTTCAATATACTTATTTTGGAAAAAGACAATTCCAACGATTATCACACGAAAGCTTATCGGAGTTTATTTTATTTTCGGTTCATTTTTGTTATTAAGTCATATTAAACTGTTTGAGAACTTATCAAAAGGTGGGACTTTTCATTCACCAAGTGTCATTTTCAATACATGGGAATTATTCTTGATGGAAGTTAGCGGAGAAATCTCCTCTCCTGACTTAGGCGGTGGGATGATAGGAGCCTTATTTTTTGCCATATCATATTATTTGTTTGCTGAAGCTGGGTCTAAAATTGTGGCATTTAGCTTCATTACAGTCGGAATTATTTTAGTTTCTGGAAAATCGCTACAGATGATGCTAGCGAATGTCATTAAACCTGTTGGGAAGTTCTTGAAAGATCAGTTTTTAGCATTTATAGAAGATATGAAACAATTGCCATCTACAATGAAGAATGCAAGAAATCAGACAAAAAAGAAAAAGAAACCGAAAAAACAAAAAGAGAAAACGGTAATAGATGAAGAAATGAAGGATGAAGAAGAAGAAGCTGTAGAACCGATTATTTCATCGTTTACTGACCATGCGGATACGAATACGGTAACAGAGCAGCCGATAGTGGAATCTAAACCGGTTGAAAAGAAAGATGAAATGGATGAGTCAGTCGTTTCAAATGAACCTTTAGAACCAATGACTTTTGTCGAGATGGAAAATAAAGATTATCAATTACCAGCAATTGATTTATTAGCGCTCCCTACTTATAGTGGGCAACAGACAGACAAGAAAAATATTTATGAAAATGCCCGGAAACTTGAAAAAACCTTTCAAAGCTTCGGGGTAAAAGCGAAAGTAACGCAGGTTCATTTGGGACCTGCTGTAACGAAATACGAAGTGTATCCAGATGTAGGTGTCAAGGTAAGTAAAATAGTGAATTTAGCCGATGATCTAGCTTTAGCATTAGCGGCTAAAGACATTCGAATTGAAGCCCCGATTCCAGGGAAGTCTGCCGTTGGAATTGAAGTACCGAACTCAGAAATCGCCATGGTGTCGTTGCGAGAAGTACTGGAATCAAAATCGAATGATAAACCTGATGCAAAGCTTTTAATTGGACTAGGACGAGATATTACTGGAGAAGCAGTGTTAGCGGAATTAAACAAAATGCCTCATCTTCTCGTTGCAGGCGCGACGGGAAGTGGAAAAAGTGTCTGTATAAATGGAATTATTACAAGTATTTTAATGAGAGCGAAGCCTCATGAAGTGAAAATGATGATGATTGATCCGAAAATGGTTGAATTAAACGTTTATAATGGGATTCCACATCTTTTAGCACCCGTGGTGACCGATCCAAAGAAAGCTTCACAAGCACTAAAAAAGGTCGTAAACGAAATGGAACGTCGCTATGAATTGTTTTCTCATACTGGGACACGAAATATTGAGGGTTATAATGAATATGTGAAACGACACAATGCAAAAGAAGATGATAAGCAACCTGAGCTACCGTATATTGTCGTTATCGTTGATGAGTTAGCAGATTTAATGATGGTCGCTTCTTCTGATGTAGAAGATTCCATTACACGCTTGTCTCAAATGGCACGAGCGGCAGGTATTCACTTAATTATTGCGACTCAACGTCCATCGGTAGACGTCATTACAGGTGTAATCAAAGCCAACATTCCTTCGCGAATTGCTTTTAGTGTTTCTTCTCAAACGGACTCTCGTACAATTTTAGATATGGGAGGAGCAGAGAAGTTACTCGGGAGAGGCGATATGCTGTTCCTACCAGTAGGAGCATCGAAGCCCGTTCGCGTACAAGGTGCTTTTCTATCCGACGAAGAAGTTGAGAACATCGTAGACTTTGTCATTTCGCAACAAAAGGCGCAGTATCAAGAAGAAATGATTCCTTCTGATGTGAAGGAAGATTTCGAGGAAGTGACAGATGATTTATATGAAGAGGCTGTACAACTTGTAGTTGATATGCAAAGTGCAAGCGTGTCGATGTTACAAAGAAGATTTCGAATTGGATATACACGTGCTGCAAGGTTAATCGATGCAATGGAAGAACGTGGTGTTGTTGGGCCGTATGAAGGCAGTAAACCTCGACAGGTATTAATATCTAAAGAGCAACAAGATCAAATCTCTTCCTAACAAAAAGTGGGATGAAACAAGTTAGGCTGCCTTCTTAGGTGGCCGGCACTGATTTTAAAAATGCCGTTTGTCGATAGTCAAAAAGGGGCTAAAACTAGCCTCTTTATTTCTTTTAGTAAACATGGTATAGTATATCTTGATAATTTTTGACTTTTTTGTAAACGATTATTGTCCATTTTGTTACTTGTTTGCTTGATGATCTTTAACATAATCAATGGATGTAACCGTTTTAAAGAAGTTTCAACATATAATGACTTGATGGAAGTTTCATTAATTGGGGGCGCACTATGACTATTAAGACAGACAATCGACATTTATATTTACAAGTCATTGATAAGATAAAAGATAATATTGAAAAAGGCATTTATAAAGAAAAAGAAAAATTACCTTCTGAATTTGAACTTTCTAAAAAATTAGGTGTGAGCCGCGCGACTTTAAGGGAAGCACTGCGTATATTAGAGGAAGAAAATGTGATTGTTCGAAGGCATGGTGTTGGTACGTTTGTAAGCTCAAAACCACTTTTTTCATCTGGAATCGAACAATTGCATAGTGTGACGAATATGATTAAAAATGCAAAGATGAAGCCGGGGACCATTTTCTTATCTTCTTCTATCATTGGAGCGACAGAAGAGGATATGAAGAAACTACAAGTTGACGCGGATAGTGAAATTTTTGTAGTTGAACGCGTACGAACGGCGAATGGACAACCTGTCGTCTATTGTTATGATAAAATTCCTCGCGCAATTTTACCGAAATCATTTATTCATGAACAGGCCTCACTCTTTGTCCTCTTAGAGGAAGAATGCAATATTGAAATTAGCTACGCAGTTACAAATATCGAACCGATTGGCTTTCATGAAAAAATTTCGCCGATTTTGGAATGTGATCCCGAAACATCTCTATTATTATTAAAACAAGTTCATTTTGATCAACATGATCGTCCTGTAATCTATTCGTACAACTATTTCCGTGCTGATAAATTTCAATTCCACGTTGTTCGAAAACGATTTTCATAATTTTTTAAGAACTCTTTTTTGGATTTTTCTAAAAAAGAGTTCTTTTTTTGGTTGTTACAGAAAGTTTAAGTTCAATAAAGTGTTAAAGTATTCTCTTTACAGTGGCGCTTTGCGCTTTTCTTATCCAAAAAAAATCGTAGGGACTTCAAATAAATGTTTATTATTGGTTCAAACAGTAACATTTTCTTTCAATGAGAAGAATTGTTATAATAAGTGAAAGCAATAAGATACTTAAAACTAACGATGGAAAATAGAGATCTTCGTCGATGTAATAATGGATAACAATGTTTCTTTTTCGCCAAATCAGGGCAACATGAAAAAAAGAATATCGACTTTAAAAAGGAGGCTTATAATGACATTTATTAACGAGAAAACTTCATCCGTTCACGGCATGACATTACATACTGTTCAAACGAAAAAATTCAAAACGAACGCCCTTATATTAAAATTAAAATCGCCATTGGTAGAGGAAGACGTAACTCATCGCGCTATTCTACCTTATGTGTTACAAAGGGGAACAAAATCTTATCCGACTACTGGTGAGTTGCGAAAGTATTTAGATGATTTGTATGGTTCATTTCTTCATGTGGATTTGTCTAAAAAAGGTGAAAATCATATTATTACGTTTCGTCTTGAAATTCCAAATGAACGTTATTTAACAGATTCACCTCCCTTGTTAGAAGAAGGACTCCGTTTGCTATCAGAGGTCATTTTAAACCCTAGAATGGAGAACGGATATTTCGACCATGAAATTGTTGAGCAGGAAAAGCGAACTCTGTCACAACGAATCCAAGCGGCGTACGACGACAAAATGAGATATGCCAACTTAAGACTTGTACAAGAAATGTGTAAAAATGAACCGTATCGCCTCCATGTTAATGGGGAGAGGGAACAAATTGCAGCCATTTCAACTGAATCACTCACCAACTATTATCAAAAAGTAGTAAAGGAAGACGAAATTGATTTATATGTTGTTGGGGATGTGTCCCACGAAGAAGTTGAGCAAATTACGTCTTCTTATTTTAAATTTCAAGCTCGCCAACCTGTTCTGATCAAACAAGATTCGTATAAGGGAGAAATAAGTGAGAAAGAAATAATTGAGGAGCAAGATGTTAAGCAAGGAAAATTAAACATAGGGTTTCGGACTCACACACGTTTTCAAGACGAAGATTATTTCGCGCTTCAATTATTTAACGGAATTTTCGGTGGATTTTCCCATTCTAAATTGTTCATTAATGTCCGAGAAAAAGCGAGCCTTGCTTATTATGCTGCATCAAGAGTTGAAAGTCATAAAGGCTTACTTATGGTGATGAGTGGAATTGAAGTAGGAAACTATGAAAAGACAGTAACGATTATTAAAGAGCAAATGGAAGCTATGAAAGCCGGAGAGTACTCCGATAAAGAAATAAATCAAACGAAAGCAGTTATTCAAAATCAGTTGCTTGAAACGATAGACACAGCTTATGGAATGGTAGAGTTGTTGTACCATCAAGTTATTTCACAAACGAAGAGAACAGTTGAAGAATGGTTGACAGGTGTGAATAAAGTGACAAAAGAAGACTTACTAAAAGTAGGTCAAAAAATTGAACTTGATACCATTTACTTTTTGAAAGGGATGGGAGGGAGCTCGGAATGAAAAAACTTACGTTCGAACAACTGAATGAAACCCTTTTTTATGAGAAAATGTCTAATGGCTTGGACGTCTATATTTTACCGAAAGAAGGGTTCCATAAAACATATGCGACGTTTACGACGAAGTACGGTTCAATTGATCACGAGTTTGTCCCGCTTGGGCAAGAAGAGAAGAAACGAGTACCAGATGGAATCGCTCACTTTTTAGAGCATAAACTGTTTGAGAAAGAAGATGGTGATGTTTTTCAACATTTTAGTAAACAAGGAGCATCTTCGAACGCCTTTACATCTTTTACAAGGACTGCATACTTATTTTCGTGTACGTCAAATGTTGAGCGGAATTTAGAGACGCTAATGGACTTTGTTCAGACACCGTATTTTACCGAACAGTCAGTTGAGAAAGAAAAAGGAATCATCGGTCAAGAAATTAATATGTACGATGACAATCCAGATTGGCGAGCTTATTTTGGATTAATTCGTAATATGTACGAATATCATCCGGTTCATATTGACATTGCTGGTACGATTGAATCAATAGATAAAATCACGAAAGATCTTCTATATGAATGTTATGAAACGTTTTATCATCCGAGCAACATGTTATTGTTTATAGTGGGGCCTGTTGAACCTGAGAAAATTTTGAACCAGATTCGAGATAATCAAGCGAAAAGGCAATTTAGCCCCCCTAATGATATTGAACGCACAATCGTTAAAGAATCAGAACGTGTATTCAAAAAAGAAGATGCCATTCACATGAATGTACAATCGTCGAAATGCTTAGTCGGCATTAAGACGAAGGAGCCATTTAGAGAAGGGAAAAATCTGCTTCGAAATGAATTGTCCATGAATTTATTGTTGGAAATATTATTCGGAAAAAGCTCCAAAGCTTATGAGCAAATGTATGAGCAAGGCTTAATAGATGACTCGTTTAGTTATGATTATACAGAAGAGTACAGCTTTGGTTTTGCTATGATCGGTGGAGATACACAAAAGCCTGATGAACTAAAGGAAATGATTCAAAATACACTCATAAAAAATGCGAATCAGATAACGGAAGAACAACTTGAAACAGCGAAGAAAAAGAAGATAGGGTCCTTTTTACGTGCCTTAAATTCACCAGAATATATTGCAAACCAATTTACAAGGTACGCTTTTAACCAGATGGACCTTTTTGATGTGGTACCAATGTTAGAAGAAATTACGTTGGAAAACATTAAGTCTGTTTATAAGGAACAAGTTAGGGAAGATGGGATAACTACGTTTCAAGTTCTACCGAAGGGGAATTTACACGAGTAGGATTGGTGGTTATGAAGACAGCATTAGTGACAGGTGGGACCGGTGGAATTGGCCGTGCCATAACTGAGCAATTGATTGAGGAAGGATATACAGTGTATGTTCATTACAATCAAAACCATTCAGTATTTGAGGAATGGAGCGAAAAATACCGTGAGGCTCCCGTCATTCCACTTCAAGCGGACTTATCGAATGAGCAAGGTGTCAATCAACTAGTCGACGAAATCGTCTCTCCTATCGATGTACTAGTTGTGGCAAGTGGAAATGCCTCGTTTGGATTTATACAAGATATTCCTTATGATGAGTTGCAACGATTAATGATGATACATCTAACATCTCCTTTCGTCATTATTCAACGGTTGTTACCGAAAATGATTCAAAGGAAAAAAGGGAGTATTATTTTTATCTCATCCATTTGGGGGGAGACAGGAGCAGCTTTGGAGACGGCTTATTCTATGGTTAAAGGGGGACAAAATGCTCTGGTGAAAGCCTTAGCGAAAGAAGTCGCCCCTTCTGGAATTCGGGTAAATGCGATAGCACCTGGTTTTATCCACACAAAGATGAATAATCACTTATCACCTGACGAAATTCAAGTGATTGAAGAAGAGATTCCGCTTGGTAGAGGGGGCGAGCCGGAGGAAATTGCGAAGGTAGTATCCTTTTTAGCGGGTGAAGGTTCATCGTATATAACAGGGCAAGTTCTTTCAGTTAATGGAGGTTGGCATTGTTAGCCCCTAGTATAAAATCGATACAACAAGGCAAACTAACTCCGTACACTTTTATAAGGAGGGGCTAACATGTCTGTGTTAGACAATTGGAATAAGTGGACAGATTTTTTAGGTGACCGTCTTGATCAAGCTAAAGACGAAGGACTAAATCAAGAAGTAATTTCAACTCTTGCATATGAAATTGGTGATTATTTAGCAAAGCAAGTTGATCCGCAAACGGCTGAAGAAAAAGTTCTTGCCGATTTATGGAGTGTAGCGGATCATGAAGAGCAGCATGCCATTGCTAATATGATGGTAAAGCTTGTACAACATCGCAGTCATTAATGGGATGTTCTGAGTAGGCTGCTAATGAAATGGGGGGTCGATAGAGGTCAATTGCGGTTGATCTCCTTGACCCCCTATTGCCTTTTTTAGTCATTATAAAAATTCATCAGGGAAAGATTTGGAATATTTCTTTCGTTCCGAAGGGAAATAAGATATGATAGAGGCATGTAAGGTGTTTATTGTATTGGGGGTTAAGCCATTGGCAAAAATTGAATGGTATTTAGAATATAAAATACAAAAAAATCGCCCGGGTTTACTCGGAGATATTTCCTCATTACTTGGCATGCTTCGAATAAATATTGTAACGATTAATGGTGTCGACGATCAACGTCGTGGATTATTGTTAAAATGTGATAGTCACGAACAGATTAGACGCCTCGAATCGATATTGAAAACGATGGATCATATAGCAGTGACAAAATTACGTACGCCGAAACTTCGTGATCGGTTAGCTGTTCGGCATGGACGATATATCCAGCGTGATGCAGATGACAAAAAAACGTTTCGCTTCGTTCGAGATGAATTAGGTTTACTTGTTGATTTTATGGCTGAACTCTATAAACAAGATGGGCACAAGCTAATCGGAATCCGCGGAATGCCTCGAGTTGGGAAGACAGAGTCCATCGTAGCTGCAAGCGTTTGTGCGAATAAACGATGGTTATTTCTCTCTTCGACTTTATTAAAGCAAACTATTCGATCTCAATTAATTGCCGATGAATATAGCGATGAAAATGTCTTTATTTTAGATGGAATCGTTACAACTAAACGAGGGACGGAAAAGCATTTACAGCTTGTTCGAGAAGTAATGCGTTTACCTGCCACAAAAGTTGTTGAACATCCCGACATTTTTGTGCAAAATTCGGAGTATACAATTGATGATTTTGATTATATTATTGAATTGCGACATGAGCCTGATGAAGAGATTACGTACGACGTAGTGGATGAGCCTCAAATGTTTAATCAATCAGAATTTAACGGGTTTGGATTTGAATTTTAGGAAGGTGTTACATGTTGAGTGAGCTAGGCAATCATTTAAAAGAAGCGCGTCTAGAGAAGAATTATTCGCTTGATGACCTTCAACAACTTACGAAAATACAAAAACGGTATTTAGTCGGAATTGAAGAAGGTAATTACGCTGTTATGCCAGGAAACTTTTATGTGCGAGCCTTTATTAAGCAGTATGCTGAGGCTGTAGGATTGGATCCTGAGCAATTGTTTGACCAATTCGGTCACGAAATCCCTAATACATATCACGATGATTTACCAGAACAACTTTCAAGGGTCAAAACACATAAACAAATGCCTAAGTCAGCATCTAAAGCTTTAGAGCTGCTTCCAAAGGCTCTCGTCATCTCTGCTTTAATCATCGTGGCTATTATTGTTTATGTGTTTGTCCAAAACGTAATGGACTCCCCTGCAAATTCAGAAGAGGCTCAAGGAGATACAGACAAAGTTCTCATTGATAATTCTGGTGTTGAGCCAACCCCAGTGGAAGAAGCACCGAGTCAAGATGAGTCTGATACAAATGGGGAAGACCAATCAGGATTGAACGAAGAAGAAACAAAAAACGAGGGTGGAGCCACGCAAAAGTTAACGGCTATAGATGTAAGTGGAAACACAACGAATTATGAATTAACGAATACAGATCAATTTTCGTTAAAAATTGAAGCGCGTGGACAAGCGTGGATTGAAGTATACAATTCAAATGGAGACCGTTTATTTTACGATAATATGTATGCGGACGATGAACAAATTTTTGACTTAACAGAAGAAACCGAGGTAACCCTTTCAATTGGAGCAACGAATAATGTCTCTTTATTCATTAATGATGAACAGCTTCAATATGAAGTTAGTCCGGATGAGAAGGTAAGTCAAAGGTTTAAAATTGTATACAAAAAGAGCGAGTAAAAAGTCATCTCTCTTCAGATGACTTTTTCTTTCGTGTGAATTTGAGGATGGAATAAGACTATTTTTCGAATGGTTTAAATGGAGGATATGAAGGAAGTTTGGAGGATGATTTTGTCATGAATTTACCAAATAAAATTACACTTGCACGCATATTGCTCATTCCATTTTTTATGATTGTTATGCTTGGTGGTTTTGAATGGGGGCAACTTTCTGTTGGAAATGAACAAATCCCGATGACTCATTTTGTAGGAGCAATCATTTTTATTATTGCTTCCACTACTGATTGGATTGATGGGTATTTTGCTCGAAAATACAACCTTGTGACGAATTTAGGTAAATTTTTAGATCCGTTAGCTGATAAATTACTCGTTTCGGCAGCGTTAATTATTTTAGTCGAACTTCAATTAGCACCATCATGGATGGTCATTGTCATTATTAGCCGTGAATTTGCTGTCACAGGTTTACGTTTAGTTTTAGCAGGAGAAGGTGAAGTGGTAGCAGCGAATATGCTAGGGAAAATTAAAACATGGGCACAAATTGTAGCCATTTCTGCATTATTGCTGCATAACCTACCTTTTTCACTCCTCTCAATCCCTTTTGCAACGATTTCTCTATGGATCGCTGTGATTTTTACAGTCGTATCAGGATGGGATTATTTTATGAAAAATCGTCATGCTTTTAAACATTCAAAATAAAAGCATTGAAGAAGGAGATGCGGGGTTTATGAATGCAGAAATCATCGCGGTTGGTTCTGAACTTTTACTTGGTCAGATTGCCAATACGAATGCACAGTTCATATCAAAGCAATTAGCAGAACAAGGAATAAACGTTTACTACCATACGGTAGTTGGAGATAATCCAGAGCGCTTGAAGAATGCGATTCAAGTCGCAAAAAGCCGAGCTCAAATCATTATTTTTACCGGTGGGTTAGGGCCGACTAAAGACGACTTGACCAAAGAAACGATTGCGAATATATTAAACTGTCCGCTTAAGTTAGATGAAGAGGCCATGAAACAAATTGAACAGTTTTTTGCACGAATTAAGCGAAATATGTCAGAAAATAATCGGAAACAAGCGCTTGTTCTTTCTGGTTCGACCGTCTTGAAAAATGACAATGGAATGGCTCCTGGAATGGCTACAACCATTGATGACATTATTTATATACTTCTTCCTGGACCACCGAAGGAAATGCAGCCGATGTTTACAAATTATGCGATTCCATACTTGCGAAAAGAGTTAAAGTTGAGTGAAAAAATTATTTCTCGCGTATTACGCTTTTTTGGAATAGGGGAATCACAACTTGAAACAGACATTCAAGATATCATCGATAAGCAAACAAACCCTACCATTGCCCCGTTAGCAAAAGAAGGTGAGGTAACGCTCCGAATAACAGCAAAGCACGAAGATGAAGACTTTGCGCTACGTGCGATTCAAACTGTTGAGGAAGACATTTTAAATCGCGTCGGAGAATTTTTCTATGGGTATGATGATACGTCGATTAGTCAAGAATTAATGAATCGATTGAAAGAGAATGATATGACGATTTCTAGTGCTGAAAGCTTAACCGGTGGCGGATTTTTACAAGAGTTAACCTCTATATCAGGAGCTTCTCAAGTTGTAAAAGGTGGAGTCGTTTGCTATTCAAACGAATTGAAAGAGCTATTTGTAAATGTTTCAAAGGAAACGTTGGAGACGTTTGGTGCTGTTAGCGAGAAATGCGCAAAAGAAATGGCTGAAAATATTCGTAATCAAACAAACAGTGATATTGGGATAAGTTTCACCGGTGTGGCAGGACCGAATTCGCTTGAAGGTCAACCTGTTGGAAAGGTTTTTGTTGGAATTGCTACCGCTTCAAGTACAAATGTACATCTTCTTCATTTAGCGGGTTCAAGAAAAGGAGTCCGAGACCGTGCCATCCGTTATGGAATGTATTATTTATTAAAGATGTTAGAAAGTTAACGACTAAAAGTTGATTTTGGAATAGAAAAGTAGATGAAAAACTCACTTTTTCCTATGAGAAGAAGTGGGTTTTTTCAATTATTTTCATCTTTAAAACAAAAAAACGAATAAATGTTCGATTTTTGCTTGGCAAATTAACGAAAAGGATGTATAGTAAATGTAGGTTATCAAAAAGGAGGAAAAATGGTGAGTGATCGTCAAGCGGCGTTAGAAATGGCGCTAAAACAAATTGAAAAACAATTCGGTAAAGGTTCCATTATGAAGCTTGGCGAACAGACCGAACGTAAGATTTCGACTGTTCCAAGCGGTTCATTAGCATTAGATGCCGCTCTCGGTGCTGGAGGTTATCCAAGAGGGCGTATCGTTGAAATATATGGTCCAGAAAGTTCAGGTAAAACGACTGTAGCGCTTCATGCGATTGCAGAAGTTCAAGCGCAAGGTGGGCAAGCAGCATTTATTGATGCCGAGCATGCATTAGATCCTGTGTACGCACAAAAGTTAGGTGTCAATATTGACGAACTATTACTCTCTCAACCTGACACTGGTGAGCAAGCATTAGAGATCGCAGAAGCATTGGTACGAAGTGGTGCTGTAGATATCATCGTCATTGACTCCGTGGCGGCGTTAGTCCCTAAAGCAGAAATTGAAGGGGAGATGGGGGACTCTCACGTAGGTCTTCAAGCTCGTTTAATGTCGCAAGCTCTTCGTAAGCTTTCTGGAGCAATTAATAAATCGAAAACGATTGCCATTTTTATCAACCAAATTCGTGAGAAAGTGGGCGTAATGTTTGGAAATCCTGAAACAACTCCAGGGGGACGTGCGCTTAAGTTCTATTCATCTGTACGTTTAGAAGTTCGCCGTGCTGAGCAATTAAAGCAAGGCAATGACATGGTCGGAAATAAGACGAAGATTAAGGTTGTAAAGAATAAAATCGCTCCTCCATTCCGTACGGCCGAAGTGGATATTATGTACGGAGAAGGAATTTCTAAAGAGGGTGAACTCATCGACCTCGGAAGTGAACTTGACATCGTTCAAAAAAGTGGTTCTTGGTATTCATATAACGAAGAACGCTTAGGGCAAGGTCGTGAAAATGCTAAGCAATTCTTACGAGAAAACCCTGAAATTGCTGCGGAAATCCAGCGTGAGATTCGTCAAGCTTACGGTCTCGATGATGCAAGTGAAGCAGTAGATTCAGGACAAGAGGAATTATTTTTAGACGAAGAATAATTTTAATTTTAACCTATTGCCAATCAAAATATATCAATATACCGATGAGGGTGTCCCGAATGTATCTTGGGAGACCCTTTCTTTGTTGTTACAGAAAGTTTAAGTTCAATAAAGTGTTAAAGTATTCTCTTTACAGTTTTTTTGTGTCTAGCTCCAAGCGCCATCAGCTCGGGTCGCTTCGGCCCTGCTATGGCGACGGAAGCCTCCTCGCAGGTCCTCCAGCGCCCTTCGCCTAAGAACTTGCGCTTTTCTTATTTGAATATACAAGGATTCTTAAATATTGTTGTTTTTGGTCATACATTCCATCGCGAAAGGGTCACTTTTCCCCAGGTAAAGCCAATCTAGTTTCGTCTGTTTGGTGCGGTGAACATGTGATAAGTTGATAGCTGCTCGTATTTCTCGTAAGTATTTCCTTTATCTCTCTGTGCAGGAGAGTCTCCCGTCCATCGTCTCCACTTTTCTATCATTCTCAACTCGCAAACTCGTTTGGGGAGTCTTCGGCTCGTACTGTCCCACCTGGAGTCTGCGGCCTTAAGCCATATATTTAACGTCAAAAAAGCAAAAATGCACACGAAAACTGCCTATAAGGAAAACGAATTTCAAGAATTTTTATTTTAAGTTTTTTACAATTAAGAAAATCATGGAAATCGTTAAGACCCTAGACTTGACAAGGGGTTCACCTAGATTTACAATTAATATGTATATTTTACATTTTTCTGTGAACGATTTGCTTTAACAATGAGCAAATGGTAGAACAGGCCTTAACACTTAAAAATGTAGATGCCGACACTTTGAAACTTAACAAGTTCATAGCAAGAGGAGGTGAAAGGAATGGGTTCCTTTGAAATCATCTCCATTTTGCTTGGCCTAATCGTCGGTGCAGTTGTTGGCTATATCGCACGAAAATTCATTGCTGAAGCGAAAATAGCAGGCGCTAAAAATGCGGCTGAACAAATTCTTGAGGACGCAAAGCGCGAAGCAGATGCGACGAAGAAAGAATCGCTTTTAGAAGCAAAGGATGAAATTCATAAGCTTCGTCTTGAAGCGGAGAAAGAAATCCGTGAAAGAAGAAATGAATTGCAGAAACAAGAAAATCGATTGTTGCAAAAAGAGGAGAATCTTGACCGTAAGGATGAAACGTTGGAAAAGCGTGAAGCTTTATTGGAGAAAAAGGAAGATTCTCTGGATGAAAGACAACAGCATATTGAAGAGATGGAAAGCAAAGTGGACGAGATGGTAAAAGAACAGCAAGCAGAGCTAGAGCGTATTTCTAGTCTTTCTCGCGAGGAAGCAAAGCAACTCATTCTTGAGCGTGTTGAAAATGAGCTTTCGCATGAAATTGCCATGATGGTGAAGGAAGCGGAAAATCGCGCGAAAGAAGAATCGGATAAGAAAGCGAAGGAGATTCTGTCCCTTGCAATCCAGCGTTGTGCAGCAGATCACGTAGCAGAAACGACCGTATCTGTCGTGAACTTGCCAAACGATGAAATGAAAGGGCGAATTATCGGACGTGAAGGACGTAATATTCGTACGTTAGAAACGTTAACGGGTATCGATTTAATCATTGACGATACGCCAGAAGCCGTTATATTATCTGGGTTTGATCCAATTCGCAGAGAGACGGCTAGAATTGCACTAGACAAGCTTGTTCAAGATGGACGTATTCACCCAGCTCGTATTGAAGAGATGGTTGAAAAATCACGAAGAGAAGTGGATGAATATATTCGTGAAGTTGGTGAGCAAACTACGTTTGAAGTGGGAGTTCACGGTATCCATCCAGATTTAATGAAAATATTAGGTCGCTTAAAGTTCCGAACAAGTTACGGACAAAACGTGTTGAAACATTCGATGGAAGTTGCGTATTTAGCAGGACTCATGGCAGCCGAGCTAGGAGAAGACGAAATGCTAGCAAGGAGAGCAGGCTTGCTGCATGATATCGGTAAGGCGATTGATCACGAAGTGGAAGGAAGTCACGTTGAAATCGGAGTTGAACTGGCTACGAAGTACAAAGAACATCCGGTTGTTATCAATAGTATTGCTTCTCACCATGGGGACGAAGAGCCGACTTCAATCATTGCAGTGCTTGTTGCGGCAGCAGATGCACTTTCTGCGGCACGTCCTGGTGCAAGAAGTGAAACGCTTGAAAATTATATTCGACGCCTTGAAAAGCTTGAAGAAATTTCAGAGTCTTTTGAGGGGGTTGAAAAATCATTTGCGATCCAAGCAGGACGTGAAGTACGTATCATGGTTAAACCAGATACGATTGATGATTTAGAAGCGCATCGCTTAGCACGAGATATACGTAAACGAATCGAAGATGAACTTGATTATCCAGGTCACATTAAGGTGACTGTCATTCGTGAAACACGAGCAGTTGAATATGCAAAATAAAAGTGGTGCTGTCATGCACCACTTTATTTTTTAGGTGTTTTATGCCAAACTAGTAGTGAGAATATGATTTTGACATGATAAATGTATATTACAAATGTCAAAGGAAAAGAAAGGGCAACAAAGATGAGAATTTTATTTATTGGTGATATTGTCGGATCTCCAGGAAGAGAAATGGTCAAACGGTATTTACCTCAGTTGAAAGTAAAATTTAATCCGCACGTAACCATTGTGAATGGAGAAAATGCAGCTCATGGAAAAGGGTTAACTGAAAAGATTTACCATGAGTTATTAAGTTATGGAGCCCAAGTGATTACAATGGGGAACCATACATGGGATAAGCGTGAAATTTTTGAGTTCATTGATGACGCGAAGCATTTAGTTCGACCGGCGAATTTTCCTGAAGGAACCCCCGGAAAAGGGATAACATACGTGACTGTAGATGGAAAGGAACTAGCAATCATCAATTTGCAAGGACGCACATTCTTACCAGCGATCGATTGTCCGTTTAAAAAAGTTGAACAGCTCGTTCAAGAAGCGAAGAAAAAAGCTACTTACATATTTGTCGATTTTCATGCTGAAGCTACAAGTGAAAAACAGGCGATGGGCTGGTTTTTAGATGGTAAAGTATCAGCTGTCGTTGGGACGCACACTCATGTTCAAACGGCTGATGAAAGAATTTTACCGAATGGAACTGCTTATATCACGGATGTCGGAATGACTGGTCCATACGATGGGATTTTAGGAGTAAATCGCGAAGTCGTTTTAAAGAAATTTTTAACAAGCTTACCAGTCCGTTTTGAAATTGCAGAAGGAAGAACTCAATTAAGTGGTGTAATTATTGATATCGATTCGCAAACTGGCTTAGCGAAAAGTGTGAATCGAATCTTAATCAACGATGATCATATGTTTTTTGAATAACGAGTTATCATAACTCGTTATTTTTTATTGTTAAAGAAAGTTTAAATTCAGTAAAGTGTTAAAGTATTCTCTTTACCGTTTTTTTTGGTGTCTAGCTCCAAGCGCCATCAGCTCGGTCGCTTCGGCCCTGCTGTGGGGACGGAAGCCTCCTTGCAGGTCCTCCAGCGCCCTTCGCCTAAGGACTTGCGCTTTGCGCTTTTTTATATCTACAGATTCTCTAAAAGATAAATGATTGTGAAATAAATCAATGTGATTAATAAGTTGGAATTTTTAGAAAAAAATTCGAAACAAGCAGGAATACTGTTATTTTATCGTGAATATAGTATCTATAAGTTTTGTCCCATGTTCAATGGGGGTGGGACCTTTTGAACAATCATTCTCTAACAGGACTTGTTCTACTGTACACATACGATTTTTTGTAAAAACAAGGGGGAACTAGAAATGGAAATATTAAAAGTATCAGCAAAATCAAATCCTAATTCTGTCGCTGGGGCACTAGCAGGTGTTTTAAGAGAGCGTGGTGCAGCAGAAATTCAGGCGATTGGAGCAGGGGCTTTAAATCAGGCAGTAAAAGCTGTAGCAATCGCAAGAGGATTTGTAGCTCCGAGTGGAGTAGATTTAATTTGTATTCCTGCATTTACAGATATTCAAATTGATGGTGAAGAACGAACGGCGATAAAGCTTATAGTGGAACCTAGGTAAAATAATGTTAAAAGCAACCTCGTCTCAACAGAAGAGACGGGTTGTTTTTTTGTGGAACAGAAAATACGGTTCGGCAATAGCTTTATTACAATTAAACGAACATTAATGACCGTTCGATCTTTATTATGTAAACGCTCTATTCTAACGGTTGTAATAAAGTGGGGATTTGCCCACGGTGTCGTTCACAAGACACTTGGAGCGAATTAGACAAGTGGTCCGCGGATAGGAGTGTTTGTAGCGGTATTTTAGTGTTTTTTTATAGGCTCTTTTCTAAAGGATTGTTGCTTTTTGGTGTGTATAAAATATATTGTTAAGAATGGTTTTCACCTTTGTAAAGGAGCGGAGGGCACTTGACTCCTGTGGGATAAAGAGGTAAGGTCGAGATCCCACAGGCGCATGCCGAGGAGGCTCGACTTCCTCCCCGCGGAAAGCAAGTGTTTGGAGCGCAATGTTCAGAATTCATTCAAAAATGTCTGAAAAAGTAACAATCTATACGAAAACAGCCTTTTAAATTAGTTGTAAAGCCAACATCGTTTATAAAAATAGTCTTTGAAAAAATACGACTTTTGACGGAGAAAAGTTCCGTCGGAAGATGAAGTGAGGAAATGGGTTTAACTTGGTACCATCATAAAGTGTACTTGAATGGAATTGAGGGAACATTCAAAAAAGTTCTTTAATTCTGTAAAATGGGTAGTTCTCACTTGAGTTTTTTGACTTAAAGGTCTACAATTGAAGTCGTTTAGTAGCTTATTTTATCATAATGAAGTGATAAAAACTAGAAAACATGCTACAATTGGTAGTAATTATTACTAAGCTTTCATACCAAAAAGGGGTGTACATAAATGGTGAATCAACTGTCTTGGAAAGTTGGTGGACAGCAGGGTGAAGGAATTGAGAGTACAGGAGAAGTATTCTCTATTGCATTAAACCGCCTTGGCTACTATTTATATGGATATCGTCACTTTTCATCTCGTATTAAAGGTGGACATACGAATAACAAAATACGAGTAAGTACAACACAAGTGCGTGCTATTTCCGATGACTTAGACATTTTAGTCGCATTTGATCAGGAAACGATTGATGTAAATTTTCATGAACTAAGAAACGGTGGCATTGTCATTGCGGATGCGAAGTTTAATCCGAGCATCCCGGATGATGAAAAAGTTACACTATACTCCGTACCGTTTACGGAAATTGCAACGGAACTTGGCACATCGTTAATGAAAAACATGGTTGCGATCGGGGCAACAAGTGCTGTATTAGATTTTGAACCTTCCCTTTATCGTGAAGTTGTGCAGGATACATACGGTCGAAAAGGTGAACAAGTCGTAGAGAAGAATATGCAGGCAATACAAAAAGGTGCCGAGTATATGAAAATCGAGCTTGGTTACAATCGGACAGATCTTTATTTAGAAAAAGCTGGTGGGAAGAAGCGAATGTTTATGATCGGAAATGATGCGATTGCATTAGGCGCCTTAGCAGGTGGTTCTCGCTTTATGGCAGCTTATCCGATTACACCGGCTTCGGAAATTATGGAATATTTAATTAAGAAGCTTCCGAACTTTGGAGGAACCGTTATTCAAACGGAAGACGAAATTGCAGCATGTACGATGGCGATTGGAGCGAATTATGCGGGGGCTAGAGCCTTTACAGCTTCTGCTGGACCAGGACTTTCATTAATGATGGAAGCCATTGGCTTATCGGGTATTACAGAGACGCCTTTAGTCATCGTTGATACGCAGCGCGGTGGACCGAGTACAGGCTTGCCAAC
Organism: Bacillus kexueae; assembly: GCF_022809095.1. Taxonomy (GTDB): domain Bacteria; phylum Bacillota; class Bacilli; order Bacillales; family Aeribacillaceae; genus Bacillus_BZ; species Bacillus_BZ kexueae. The sequence goes on from NZ_JALAZE010000003.1 coordinate 289,325, forward strand.
GAAACAAGAGCAGTCAGACTTAATGGCGATGATTTACGGTACCCATGGAGAAATTCCAAAGATTGTTTTAGCTCCAAGTACGGTTCAAGAGGCGTTCTATGATACTATTGAGGCATTTAACTTAGCGGAAGAATATCAATGTCCTGTTATTTTATTATCTGATTTACAGCTGTCTTTAGGGAAGCAATCTGTCGAGCCACTTGAATACGATAAAATTCAAATTCGCCGTGGTAAGTTAGTAGACGAAGAATTACCGGAGCTTGAGAATAAAGGATACTTTAAACGCTACGAAGTAACTGAAGATGGGGTTTCTCCACGCGTCATTCCAGGAATGAAAAATGGAATTCACCATGTAACAGGTGTTGAACATGATGAAACTGGAAAACCATCTGAAGTTGCACAAAACCGTAAAGATCAAATGGATAAGCGATTGCGTAAACTCGAAAAGATCAAGTTCCCGAATTCTATTCATCAAAATGTGAAACATGAGGATGCAGATGTTTTAATCGTTGGCTTTAACTCGACACGTGGAGCAATTGAAGAGGCGATGGAACGATTAGAAAAGGACGGAATTAAGGTGAATCATGCACACGTCCGACTTATTCATCCATTCCCTACAAACGAAATGCTACCTCTTGTTGAAAAAGCAAAGAAAGTAGTCGTGGTTGAAAACAATGCGACAGGACAACTTGCGAACATTATAAAAATGAATGTCGGTCATGCGCAAAAAATCGTTTCCGCATTAAAATACGACGGAAATCCTTTCTTACCGCACGAAATTCATACTAAATGCAAGGAGTTGTTTTAAATGGCGACATTTAAAGATTTCAGAAATAACGTCAAGCCTAACTGGTGTCCAGGGTGCGGAGACTTTTCCGTCCAAGCTGCGATTCAACGTGCGGCAGCAAATGTTGGGTTAGAACCACATGAACTTGCAGTCATCTCAGGTATCGGTTGTTCCGGGCGTATTTCAGGATACATTAACTCGTACGGATTCCATGGAATTCACGGTCGAGCATTGCCAATTGCTCAAGGTGTTAAAATGGCGAATAAAGAGTTAACGGTCATTGCATCTGGTGGAGATGGCGATGGATTTGCGATTGGTATGGGACATACTATTCATTCGATTCGCCGAAACATTGATATCACGTATATTGTCATGGACAATCAAATTTACGGATTAACGAAAGGCCAAACATCTCCACGAAGTGAAGTTGGATTTAAAACGAAAAGTACGCCAAAAGGTTCGATTGAATCACCTTTATCTGTTATTGAAATGGCTTTAACAGCAGGTGCAACCTTTGTGGCTCAAAGTTTTTCAACAGACTTAAAAGATTTAACTTCCTTAATTGAGCAAGGGATAAATCATAAAGGCTTCTCTTTCATTAATGTTTTCAGCCCTTGTGTTACGTATAATAAAATTAACACATACGATTGGTTTAAAGAGAACTTGACGAAGCTATCTGATGTGGAAGGCTATGACCCAGCAAATCGTGCGCAAGCGATGCAGACGGTAATGGAACACAATGGTCTTGTGACAGGATTAATCTATCAAAATACAGAGCAGCCATCGTATCAGGAACTTGTACCAGGATACAGTGATGACCCGTTAGCAAACGCTGATTTACAGATTAGCAAAGATCAATTCGAAGAATTAATGAAAGAATTTATGTAAAGTAGAATGTTAAAACGATTGTAATAAAGCTTACCGAAATCAAAACGAAGCGATTCATAGAATCGCTTCGTTTTTTTATCTCTATTTTATGTGATCCTAATTTGGTTAAAGTTTCATTGTCTTCACAAAACTTTCGTTCGCATCTAATAGAAAAAACGTGTAAAATAAAGCAGTGTAAGGAATAATGGTTGTATTCGCTACATTTTCCTTATATACTATAAAATTGTGTACTCTTACCATCCTTTATGCATTGGATTGTTTTTTGAAAGGAGAATGCAAACATGAATGAAAAACAACGTTTAGAATCCACACAAGTAAATCCTTCGGACAAAAAATCCGAAAAGGATTATAGTAAATATTTTGAATCTGTTTTTATGCCTCCTTCTTTAAAGGAAGCTAAAAAACGCGGAAAAGAAGATGTAAAATACCATCATGATTTTAAAATTCCAGAAGAGTTCAGAGGCATGGGTGATGGCCGAAAATTCTACATCCGTACGTACGGATGTCAAATGAACGAGCATGATACAGAGGTTATGGCTGGTATTTTCATGGCGTTAGGGTATGAACCGACAGATCGTGTCGAAGATGCGAACGTGATTTTATTAAATACATGTGCAATTCGTGAAAATGCGGAAAATAAGGTGTTCGGTGAAATCGGCCATTTAAAATCTTTAAAAATGGAAAAGCCAGACCTTCTTCTTGGTGTTTGCGGATGTATGTCTCAAGAGGAGTCTGTCGTTAACAAAATCTTAAAACAGTATCAATATGTTGATATGATTTTCGGTACACATAATATCCACCGTCTGCCTCATATCTTAAATGATGCATACATGTCAAAAGAGATGGTTGTGGAAGTTTGGTCGAAGGAAGGAGACGTCATTGAAAACCTTCCGAAAGTTCGAAAAGGAAATATTAAGGCTTGGGTTAACATTATGTACGGATGCGACAAATTCTGTACGTACTGTATCGTACCTTATACACGAGGTAAAGAGCGTAGCCGTCGTCCAGAAGAGATTATTCAAGAGGTGCGTCATTTAGCTGCGCAAGGATATCAAGAAATTACGCTTTTAGGACAAAACGTAAACGCGTACGGAAAAGACTTCGAAGATATGGAATACGGTTTAGGAGATTTAATGGATGAGCTTCGCAAAATTGATATTCCACGTATTCGTTTCACGACAAGTCATCCACGTGACTTTGACGATCACTTAATTGAAGTATTAGCAAAACGTGGGAATTTGGTAGAGCACATTCATTTACCAGTTCAATCGGGCTCAAGCGATATTCTAAAAATTATGGCGCGTAAATATACACGTGAGCAATTTTTAGAGCTTGTTCGTAAAATTAAACAGGCGATTCCGGACGTTACACTGACAACTGACATTATCGTTGGATTCCCGAATGAAACGGACGAGCAATTCGAAGAAACATTATCTTTATATAGAGAAGTAGGCTTTGAATCAGCTTATACATTCATTTATTCACCGCGTGAAGGTACTCCTGCGGCTAAAATGAAAGATAATGTTCCGATGGAAGTGAAAAAAGAACGTCTTCAACGCTTAAATGCGCTTGTAAATGAGTTATCTGCTGAAGCTATGAAAAAGTATGAAGGTCAAGTTGTGGAAGTTCTTGTAGAAGGTGAATCAAAGAATAACCCAGAAATCTTAGCTGGATATACACGTAAAAATAAATTAGTCAACTTCAAAGCACCTAAATCAGCGATTGGCAAACTTGTAAAGGTGAAAATTACAAAAGCAAAAACATGGACATTAGATGGGGAAATGGTAGAAGAAGCGGTCGAGGTGAAATAAAATGGCGTATACTAAGGACGATATTTTAAAAAAAGCGGAAGAACTAGCGCAAATGATCTCTGAAACAGAACAAGTTGAGTTCTTTAAAAAGGCAGAAGCGCAAATTAACGAAAACCAAAAAGTACGCGAAATGATTGCAAGTGTAAAAAGTTTACAAAAGCAAGCGGTAAATTTCCAACATTACGGAAAACATGAAGCGTTAAAGCAAGTGGAAGAGAAAATTGATCGTTTATTAGAAGAGTTGGACGAGATTCCAATCGTGCAACAATTTAAAGAGTCTCAAGTGGAGGTAAATGATATCCTTCAACTTGTCGCAAATACAATCTCTAACCACGTTACAGATGAAATTATTCGCACAACGGGCGGAGATTTATTGCAAGGAGAAACAGGTTCAAAACTACAAAACTCGCCAAAAGGTACTTGCTAATTTATAAAGAGAAAAGCGGATGAAAAGAATTGTTAATTCTTTTCATCTGCTTTTTTTTGTTCAAAATGAATTAACCAGTGAATAGGATGAATTAAGCATTATTTCCAATTTCATTAGTCCCTTTCCTTAAAAGGGTGGCGTTCATTTGGAATTTTATTTCATGTGAAGCTTTAAAATATGAGGCTAGGTTTATTTCTCTGAAAAACATGTTTAATAAATCATGCAAATTATTAATTTTAGTACATATTTAAAAAAGCTCGCATAGAATGAACTAGAAGGACTTATGAGTATATTCATCATGTCAGATGTTGCAAAGGTGACCAAAATACAAAACTCATGATTTGAAGATTGTTTTGAGGAGGGTATGCTTACCATGTCTGATTACAGAGAAATTATTACAAAAGCTGTTATTGCCAAAGGGAGAAAATTTACGCAAGCAACACATACGGTTTCCCCAGGGCGAAAGCCTGCAAGTATTTTAGGTGGTTGGATTATTAACCATAAATACGATGCGAGTAAAAAAGGAAAAGCGGTGGAGATTGCGGGAAGCTACGATATCAATGTGTGGTATTCCTTTAATGACAATACAAAGACAGAAGTCGTGACGGAAACCGTAAAGTACAATGACGTCCTGAAATTGCGATATAAAGATGATAATTACTTAGATGATGATCATGAAGTAGTAGCACGCGTTCTGCAACAGCCAAACTGTTTAGAAGTAACGATATCTCCAAGCGGTGAAAACATCGTCGTGCAAGTGGAAAGGGAGTTTCTTGCAGAAGTAATAGGTGAAACGAAAGTAGCGGTTTCCATCAATCCTGAAGGGCTTACGACAGAAGATGAAGAATGGGATGACTGGGAAGAAGATTTGGAAGACGAAATTGAAGACTTGGATCCAAACTTAATTGTAGACGAACCAGAAGAATAAAACGTAACTAGGGAGATTCTCTTCCTAGTTTTTCTTTTTGGTTAGCTGTTTTATAGATTTAGATACCAATTCAGTAGGGACAGGACAAGCAGTATCCCCACAAGACAAGCAGATGAGTCGAGGTGTTTGTTAAAAAGGGGAATCGAAACTAGAAGGGCTGTGCCCACGGAAAGCAAGTGTCTGGAGCGCAATGTCTAGAATTCATTCAAAAATGTCTGAAAAAGCAAAAATCTATACGAAAACAGCTTTAAAAAAATCTCATTGTAAAAACGTCACTTTAAATTTTCTAGAAAATAGCTAGAAGTACTACGTCTATAGGCCATTCCCTCAATCCCCCAATAATGCAACAACGTTCACGTAACGAGTTGAGAATGATTTGATAAAAATCGTTATGAAACACAATAATCAGTTAAGATAATGATCGTTTGGAACCTCGGATTTTATGATATAATATACTTTGCTTATTCAGGATTTGTCTCATTGATTGTTGCTGGAGAATGAAGAAGTGTTGGATGTAGCAACAAGATTGAGGGATTAGTCTTGATGTTTGATTATTTTTGAAGTTGGGGGATCTTCCATGGCAACATATACGCCGATGATACAACAATATTTGCGCATAAAGGCAGACTACCAGGATGCCTTTTTATTTTTTCGCCTAGGCGATTTTTATGAAATGTTCTTCCAAGATGCTGTAAAAGCATCTCAAGAGTTAGAAATTACGTTAACAAGCCGTGATGGAGGTGGAGCAGAGCGTATACCGATGTGCGGTGTTCCTTACCACTCGGCTGCGAATTATATTGAACAATTGATAGAAAAAGGTTATAAGGTCGCTATTTGTGAACAAACTGAGGATCCAAAACAAGCAAAAGGTGTCGTCAAACGTGAAGTCGTTCAACTGATTACACCTGGTACTGTTATGGACGGAAAAAATTTAAATGATAAACAAAATAACTTTATCGCAGCAATTGAGCAGTATGAAGCTGCGATCTCGGTCGCGTTAACGGATTTATCGACGGGTGAATCCCATGTTACTTTGGTGCGTACGATTGACGAAGCAATTGGCGAATTGTATTCGCATCAAGTGCGTGAAATCGTTATTAGTAGTCAATTTCAAGATGAATATCGAAAAAAAATTCTCGAGCGCTGCTCAGCTACGTTTTCTGTCGAAGAAGGTATGACGGATTCAAGTCATTTTCAACGCTTATGTCAACACTTAAAGGATGAGCGCTTAACTTCAGCGTTTGGAAAGTTGTACGCATACCTATACCGTACTCAAAAAAGAAGCTTAGACCATTTGCAAACTGTGCGTTTTTATCAACTTCACGATTTCTTGAGAATGGACTTGTTTTCAAAACGGAATTTAGAGTTAACCGAAACCATCCGCACGAAAGGGAAGAAAGGTTCACTTCTTTGGTTACTTGATGAAACCAAAACAGCAATGGGCGGAAGACTACTGAAGCAATGGATTGATCATCCGCTCATAAACCGTTCTGAAATTGAAAAGCGTCACCAGCTGGTCGAGCTATTAATCAACAACTTTTTTGAGCGTGAAGAACTGAGGGAACGACTGAAAGAAGTATATGACTTAGAGCGTTTAGCTGGTCGTGTGGCATTTGGAAGTGCCAATGCACGCGACTTAATTCAGTTAAAAAAATCACTTCAAAAAATACCAGAAATTAAATCGATCATTTCTTCCTTTCAAAATGAAGATGCTAGGAAAATGGCAGATGAAATGGACCCATGTGAGTCACTTACAAAGAAATTGGACGAAGCATTATTAGAAAACCCTCCACTTTCCGTGAAAGAAGGAAATTTAATTCAAGATGGCTTTCATGAAACGTTAGACAAATATCGTGATGCAAGCCGAAATGGGAAGAAGTGGATTGCAGAACTGGAGCAAAGAGAAAGACAGGAAACGGGAATTAAGTCATTAAAAGTCGGATTTAATAAAGTGTTTGGTTATTATTTAGAAGTTACAAAAGCTAATCTTCATTTATTGCCAGAAGGGCGGTTCGAACGAAAACAAACGCTCGCGAATGCAGAACGGTTTATTACGGCAGAGTTAAAAGAGAAAGAAGCACTAATTTTAGAAGCTGAAGAAAAAAGTGTCGAGTTGGAATATGAGTTGTTTGTGAGTTTGCGAGAAGAAGTAAAGAAGTATATCCATTCTTTACAAACGTTAGCTAGAAAGATAAGTGAGTTAGATGTTTTACAATGCTTTGCTGTGATTAGTGAAGAACGTCATTACACGAGACCGACATTTTCTGACGATGAACTGTGGATTGAAGAAGGCAGACATCCTGTTGTAGAAAAAGTGATGAATTCACAAGAATATGTACCAAATGATTGTTTAATGAAAAAAGAACGGAATTTGTTATTGATTACGGGTCCGAATATGTCAGGGAAAAGTACGTATATGCGTCAAGTGGCGTTAACAGCCATTTTAGCGCAAATTGGCTGCTTCGTACCTGCTAAACGAGCGGTACTGCCAATCTTTGATCAAATATTTACCCGAATTGGGGCTGCAGACGACCTTGTATCTGGACAAAGTACGTTTATGGTCGAAATGTTGGAAGCAAAAAATGCTATTGATAACGCGACAGCTAAAAGTCTTATCTTATTTGATGAAATTGGACGCGGCACATCAACGTATGATGGAATGGCCCTTGCACAAGCGATGATTGAATACATTCATGATTACATCGGATCTAAAACACTCTTTTCCACCCATTATCATGAATTGACTGTTTTAGAAGAGCAGTTAGATGACTTGAAAAATGTGCATGTAAGTGCTATTGAAGAGAATGGGAAAGTCGTCTTTTTACACAAGGTTAAAGAAGGGGCAGCAGATAAGAGCTACGGAATTCATGTGGCAGAGCTGGCGCAATTACCTGATAAAGTGATTGAACGAGCAAAACAATTACTGGCGCAATACGAAAATACAAGTGACAAAGAAGAGCCTAAAGAAAAAAAAGTGAAAAGTGAAGTGATACAAGAAGCCCAGCTTTCGTTTTTTGCAGCACCTTCAGAAACGAAAAAAGAAACAGGACAAAAAAAGAACGAAAAAGAAGTATTACAACAATTAGCTTCTCTAAATTTACTTGATATGACGCCATTAGACGCAATGAATGAGCTATACAACATTCAAAAGAAGCTAAAAAAAGAGGTGTAACGGTTTATGGGAAAGATCATCCGGTTAGATGATCAGTTATCCAATAAAATTGCAGCAGGTGAAGTCGTTGAACGACCTGCTTCCGTTGTGAAAGAATTGGTTGAGAACGCGATTGATGCCCACGCTTCCATCATTGAGATTGAAGTGGAGGAAGCGGGTTTAAGTAAGATTAGAATTATTGATGATGGGGATGGCATTGAAGCAGATGATTGTTTAAATGCTTTTCATCGTCATGCAACGAGTAAAATAAAAGATGAAAATGATTTGTTTCGAATTCGAACGTTAGGGTTTCGGGGAGAAGCCCTCCCTTCCATTGCTTCAGTTTCTCACGTTGATTTAAAAACGAGTACGGGCGATGGACCTGGAACGAGGCTTGTGTTAATTGGTGGAGAAGTCAGAACTAACGAATCGTTTGCGAGTCGGAAAGGGACTGACATTACCGTTTCCAATTTATTTTTTAATACTCCAGCTCGACTGAAATATATGAAGACAGTTCATACTGAATTAGGAAATATTACCGATGTCGTAAACCGACTTGCACTAGCGCATCCACGCATTTCTTTTAAACTATCTCACAATGGAAAAAGGCTGCTCTACACGAGTGGAAATGGGGATGTTCGACACGTATTAGCGTCGATTTATGGCATGGCTGTTGCAAAAAAGATGATTCCTATCCAACTCGAATCTCTCGATTTTTCCATTAAAGGCTATATCTCTTATCCTGAAGTAACTCGCGCATCACGAAATTATATATCTACTATATTAAATAGACGTTACGTGAAAAATTTCACGTTATCAAAAGCGTTGTTAGATGGGTATCACACGCTACTTCCGATTGGACGTTATCCTATAGCTCTGTTAGAAGTGGCGATGGATCCAATTTTAGTCGATGTTAATGTGCATCCTTCCAAGCTTGAAGTAAGAATTAGTAAAGAGCAAGAGCTTTTTGAGTTAATCTCAAATGGGGTAAAAGACGCCTTTAAAGAAAAACAACTGATTCCATCTGTATCGATCCCGATAAAAAAAGAAAAGGAAAAAGTTGAGCAGCAATCAATCACATTTGAACATCAAATTCATGAACCTTCAAAAGAAAAAAAACCTGAGCCAACCATTTTTAAAAAGGAACAGGATACTTCAGTTGATGACGTGAAGTTTGAAGTAAAGCTAGAGCCAGAGCAAGAATCAATTATTCGAGAAGAAGAAGAACACCCTGATTTAGAGGTAGAAAAGGGAATAGAGAGTGAAAATACGATTGACAACACATGGGAAGCTGAAGAGGAGAGCGTACTAGAAGAGATAGGGGAAGGAGAATCGATTGAAAGTCGTGTACCGCCGATGTATCCGATTGGTCAGATGCACGGTACGTATATTCTCGCTCAAAATGAAACGGGTTTATATATCATTGACCAACATGCTGCGCAAGAACGAATTAAATATGAATATTTTCGAGAAAAGGTTGGAGAGGTCATCGATGAGGTTCAAGAGCTTCTCGTTCCGATTACGCTATCGTATTCATCCGATGAATCGTTCATTATTGATGCACATATGGATGAGCTTAAAAAAGTGGGGGTCTTTTTGGAGTCCTTTGGCCGAAATTCGTATTTAATACGTAGTCATCCGACATGGTTTCCACAAGGAGAGGAACAGCAACTTATTGAAGAAATTATTCAACAAGTGATCGATGATAAAAAGACGGATATTAAAAAACTACGTGAAGAAGCGGCCATTATGATGAGTTGTAAAGGTTCCATTAAAGCAAATCAACATTTAAGAGACGATGAAATTTTTTCGCTGTTAGAGACTTTACGAAATTGTGAAGATCCATTCACTTGTCCACATGGTCGACCAATTCTTATTCAATTTACGACATATGAAATGGAAAAAATGTTCAAGCGGGTTATGTAATTGAACTGAAACAAAGGAAAAATAACTTAAAACAACACAATAAAAAACACTATTAATCTAAAAGTAGCATTCAATCATGAGGAGAATGCTACTTTTTCTCTTTTTCGTAGTCTGTTTTTGTACACAATGCGATTAGGTTATGAATTAATGGAGTGAAAGTCGGTGACTCCGCCGGGAACAGTATGAGGTGAAGACACCAGAGGGGAGCTTGTGAGATGAGGAGGGTATCATAGAATAAACCTCTGCTAATTGCGACTATCTTTTGCATTAGACCCTTTTGCTAAAAAACAATCTTTCAGAAAACAGACTTTGTGTAATAGTTTATATATGATGGCGGTAAGAGGTATAAATAAGAAAAAATAGGAAATAATGTATTGGTGTTTTCCTGTGAAACATGGTAGGATGAAAGCGTATATTTTTGTTAGGTGTGAAAGAGTGGTTTCATGGAAAATAAAAATGAAAAGGTAATCGTCATTATCGGACCCACTGCGGTTGGAAAAACGAAATTAAGTATAGAATTAGCAAAAAGATTCAACGGTGAAGTTATAAGTGGCGATTCCATGCAAATATATAAAGGAATGGATATTGGTACAGCGAAGATTAAGCAAGAAGAAATGGAAGGTATTCCCCATCATTTGCTAGATATAAAGTCGCCAGAAGAATCTTACTCGGTAGCTGAATTTCAGTCGATGGTTCGTCCTCTTATTACAGATATAACGAATCGCGGAAAAATGCCGATGATTGTCGGGGGTACTGGGCTGTATATTCAATCTGTATTGTATGATTATAAATTTACCGATTCAAAAGGAAATGAACAGCTGCGGTCTGAATTAGAAAAAAAGGCTGCAATAATGGGAAAAGAAGCATTGTATGAAGAGCTTGTGCAAATTGATCCCGTGTCTGCTAAGAAAATTCATCCCAATAATGTTCGAAGAGTTATTCGAGCGTTAGAAATTTATTATGATTGCGGCAAAACAATGAGCGAAGTTGAACATACGAATGAAGCGAATCCTCTGTATGATGTTGCGTTAATAGGGCTTACAATGGACCGAGAACAATTATATAAACGGATTAACTATCGAGTCGATCTTATGGTAGAAGAAGGTTTATTAGAAGAGGTAAAAGGGTTATACAAAACGGGCTTGCGTGACTGTCAATCAATACAAGCTATTGGATATAAAGAAATCTACTCCTATTTGGATGGAGTTCAATCACTTGATTCTGCCATAGAGCAGCTAAAACAAAATTCTCGTCGGTACGCGAAGCGACAATTAACATGGTTCCGTAACAAAATGAATGTGGAGTGGTTTGATATGACTCCCCCTCTTTCTATGGATGAAAAGGTGGAGGAAATTTTTCAATATATTGCAGGAAAGTTTTCGGGAAAAGAGAATTAATTACATATAGAGAATAGAGGAGGACGAAATGATGAAACAACCAATTAATATTCAAGACCAATTTTTGAATCAGCTTCGTAAAGACGGTTCTTTTGTTACAGTGTTTTTGTTGAATGGCTTCCAATTACGTGGACAAGTAAAGGCATTTGATAACTTTACCGTGATGCTGGAGACAGAAGGGAAGCAACAGCTTATTTATAAGCATGCGATTTCAACGTTTGCTCCACAAAAAAATGTTCAAATTGATTTTGAATAATTGAATCTCAAAAGCTGAAGGTCATTTTATTGACTTTCAGCTTTTTTCGTTAGGTTAATTTTGAAAGGCTCTTTTCTGAAGAATTGTTGCTTTTTGTGTGTATAAAATATATTGTTGAGAATCGTTTCCCCCCTTTGAAAAGGAGTGACTTCCTTCCCGCGGAAAGCAAATGTTCGTAGTTTATTTCAATAATGATTGAAAAAGTAACAATCTATACGAAAACAGCCTTATGAAATATTGATCATGAGACAAAGGCCATACAGACAAGCTTGAGGTTGTTCGAAAAGTAGATCGAAAAACTAGTCAGGCCAACAACGTCTGCCTGTCGCATGAATGAGTGCAACTGAAACACCAACCTATTAGAAAAGAGAAGAGATTTTTTAGAGAACTACTTGTCGTCTTTTTAACCATACGAAACCCGAAGCGGCTAGCGAAATATTTTATGGCATGAAAAAAATGGAGCTAAAAAATTAGGTTTGTCCTTGCGCACTTTTTGCATACATTACAATAATGGTGTACATCTTGAATATTTCTTGGGAAAGCGCACAATTCATCATTTTCCAACAATGTTCATCTAATGAAGTCTTTTATTCGATTAGTTTGTCGATAGAGAAAGAGAGGTGAGCTCGGTGGATCAAGCAGTTACTTTTAAAAATAACGGACAAATGAATATTGTTTTAAAACAACAGTCGAGCGGCCCATCAGTTGTATCTTCAACGAAAACCTCTTCGTATGAATTGACCATACCGAAAGCGAAGTTAAAGCACGACATTTTGCTTCAAATTGAGGACGAAATGAGCTCGTTAGTCGGAATGGAAGAGATGAAAAAGATGATGAAAGAAATTTATGCATGGATATATGTGAACAAAAAGCGAGAAGAAACGGGGTTGAAGGCGGGGAAGCAAGCGCTGCATATGATGTTTAAAGGAAATCCGGGGACTGGTAAAACAACGATTGCTAGGTTAATAGGAAAGTTGTTTTACCAAATGAATGTTTTGTCAAAAGGTCATTTAATTGAGGCAGAACGAGCAGATTTAGTCGGTGAGTACATTGGACACACAGCGCAAAAAACGAGAGACTTAGTTAAGAAAGCACTTGGAGGGATTTTATTTATTGACGAGGCTTATTCACTTGCAAGAGGTGGAGAAAAAGACTTCGGAAAAGAAGCGATCGATACACTTGTTAAGCATATGGAAGATAAACAACATGATTTCGTCCTCATATTAGCAGGGTATCCACGGGAAATGGATCAATTTTTATCTTTAAACCCTGGATTAAAATCTAGATTTCCAATCGTGATGGATTTTCCAGACTATTCAGTGGAAGAATTAATGCAAATTGCCCTTCAAATGGTGAATGAACGTGAATATCAATTTAGTTATGATGCGAAAAGGAAGCTTCGGGAGCAACTTAATCGAGCGAAATCTGAAATGAGTCCCTCAAAGTTTTCGAACGGACGTTTTGTACGGAATATTATTGAAAAATCCATTCGTACACAAGCAATGCGCCTCGTTTTAACGGACCAATATCAAAAGGAAGATTTAGTGACAATAAAAAGTGAGGACTTAACGTTTTCCTAAGTGAAAGAGGCTTCTGCTCAGTCATGGGCAGAAGCCTTAAGTTTAGGTTATGAAACAACATCTTTTTTTCGATTGGAATATACGTTACGATTAGGTAATTTCCATTTGAACGTATAACTTAATACTCTTAAAATAACTATAATGGCAAATAGAGCATAAAGTTCTTCTGGGGTAGAGGCTACTTCAAATCCGATCAATAGTCCAGCACAAACTGCCCAAACGGCATAAATTTCTTCCCTCAACACGAGCGGCTTTCGTTGTGCAAGTAAATCTCGAATGATGCCTCCTCCGGTACCGGTTAAAACAGCTGCAACAACTGCAGCGCTGATGGGATGACCCATTTTTACTGCGTATAATGCACCTTGAATGGCAAAAGCGGAAAGTCCGATTGCATCGGTAAAGTTTCCCCATTTTCTCCAGTGACGTAAAATATTATTTGGAAACAAAAACACGAGCGTCATGGATGCTAATGCGATGTGAAATAACATGCTTTGATCCCATAAAGCAGAAATAGGGACACCAATTAACAAGTTTCGAATGGCTCCGCCACCAAAGGCTGTAACGATACCTAAAATATAAACACCGAAAATATCATATTCTTCTTCCATTGCGACGATAGCACCGCTTATGGCGAAGGCGATCGTCCCGATGATGTTAAATACTTCCCAAGTCATGCTGCAATCTCCTTCAAACGAATTCAAACTAACCTAAATGATTTTACCATCATTTTATATGTTTGTAATCGGATTTGATGCAATTTTTTTCTGTGAGAAACCTCATCATCTAGCCGTAAACACCTTTTTTTGATATGATATGTTTGTTTCTAAAAAGATGCTGAAAGAAGGAATTTAATTGAATAATCAAATGCAAGACGTGGAGCGTGTGATTCTAGTTGGATTACATCTCTCTCCAGTGAAAGAGGAACGTTTCCACTATTCAATGGAAGAACTTCGCTCCTTAACTCATACTGCAGGAGGGACGGTTGTATCGACAGTCGTACAAAAGCGTGATCGGAAAGAAGCTTCTACCTTTATAGGGAAAGGGAAAGTTCATGAGTTACAAGTGCTTGTAGATGAACAGGAAGCTACCACTGTCATCTTTAATGATGAACTAACGCCAAGTCAGCTCCGTAATTTAGCAAATGAATTGCAAGTAAAAGTAATCGATCGTACACAGTTAATCTTAGATATATTTGCCAAGCGAGCTCAATCAAGAGAAGGAAAGCTTCAAGTAGAGTTAGCACAGCTTGAATATTTATTGCCTCGACTAGCAGGACAAGGGTTAAACCTTTCTCGCCAAGGTGGAGGGATTGGGACGAGAGGGCCGGGGGAGACTCAGTTGGAAACCGATCGTCGCCACATTCGAAACCGTATTGATGATATTAAAAGGCAACTGTCGTCTATTGTTTCTCACCGGGAGCGCTATCGGGAAAGGCGCAAGCGAAATCAAGTGCCTCAATTAGCACTAGTCGGGTATACGAACGCGGGTAAATCGACATTGTTTAATCGGCTAACGAAGGCAGGTACGTTTGAAGAGAATTTGCTTTTTGCTACTTTAGATCCGCTTACAAGAAAAATGAAAATTCCATCTGGGTTAGAAGTTATTCTGACGGATACGGTTGGATTCATTCAAGACTTACCGACCACGTTGGTAGCTGCCTTTCGCTCTACGTTAGAAGAAGTTAAAGAAGCGGACTTAATATTACATATCGTCGATAGTTCAAATCCTGATTTTGAAGCACATGAAAAAACAGTATATGAACTACTTGGCGAACTAGATGTGAAAAATGTTCCAATGCTGACGGTTTATAATAAAAAAGATCAGCAACTAGTCGATTTTGTTCCCACTTCAAAAACACCTTCGATTCAAATTAGTGCTTTTCAGGAAACGGATATTGAGTTGTTAAAGCAAACAATAGAAAAACAATTAAAAGAATCGATGGTACCATATTCTCTATTACTTCCGGTGACAGAAGGGAAAGTAATGGCCCAATTAAAAAATGAATCCATTGTCGTCGAAGTTCTATTTGACGAACAAGAACAAAAATATCGGATGAAAGGCTACATGGCTAAACAGCATCCTTTGCAATCCGTCGTAAAAAACTATAATGATTAGAAAGGGACAGCAAGATGTATCAAAATTTAAAAAACGGTGATAAATTATCACCTATCGTTAAACGGGTAGAGGAAAAAATTCGTCCTGTACATCAAGAAATTGACCGACGTGTGGAAGCGAATCAATTTCGTGTATTAAAGAGCTTCCAAACGCATAAAGTGAGTGATAGTCATTTTATCCCTTCAACAGGATATGGGTATGATGACCATGGACGGGATACGTTAGAATCTATTTATGCGGATGTTTTTGGTGGAGAGGCTGCATTAGTTCGACCGCAAATTATTTCTGGCACTCACGCCATTTCAATCGCTCTCTTTGGGGTATTACGTCCGGGGGATGAATTGATTTACATAACGGGAAAACCTTATGATACATTAGAAGAAATTGTTGGTATTCGAGGAAACGGAGTGGGGTCGTTAAAAGAATTTGGAATCGGATACCAAACCGTTGAACTACAAGAAGATGGGTCTGTCAATTTTGAAGCTGTTAAACGAGCAATAACATCCAAAACGAAAATGATCGGTATTCAGCGTTCGAAAGGATATGCAACTCGTCCATCTTTTACAATTGAACAAATTAAAGAAATGATTGATTTCATTAAATCAATTCGACAAGATCTAGTCGTATTTGTTGACAATTGTTATGGGGAATTTGTAGAAGAATTAGAACCTTGTCATGTAGGAGCGGACTTGATGGCGGGATCGTTAATAAAAAATCCAGGAGGTGGCTTGGCTAAGACAGGCGGATACATTGTCGGAAAGAAAGAGCTTGTTGAAGCTTGTTCTTATCGCATGACATCCCCGGGGATTGGGAATGAAGCAGGTGCATCTTTATATAGCTTACTAGAAATGTATCAAGGCTTTTTCTTAAGTCCTCATGTCGTTGGTCAAGCGTTGAAAGGTGCCATCTTCACTTCCGCAATGCTTGAGGAAGTAGGATTCAATACGAATCCGCTCTGGAATACACCTCGTACGGACTTAATTCAATCCGTACAATTTGATAGTGCGGACATGATGATTGCTTTTTGTCAAGCTATTCAATTTGCTTCCCCAGTTAATTCGCATGTAACGCCTTATGCGAGTTATATGCCTGGCTATGAAGATGATGTTATTATGGCTGCAGGAACCTTCATTCAAGGAGCAAGTATAGAATTATCCGCTGACGGACCGATTCGCCCTCCATTTGTGGCATATGTACAAGGTGGATTAACGTATGAGCATGTCAAAATTGCCATTTGTCATGCATTAGATACATTAGTTGAAAAGAAGTTACTCTCACTTCCATAAAACAAAAGGATCGTTCTGCTAGTTATAGCGGACGATCCTTTTTATGTAAATAATTTTTGAATAGATTCAAATAATGTTATAATTTGGAATAAAATACATACTTTCTATTGAAATGGAGGGAAAAGTGATGGGAGTATTTAGTAGATGGTCTGTCATCACCACACTTGTTGCCATTATTTTCTATGTTGGGGCCACATTCACCACTCGTTTTGTGGAGATGTTTTTAGCTAGTTCGCTAATCATATATTTAATTTCGTTCGCTTTTAGTTTTTTTGCAGTACATAAATCCGAAAAGGGGAAGGTAAAACTTCTATCGTTTATTTCATTCTTCATTATCGGTGCTTATGTAGTGTTGATGAAACCATTTGAAGTTGTACGGCTGTTATTGTGGGCGAAGAATTTGCTGAATATAATGTTCATTACAAGATAACTTCGTTTAGTGGAAATAGAAATTGGGTAAATTGTTTGATGTGGCATAACATTCATAAATATTTCGATTATTCTATAAAGAACGAAAAAATCTATGTTAGATTTTCTTACATCATATTGACAGGATATATTACATTGAATATAATGAAAATAACTTAAGCAACTGAAAGAGGAGGGAAGAAACTGTGAGTGACGAAATTAGACGATCGATGCCACTTTTTCCGATTGGAATCGTAATGCAACTAACTGAACTTTCAGCTCGTCAAATACGCTATTATGAAGAACACGGCCTCGTTTCTCCCGCTCGAACTGAAGGTAATCGTCGATTGTTTTCATTCAATGATGTTGATAAATTGCTAGAAATAAAATCGTTGATTGAGAAAGGTGTAAACATGGCTGGTATAAAGCAATTGTTTGCTGTGAAAGAAGAAAATGCCATGGAACGAGTTGAAAAAGCACCGAAACAAGAGCTTTCCGATGCTGAACTCCGTAAGATGCTGAAAGAGGAACTGCTTCAAGCCGGTCGCTTTCAGCGGGCAACACTTCGACATGGGGATATGTCAAGGTTTTTCCATTAATTTCGTAAGCAATTAAAATTAAAATATATTTTTTTAGGAAATGGGGAGGAGTTTTAAAAGATGGCAAAGTATACTCGAGAAGATATTGTTCGCTTAGTTCAAGAAGAGAATGTAAAATTTATTCGTCTACAATTTACAGACATTTTAGGAACGATTAAAAATGTTGAGATTCCAGTCTCTCAATTAGAGAAGGCGCTTGACAATAAAATGATGTTTGACGGTTCTTCTATTGAAGGATTCGTACGCATTGAAGAGTCTGACATGTATTTATATCCAGATTTAGACACGTTTGTTATTTTCCCGTGGACAGCTGAGAAAGGGAAAGTGGCACGCTTAATCTGTGACATTTACAATCCTGATGGAACTCCGTTTGAAGGTGATCCACGCAACAACTTAAAGCGTGTGTTAAAAGAAATGGAAGAGTTAGGTTTTTCAAACTTTAACCTTGGAGCTGAGCCAGAGTTTTTCTTATTCAAATTAGATGAGAAGGGCGAACCAACTCTTGAGTTAAATGACAATGGTGGATACTTTGACTTAGCACCAACTGATTTAGGAGAAAACTGCCGTCGTGATATCGTATTAGAGCTTGAAGAAATGGGCTTTGAAATTGAAGCTTCTCACCACGAAGTTGCACCAGGTCAGCATGAAATTGACTTTAAATACGCAGATGCGCTACGAGCTTGTGACGACATTCAAACGTTTAAGCTTGTTGTTAAAACTATTGCGCGTAAGCACGGCTTACATGCTACGTTCATGCCAAAGCCATTGTTCGGAGTAAACGGTTCTGGAATGCACTGTAACTTATCTTTATTCCGTAACGGAGAAAATGCGTTTTTTGATCCGAATGGAGATTTACAATTATCTGAAACGGCGCGTCAATTCATTGCGGGTATTGTGAAGCATGCTCCAGGATTTACGGCTGTGACAAACCCGACTGTCAACTCTTATAAGCGTCTTGTACCAGGCTATGAAGCACCATGTTACGTTGCTTGGTCAGCACGAAACAGAAGTCCATTAATTCGTATCCCAGCATCTCGTGGTATGAGTACGCGCGTTGAAGTGCGTAGTGTTGACCCTGCTGCGAACCCATACTTAGCAATGGCGACTTTACTGGCTGCTGGCTTAGATGGAATTAAGAACAAGTTAACACCACCGAACCCGGTTGATCGCAACATTTACGTAATGACGAAAGAAGAGCGTTTAGAGAACGGCATCGTTGACTTACCATCAACACTTGCTGAAGCACTCGAAAACTTAAAGAAAGACGAAATTATCGTTAAATCTTTAGGTGAACACTTATTTGAGCACTTCATCGAAGCGAAGGAAATTGAGTGGGATATGTTCCGCACACAAGTACATCCTTGGGAGCGCGAGCAATACATCACGCAATACTAATACTAAAACCCCTTGACACGACTGGTGTTGAGGGGTTTTTATATGGTGGATGAAAACAATAAATTAAAAATTTGAAGAAATGCACCCACAGAACAACGAATTGATCATAAAAATGGTCTTTACTTTACAAACTTTAAAACGTTTTCGCAAGCAACTTCGCTTTGTTCACTGCTTTTTCTTTAATTTGTTCCGCCTTTTCTGGCATGGCAGCATGACCTTCTATGAAAAGTCCATCAAATGAAGGAACTCCGAAAAATTGCATGATAACGGATAAATGGCGATGACCGATTTCCATTTCTTTTGCTGGACCTTCTGAGTATATTCCGCCTCTTGATTGAATGTGCAGTGCCTTTTTATCTGTTAAAAGGCCAACTGGACCTTGCTCTGTATATTTAAAAGCTTTCCCCGCAACACTAATGGCATCAATATAGGCCTTCATTATAGGAGGAAACGAAAAATTCCACATTGGTGTTACAAAAACATATTTATCCGCAGTGACAAATTGGTCGCATAATTCACTCAATCGTCTGACTTTTGCTTGTTCGTCATTGGATAATTGATTGAATTCATGACCATTTTGTAGCTTCCCCCATCCGTTAAATACATCTAAATCAATGGAAGGAATTGGTTCTGAATACAAATCTAAATGGACAACATTGTCATTTGGATTTGACTTTTTGTAAGCCTCAATAAAAGTATGCCCAATAGCCATGCAATACGATTTAGTTTCATCATGTGGATGGGCAGTTACATATAATACAGTTCTCATAATTATTTACCTTCTTTCAAAAGAATTCCTCTATAGTGTGCGTTAATTTAATTAAAAGAAAAAGGGGATAGATGGGAATATATCGAAGGATTAATTAAATGTACAGAAAGTTGTAAAAAAGGAGAAAAATAATGTTATCATTTTTTCGACTGAAATGTGATATGTGTAAACGAAAAGGGAAGAGAGGATATAAGTATCAGAAAAATGATGGGAAAATCGTGAACGTTTGTGCTCAATGTGCGGAATATGCTGAAAGAAGAGCATGGATCAAAAAAGGTAAAGGGGGAAAGAGGTGACAATAAAGAGATTGAGTGAAAAGGTCATTAAGATATGATTTTTTTAAGCTCAACCGTTTTTTTTTGTTTTACAATTTTACTTCATGTGTATTTTCGTGAAAAGCACATGAAATAATTGGCAAAAGGCGGCGACTTCTACGAGACCAGCACGAGCCGAACACCTTGTAGACGAGCTTGCGAGTCGAGTATGAGATAATTGAATGAACCACTGTGAAAAGCGGACACGTCCTGTGCAAGTCCGGAAAGCTTCTGCCATTTTCGTTTTAGTATGTGCATGACAAAAAAATCTTTTATTTTCAAACAAAGAATGGGTGTCCCAGCTACTTTTGGGACACCCTCTTTAATGAATTGTACGATAAACTCCAACAACTTTTCCTAAAATGACGACATTGCTTAATATAATAGGCTCCATCGTGGAATTTTCTGGTTGAAGACGAATGTAGTCCTTTTCTTTAAAGAATCTTTTCACCGTCGCTTCTTCATCTTCAGTCATGGCAACGACAATGTCTCCGTTATTAGCAGTTTGCTGTTGGCGTACGATTACGTAGTCTCCATCCAATATTCCAGCCTCAATCATGCTATCGCCCATAATTTCAAGCATAAATACTTGATCATCGCTTGAAACAAAACGATCAGGTAAAGGGAAGTACTCCTCCACATTTTCGATAGCTGTAATTGGAAGTCCTGCGGTAACCTTTCCAATAACAGGGACATTGATTACATTACTTTTTGGAATGTGTGCGGATAAATCTTCTTCTAAAATTTCAATAGCACGAGGTTTAGTAGGGTCACGCCTAATCAATCCCTTTGATTCAAGCCTTGCTAAATGACCGTGAACAGTTGAACTAGATGCAAGACCTACTGCTTCCCCAATTTCTCGAACTGACGGTGGGTATCCTTTGGAACGAACTTCATCTTTAATAAAGTTTAATATTTCTTGTTGTCTTTTCGATAGTTTTGTCATATCTATGCACCCCAGCTCATTTCATTTACGGTAAGTATAGCATGATTTTCCTCTAAATACAAACATAAGTTCGAAATAACGTGTTGACTGAAACATTTGTTCGTATTATACTTAAATCAAGAAATGCGAACAAATGTTTTATTTGGAGGGGAAGAAAATGGAGAAGTTAACCTTTTCATACATTGTGAGCTTGTTTTTCGTTATGACACTAGGGGTGTTTGCCCTTATTTATACGGGAGAGAAAGAAGATTTATCAAACTTTGAAGAAGTTGTGATAAACAGTGGAGAAAGTATTTGGACCATCGCCGAAAAATACGAACAGAAATTCGGAATGGATAAAATAGAATTTGTACAATGGGTAGAGGAAAAAAACAACTTGCAAACTTTAGTTGTGAAACCAGGAGATAAAGTGGTTATTCCAGTGGAAAAAAATATGCGCTATAATGATCATTTGTTAGCAACTGAATAATGTAGTTAGGAAGATGAACGTGAAAGCAATCATTTATTGTCGTGTGAGCACGACAAAAGAACAACAAGAAACTTCTTTAAAAAGGCAAAAAGAAGAATTATTAAAGCTTGCGAATGAACAAGGAATGGAAGTTATAGAGGTGATAGAAGAACAAGCAAGTGGTTATGAAATTGAACGAGATGGAGTTTTCCAATTGCTAGATAGTATTAAAATGCATTCTGTTGAAGCCGTACTCATCCAAGATGAGACGAGGATTGGTAGAGGGAATGCGAAAATTGCACTCATTCATTGTTTGTTAAAAGAAGGTGTAAAGATCTTCACCGTTAGCCAGCAGGGGGAGCTTGAACTTTCTGAGGCAGATACAATGGTGTTAGAGATTGTTGGTATCGTAGAAGAATATCAACGAAAAATACATAATATGAAAATTAAAAGAGGCATGCGACGTGCCGTTGAGAATGGATATAATCCGAAGAAAAATTTAAAAAATCAGCATGTTCCTTCTGGGAAAGAAAAGATAGATGTTCCAATCGAAGAAATTATTCGTTTGCGAAATAATAAGTTAACATTTGCTGAAATTGCTGCTACTCTTCGTGGATTCGGATATGAAGTTTCAAAAGCAACTGTACATCGCAGATACAAGGAATACATGGAAGAGCAAGTTAAACATGACCCTTATTCAAATTAGTTGATTCTTTTCCTTTGATTTAGTACGATTAGAACGCATTATGAAAATAAGGAGAAGACAATCATGTTACCGAAAGAAAAGATTGATCGTATTAATGAACTTTCAAAAAAAGCCAAATCAGAAGGTTTAACAAATGAGGAGAAAATGGAACAACAAGCTTTACGGCAGGAGTATTTAAAAGCTTTTCGTTCCTCAATGAAAAATACACTTCAAAATGTAACAATTATTGACCCGGAAGGCAATGACGTTACGCCTGAAAAATTAAAGAAAGAAAAAAACGATCGCCTTCATTAAGGAATACAATTCAATCATTGTATTCCTTTAGGCGTTTAATGGTAAAAAATCCTTCAAATAAAGTCAAAACAAATTAAGCACCATGTTCATTTAACGGTGAAGGGATGGCTTACACACAAACTAACATGTATTCCTAAAGCAACCTATCCTATGTATTATGTACCATTCAATGAAAACGGTTGCTTCAACGATGTACATGACACCTAATCTTAAAAGTGAATTTATTCCAATCGTAAAGTCAGTGTGTAATGTCTAATCTACTAGGATAAAAAAAGAAAGGAATCAAAAAATAATTATAGGTTTCCATCAATCCCTATGATAAAATAATACGTACTTAAAATGAGAAAGGATGAAAAAACTGTGTCAAATTCCATTCAAGATTTAGCAATTAACACGATTCGTACTTTATCAATTGATGCAATTGAAAAAGCAAATTCTGGACACCCAGGAATGCCAATGGGAGCAGCACCTATGGCTTACACGCTATGGACAAAATACATGAATCATAATCCAGAAAATCCGAATTGGTTCAACCGTGATCGATTTGTATTATCAGCTGGACACGGTTCAATGTTACTTTATAGCTTATTACACTTATCTGGCTATGACGTTTCTATGGATGACTTAAAATCTTTCCGTCAATGGGGAAGTAAGACACCTGGACACCCAGAATATGGTCATACTCCTGGTGTAGATGCGACAACGGGTCCATTAGGTCAAGGTATTGCTATGGCTGTAGGTATGGCAATGGCTGAGCGTCATTTAGCATCTACATATAATAAGGATTCTTATAATGTAGTTGATCACTTCACATTTGCGATTTGTGGTGACGGTGACTTAATGGAAGGTATTTCAGCTGAAGCAGCTTCTTTAGCAGGTCATTTAAAATTAGGTCGCTTAGTTGTTTTATATGATTCAAACGATATTTCATTAGATGGAGATTTACACAAATCATTCTCTGAAGATGTTCAAAAACGATTTGAATCCATGAACTGGCAAGTTCTTCGTGTTGAAGATGGAAATAATATTGAAGAGATTGCAAAAGCAATTGAAGAAGCAAAACAAGATGTCGAACGTCCGACCTTAATCGAGGTTCGTACGACAATTGGATATGGCTCTCCAAATCGTGCTGGAACTTCAAGTGTTCACGGTGCACCACTTGGTCAAGAGGAATTGCAATTAACGAAACAATCCTACGCTTGGGATTTTGAAAATGATTTCCACGTTCCTGAAGAAGTTTATGCTCATTTCGCTCAAGCTGTGAAAGAAGCTGGACAACAAAAAGAGAACGAGTGGAACGATTTATTCGCACGTTATGAAGCGGAGTATCCTGAGTTAGCTGCCGAATTAAAGCTAGCGATGTCTGGTGACTTACCTGCGAATTGGGATGAAGCAATGCCAACATATGAGACAGGTTCATCTTTAGCTTCTCGTGCATCTTCTGGTGAGATGATTAATGCAATTGCGAAAAATATCCCATTCTTCTTCGGAGGTTCTGCGGACTTAGCAGGATCAAATAAGACGACAATTAAAGGTGCAGGTGATTTTGCTTCATCGGATTACACAGGTCGCAATATTTGGTTTGGTGTTCGTGAATTTGCTATGGGAGCAGCATTAAATGGTATGGCACTACATGGTGGATTACGTGTATTCGGTGGTACGTTCTTCGTATTCTCTGATTATTTACGTCCTGCTATTCGCTTAGCTGCGTTAATGAAGTTACCTGTGACTTACGTCTTTACACATGATAGTATTGCTGTTGGGGAAGATGGCCCGACACATGAGCCAGTTGAACAACTAGCTTCTTTACGTGCGATGCCTAATTTATCTGTCATTCGACCTGCAGATGGAAATGAGACGAAAGAGGCATGGAGACAAGCGTTATTATCAACTGAAACTCCGACAGCTCTTGTGCTTACGCGTCAAAACTTAGATACATTGCCGTTATCTGCTGAACGAGCAAAAGAGGGTGTTGAGAAAGGAGCTTACGTCGTATCTCCATCTCAAGCGAGTGAGCAAGATGCTATTTTATTAGCTTCTGGTTCAGAAGTTGCGTTAGCAGTAAAAGCACAACAGCAGCTTGCAGAAGAAGGAATTCACGTATCTGTTGTTAGTATGCCTTCATGGGATCGTTTCGAAAAGCAGCCAGCTTCTTATAAAGAAGAAGTTTTACCTAAGGCAGTGAAAAAACGATTAGCAATCGAAATGGCTTCTTCACTTGGTTGGGAGCGCTATGTAGGAGATGAAGGTGACATTTTAGCGATTGATACATTTGGTGCATCTGCTCCTGCGGCGAAAATTTTATCTGAGTATGGCTTTACAGTAGAAAACGTTGTCGCAAAAGTAAAAGCTTTATTAGGCTAATATTCGACAAAATTAGTGCCTCATTTTACCACCAACAGACAAACCTCTTCATTCTTATAGGCTATAATGTATGAAAAGGTTTGAACGGAGTTGGTGTTATGAGGCACTTTTATCTCTACTTAATAAAAGAGGAATTTGCGAGTCATTACTTCGGTCGTGAGTTCAAGTTGTTTCAGCTTTTTCAAGATTTTTTATGGACGAG
The DNA here is from genome assembly GCF_022809095.1 of Bacillus kexueae. Lineage (GTDB taxonomy): Bacteria > Bacillota > Bacilli > Bacillales > Aeribacillaceae > Bacillus_BZ > Bacillus_BZ kexueae. The sequence continues at coordinate 314,322 of NZ_JALAZE010000003.1, forward strand.
CCGTGATGACGAACGTTATGATACGTTAAAACAGCAAGTTGAATATGTCTCAAAGCAAATACCCGTTGATTATTTAGATGAATTAATCAGTCTGTATTTAAATCATCAATATAATTATCAGCATATTGCGCCGTTGCATCGAATTCACTTACGAAGCAATCGTGGAAAAGCAAGTTTAATCTTAAAGCCACGAAATGTTGAAATTACAGCAACCGGGAGTTTCGAATCGGAAACTGTTTTTTTTGAAATATTACGGAAGTTTGATCCTTGCTTCTTAGCAATGGATTTTCAACACGAACAATATGGATGGCTAAACCCGATTAAAGAAAGAAAATTTGTCTAAATAGGCAAAAATTGCAGTCAAAATGTTGTATATTCTCGAATGGTTTAGTACACTGTATGGTAGACAACATGAAGGAGGATATTTTTGAATGGAACTTTGGTTAGCGATTTTATTAATCGTTCTAGCGCTAATCGGTGGCGTAGCGTTAGGGTTCTTTATTGCGAGACGATATATGATGTCTTACTTAAAGAAAAATCCACCAATCAATGAGCAAATGCTTAAAATGATGATGATGCAAATGGGTATGAAACCATCGCAAAAGAAGATCAATCAAATGATGAAAGCGATGAATAACCAACTAAAGTAATAATATCGATTTTAATCGATTGGAAGACACGCTATATAGTTGCGTGTCTTCTTCATTTTTATTCATTTTAATTAGCAAATGTGTATTTCTCATTTTTCACACAACTTTGTCAAAAATCTGTCATGAGATAAAATGACATTTTTTTATTAAGTATTGTTACAATAGTAAAGATGAAAGGAGTGTCATTATGGATGATTTAAATATCTTTTTAGCATTTGGAGCAGGCTTTCTATCATTTATTTCTCCATGTTGTTTACCGTTGTATCCAGCGTTTTTATCCTACATAACGGGCGTATCAGTCAATGAAATAAAGACAGACCAAGCAATGCTGCAACGGAGAAGTTTATTACATACATTGTTCTTTCTAATTGGGTTTTCAGTCATTTTTATTGCCATAGGGTTTGGAACGTCATTTATCGGACAGTTATTTCTGGATTATCAAGATTTAATTCGACAAATTGGAGCAATATTAATTATCTTCTTTGGTTTTGTTGTGTTAGGTGTATTTACACCGGATGTACTTATGAAAGAGAAACGGTTTCAATTTAAGAACCGTCCTGCAGGATATTTAGGCTCCAGTTTAATCGGAATGGCCTTTGCAGCTGGATGGACGCCTTGTACAGGACCAATTTTGGCTTCAGTCATTTTATTAGCAGCCTCTAATCCAGGTTCAGGAATGATCTATATGATCGCTTATACACTAGGGTTCTCGATTCCATTCTTTTTACTGTCCTTTTTCATTGGGAAAATGAATTGGATTAAAAGGAATAATGTTAAGATAATGAAAATTGGTGGCGTCATTATGATTATCATGGGGCTCTTTTTATTTTTCGATTTGTTAACGAGGATTATCGTATTCTTTACAAATATTTTTGGTGGATTTACAGGATTTTAGCACAAATTTTACCACTTTCCATCATATATTCAGTATAATAATGCTAGATGACCTGTGACCGTGGGGAGGTAAAAATGTGCCAAACGTTTTAATTGTTGATGATACAAAATTTTTACGAGAAACGTTGAAAGAAATATTTATAAAAGCAGGCTTTGTCGTCATAGGAGAAGCAGATAATGGAGTAAAAGCCGTTCTTATGTATAAAGAATTACGCCCTGATTTAGTTACGATGGATATTACAATGCCGGAGATGAACGGAATAGAAGCTGTCAAACGTATAAAGGAGTTTGATTCAAGTGCGAAAATCATTATGTGTTCGGCGATGGGGCAACAAAAGATGGTAGTAGAAGCAATTGAATCAGGTGCAAAAGATTTTATTACTAAGCCATTTGACGAAGCGAGGGTATTAGAGGCGGTCAAACATGTGTTACAATAAGTGTAGTACTTTGTTTATAGTAAAGGATTGATGCATCATGATGATTGCGTATACAATTTTGGGGCTTGTAATGGGATTAATCGTTATTTTCATTCGATCGAAAGCTGCGAAAAAACCTGCAACTGTAAAGAAGATTATCTTGCCACCTATTTTTATGAGTACAGGGGCGTTAATGTATATTTTTCCTGTATTTAGAATTACCCCTTTAGAAATTGTGGAAGCGTTAGCAGTAGGTTTTATCTTTTCAATATTTTTGATTAAAACCTCTCACTTTGAACGTCGTGGTGAGCACATCTATTTAAAGAGATCGAAAGCATTTCCCATTATCTTAATCAGTTTATTAGTCATACGAATTATTTTAAAAGGGGTTTTAAGTGCATCGATTGATTTTGGAGAATTAAGCGGAATGTTTTGGATGTTAGCATTTGGGATGATAGTACCATGGAGAATTGCGATGTATCTTAAGTTTAAAAAAATTCAGCAAGAAATGGTTATACATAGTACGTAAAAAAAGGCGCTGTTTTAGCGCCTTTTTTTAATCGAACAGTGTTTGATACGAAGAATAATCAATATTTTTTTCTTTCAAACGTTTTATGAGGAATTTATGGTCACGTTTAGGAGTAGCTAGGATATATCCTCTGATAACCAAATCTTGAGAAATTGAATCCGCTTGTTCCTTTAGTGCAATTTCACCAATTTTCCCCGCAATCTTTTGACGAGCAACATCACGAAAAAGCTCAGGGACAGGCTCTACTAAATCTTCAAGTAATTCCTTCTGTTCCGAAGGCCATAAATGCTTCGTCTGCTTTATGTAATAGTCCTGCCAATCTAGTTCGGATTTTCCGTCCTCTTTTGGAAGGCGTTTTAAAAACTTACGGAACATGAAGAATCCTCCGATTCCAAGCATGACTACTAAGAAAACCACCCATAATAGGATGAACCATAAAAACCAACCTGATAACATCTTTTAACACCTCTGACTTAAAACTCCTACCTTATTATACACAACGATGAAAAATACGGCTATGGGTTTACAGATTCTTGTGAGTTAATGAGTTCGTTAACCGCAATTCGCACTGCTTCAATTTTATCCTCGTGTCTTCCAATAGACATAAAATCACCTAATTCTGCAAACACCTCAAACTCATGGTCATCAATGTATATTGTAAATTTAATGTTTCCTGACTCTGTCGGATAAATCATTAATTCATAAAGTGGGACGTGATTGTTCATGAGAGGTACCCCCATTCTCGGATAATCAGAAAATCTATTCCTAGTGAAATCTTATCACATCGTATGAAAAGGATGCTACATTTGGATCTTTTTTTGTCATCCAACAGACAAATTTTATTAATTATTTAAATAAACTATGTTCCAAATGAACAATAACTAAGGTGTTTCTTTTTTCGCTACTAATTCAAAATATAAATTTCGAAGAACATACGTTTTGTATAGCTCAAGTTTTCGCAATTCTTCCGGATGCTTTGTAATTCCTGCATCTTTTAAATGTTTAATATACCATCCTTTGGATCCAAAATACGCCAAACGAAGCACCTCCTAATTGACTAAAACTTTATTTAATATATGCAACAATGCTTGGTGAAGATTCTTTTTATTAAATAAAACTATGTTCTAAATGAACAATTTAATATCCCTTCTACCCAGAAAAGAGCGAAATCATGTATGATTATTAGAAGAAATAGGTTGAAACTTCAAACAAGTCCTTGCATACAATGGTTAGAAAAAACAAAAAGTCCAAACAGAAGAAGGGGAAAACATGAGAAAATTTTATTGCACGAACTGTATGAGGATCTTGGAGGAGAGTCAATCGTGTAAATGGTGTGGAAACTGTGACATTAAAGTAATTGAGATTACAATACAAACGAATCATAAAAAAGACAAATAAAAATAATCAGGTATTCACCTGATTAGAAAGAAAGATATACATTGCCATCATTATATTTCAAGAGCAATAATTTTTGAAGAACGCTCTTCAATACCTTCTTTATAGACAATGATTTCTAAAATCGATTGATTATTTTGAACTTCAATGTGTTTGTTTTCAATAAAAAACGGTAGTTCAATTGTTCGTTCCTTTGGATTTTGATCACTTTCATATGAGACAAAAATGGTGACGGTATTATTATTTAATTCCAAAACAATCTTTTGTATCGGTTGTTTTGTCAAGTATGCTTCAACAATATACGAAGAGCTTGTTTCGAATAAATCTACTCGAAACGTATATTCATCTAAAAAGTTTGTGAACGGATCTCGCAAAAATTGATTCATCCATTCTTCAATTCCATTAAGGTCACAAGGGTTTGAAGATTTTTTGTTTCCCACGAATAAAACCTCCAGTTGAATTCAAACTTAACATTATATGTATTCAACAAAAAGTTAATTGTTCCTCACTCTTTCAAAAATGATGCATGAAACTAATAATCTTCAACTAGGTGATTAAGATTATTAGGCTTAAGTCAATTATACGAAAAAAGGTGCCTCTTTTTAGGTTTAGAAAAAGAGGCACCTTTTGTTGTTACATATCGTGACTTTTATTATGCTTTTGACGGGTATGATTTTGGTTTTTAACTTTTTTAGAACCATCTAGCGGTTCTGGTTGCCCACTGTGTTCCCCTTTTGCAGCATTTTTTCTCATATCTTTTTGATCATTCTTGTTCATAATACGCCTCCTTTCACTGATATCCTTTCTCTACATTGATAAAACATACAAACATTTGATGAATAAATGGGAAGGGTTTTCAGCAAACTACATAAGAAAACGGTGAAAGGAGAAAAAAATATGCCTTACAATAAAAATAAACAACAAGCGTTTCAAGCGGCTGAACAGGGAATGAAACAAGTAACAGATGCGTATTTGCAAGTTGAAAAAAATTCGGCATCTTATGGGTCGCAATTGAAACATTTAAAACAAGAAGTGAATGAAGCATACGAGCAAATTCAAAATGCCTTAGAAGTAGCTTCTGAAAATGAACGAGAACGATTGCAACAATTTGAAGGGGACTTGGCCCAAATTGTATATGAAGTTAATAACGACGAGTAGAAAACGGCTACCTGTCGTTTTTTACTTTCTAAATAGGATCGAGCTTTATGATAAGTAAAAAATAGCTCATTTCTTCACTTGCTTTAGAATGGAAGAAACAGGGCAGTTATCTTTAGAGGGCATTAGCCGAAAGACTTCGCAGAAGAGCTTGAAAGATGACGGAGATACTAAAGGAGGTAATCGTTCGTAGACAGATTTTTCAATACCACCGAAATGAACCATAATATACTTTATGAGAAAGAGGCTGAACTCATTAGACAGCCTCGATTTAACATTTACTGATTTTTCTTTCGTTTTTTATTGTTTTGTCGCTGTTCTTCAGTTAAAGGTTCATTTTGAAGTTCTTCGTTATAACCAGCGCCTACCCCTTGGGCTTTAGCGCTGTTCATTCCTTCACGTATGTGGTTGGCTCTTCTTTTTGCCATATTTCTCACCTCCAGTACTAGTGTTTGCAATGTAAAAGGATCAATACATTTGATGGGAATGTTAAATTTTATGATTTTGAAAAAATAAGAATATTTGAATGTATAAGCGGAACTTATATAAATTGATAACGGTATTGTTATTTACTTATTGCGAAAAGTATATTAAGATTGAATTGTGCGAATTTTTAGGGGGACAATCGACAGTTGTCGACCTTAGTAAAAGGGGGAGAAAACGACATGACACAGCAACAGTTAACGAAAAATGACGTTTTCCAAGCGAGAAAATCTTTTGAACTGAATGGTAAAACGTATCACTATTATTCATTAAAAGCATTGGAAGAAGCAGGATTAGGAGACGTATCTCGTTTGCCTTATTCCATTAAGGTGCTTCTTGAGTCCGTTTTACGTCAAGTAGACGGTCGTGTAATCAAAAAGGAACATGTAGAAAACTTAGCGAAATGGGGAACGAAGGATGTAAAAGACTTAGATGTTCCGTTTAAGCCTTCGCGAGTTATTTTACAAGACTTCACAGGTGTTCCAGCGGTCGTAGATTTAGCATCTTTACGAAAAGCAATGGCTGACATGGGTGGAGATCCAGATAAGATTAATCCAGAAATTCCAGTGGATCTTGTTATTGACCACTCTGTACAAGTTGATCGTGCAGGAACTGACGACGCTCTACAATTTAACATGGATTTAGAATTTGAGCGTAATGCAGAACGCTATAAATTTTTAAGCTGGGCGCAAAAATCATTTGATAATTATCGTGCAGTTCCACCGGCAACGGGAATTGTACACCAAGTAAACTTAGAATACTTAGCAAATGTAGTACATACAATCGAATCTGACAACGGAGAATTTGAAGCGTTTCCTGATACATTAGTTGGAACGGATTCTCATACGACGATGATTAACGGTATCGGTGTTTTAGGATGGGGTGTCGGAGGAATTGAAGCAGAAGCAGGAATGCTTGGACAGCCATCTTACTTCCCAGTACCAGAAGTAATCGGGGTTAAATTAGTAGGCGAACTGCCTAACGGAACGACTGCTACTGATTTAGCGTTAAAAGTAACACAAGTACTTCGTCAAAAAGGGGTAGTAGGAAAGTTTGTTGAATTCTTCGGACCTGGCGTATCGAAGCTACCTTTAGCAGATCGCGCTACAATTGCAAATATGGCACCAGAATATGGAGCTACATGTGGATTCTTCCCAGTTGATGGTGAGTCCATTGAATATTTACGTTTAACAGGCCGTGATGAAGACCATGTACAAGCTGTGGAAGCATATTGCAAAGAAAACAGCTTGTTCTATACGCCTGATTTAGAAGATCCATCTTTCACAGATGTTGTGGAAATTGATCTTTCTCAAATTGAGGCCAACTTATCTGGTCCGAAACGTCCACAAGATTTAATCCCATTATCGATGATGAAAGATGAGTTTCATAAAGCCTTAGCGGCTCCTGCTGGTAACCAAGGCTTCGGTTTAGAGCCGACGGAAGTAAATAAAGAAGTGACTGTTACGTTTAATAGTGGTGAGAAGACTACTATGAAAACAGGATCGGTAGCGATTGCGGCTATTACGAGCTGTACAAATACGTCAAACCCTTATGTTCTTGTTGGAGCAGGTTTAGTCGCGAAAAAAGCAGTGGAAAAAGGACTGGAAGTACCGAAGTACGTGAAAACATCTCTAGCACCTGGATCAAAAGTTGTAACAGGTTACTTGAAAAATTCAGGCTTACTTCCGTACCTAGAGCAATTAGGATTTAACTTAGTTGGTTATGGTTGTACGACATGTATTGGAAACTCTGGACCATTAGCTGATGAAATTGAAAAAGCAATTGCTGAAAATGACCTACTTGTTACGTCCGTATTGTCTGGTAACCGTAACTTCGAAGGTCGTATTCACCCACTTGTAAAAGGTAATTACTTAGCGTCTCCACCACTTGTTGTGGCATATGCTCTTGCGGGAACGGTCGACATCGATTTATTAAATGATCCAATTGGTAAAGACAAGGATGGAAAAGACGTATTCTTTAACGATATTTGGCCATCCATGGATGAAATTAAAGAAGTAGTAAAAGAAACTGTTACTCCTGAACTATTCCGTGAGGAGTATGAGCGCGTGTTCGATGACAATGCTCGTTGGAATGAGATTGAAACGACAGATGATGCTCTGTATAAATGGGATGATGATTCCACTTACATTCAAAACCCTCCATTCTTTGAAGGGTTATCAGCAGAGCCTGGAAAGGTAGAACCATTAAAAGGGCTTCGAGTTGTTGGTAAGTTCGGAGATTCAGTTACTACAGACCATATTTCTCCTGCAGGCGCAATCGGAAAAGACACACCAGCTGGACAATATTTACAATCAAAAGGCGTATCACCAAGAGAGTTTAACTCTTATGGATCTCGCCGTGGAAACCATGAAGTAATGATGCGTGGAACGTTTGCAAACATCCGTATACGCAATCAAATCGCACCTGGTACAGAAGGTGGATACACGACTTACTGGCCAACGGATGAAGTAATGTCCATTTATGATGCATGTATGAGATATAAGAATGACGGTGTAGGTCTAGCCGTTTTAGCAGGTAAAGATTACGGAATGGGAAGTTCTCGTGACTGGGCAGCAAAAGGAACGAATCTTCTCGGAATTAAGACGGTCATTGCTGAAAGCTTTGAGCGTATTCACCGTTCAAACCTTGTGTTAATGGGTGTACTACCTCTTCAATTTAAACAAGGGGAAAATGCTGAAGTGCTTGGCCTGACAGGTAAAGAAGCGATTGAGGTAGAAATTGATGAGAATGTCAAACCTCGCGATTATGTAAAAGTAACGGCTACTGATGAAGCAGGGAACAAAAAAGAGTTTGAAGTACTGGTTCGTTTCGATAGTGAAGTAGAGATTGATTATTATCGTCACGGTGGAATTCTGCAAATGGTACTTCGCGACAAATTAAAAGCGTAATAGCTTTTACGAAGAAGCGGTCTAAGGCCGCTTCTTTTTTATCTCATACAATCATAATGCAAGGCTTTACTCTATATGTTATGATTAATTTCGAATTGATTATGATGTATTCACCTGTTGGGAAAGGAGGGAGACATTTGAGTAAAATTGAAACAAACAGTCCAACCCCATTGTATCAGCAAGTAAAAGAAATCATCGCTAATCGCATTCAAAAGAAGTATTGGGTTCCAGGAGATTTAATTCCAACTGAGCAACAGTTGATCGAAGAATTTAATGTGAGTCGAACGACTATCCGACAAGCCGTATCAGCCCTAGTTCAAGAAGGGCTGCTAGAGAAAAAGCAAGGAAAGGGAACAATCGTCAAATCACAGCGGTTAACAGGCACGTTAGGAAGACTAACAGGATTTGCTGAAGAAGTGATGGAAAAAGGGTTACGCCCCCATTCAAAGCTACTAAGAGCGGAATTTCGTAAAGATTTATTCTTTGAAAAAGGAAAACTAAAAGTTGCAGATGATGAGGAAATCTTAATGATTGAACGGGTTCGGTTCGCTGATGAAGAACCCATTGCCATCGAGAAATCCTTTTGGCCAAAGGAAATAGGAAACATTCTGATGAAATACGATTTAAATGGTGCCATCTATTATCAAATTTTAGAGGAACATGGGGTATACCTAGTGAAAGCTAACGAAAAAATCCGAGCTGTGAATGCTACCATTCCGGAGGCTGATTACTTAGGAACTGCCAGTGGTGCGGCGTTACTTGAAATGACTCGTCATTCATTTGGTGTCAATGATCAACCAATCGAATATACTTGTACGAAATATCGTTCTGACCGTTATCATTATGATATCGATCTTCATCGATAATAAAGAGAAGGTTGGTATGAATGAAGTGACCCCTGTCAAGTAGACAGGAATAAAAAAGCACATTTAAGCAACCTGAGTCCTATATTCATAAGGACTCAGGTTGTTTAATTTTTTTTGAAACCGTTGGTGGTTATAAAAACGGATATAT